>JAJYPA010000212.1 GCA_021795795.1 Pseudomonadota bacterium | reverse complement strand
CCTCAATGGTTCCGGCCTCGCTATTGGCCGCACCCTGGTTGCTCTTCTGGAAAACCATCAGCGAGCCGATGGCAGCATCGAAATTCCTACCGCCTTGCGTCCCTACCTCGGCGGGTTGGACGTCATTTCCGCCGTACAGATTTGTAGGAACGGGTGATCAGATATGAATGATACCGCAGTCAAGATCGATAAGATTTTCAGACCATTCACGGTGATCCGTGAGCACCAGCGATTTTATCCGGTTGACGTGGAGAATCTGGCTGCTGATTTTGACATTTCTGTGGTGCGCAAGGACTGGCCTGATAATGTATCTGGCGCCATCGGCAAGGATGACAGGGGCTATTTCATTATCGTTAACGGTAATCATCCAAAGGTGCGGCAACGGTTCACGCTGGCGCATGAGATTGCGCATTATGTTTTGCACAGAGACCAGATCGGGAAAGATGGCATCAAGGATACCTGGATGTATCGCAGCAAAATCAGCGATCCAGATGAGCGAGCGGCGAACAAGTTGGCAGCAGAAATACTGATGCCTGCCGACCTGCTGGGACGGGCTGCGGTGGACAACGGCCTGCAGCTCAATGAAAGGAATTTGGATGCACTAGCACAAACGATGGATGTATCAACGACGGCGCTTGCGATCAGGTTTGGAGTGCCGACCTGAAGCCATAGGCTGATGGCGAGTAGGATATTAACAGTTAAGGAGGCAATCATGTTCGAGGAAATCACCGTCTTTCATTAGGTTCTTTAGCCTGATGGAGAAGCATCATGACCAAGAAATCAACACCCGTTCCACGTCCAACCCCTTCCTGGTTTTTCCGGGATCGAAACGGGCTCAGGTATGGGCCGTACACAGACGCAAAGGAAATCCGTGCAGTTCTGAAGAATAACCGCGTCAGCAGGATTTTTGAGCCAGCCAGAGAAGGGTTGGGCGGGCTGTATCTTGCAACCGAGTTTGTTATGGAGGATGTTGAGTACAACGCTGTTTGCCCTGGCGATTGGCTGAAAGCAGAAAAAGCCAAGCGCCACAAGGCAATTGTCGCGGCATACGAAAAACGCCGCGGCCATCACGTCCACCGTCACGGGCCGGTGGCAGGCATTCACAAGCCGCGCTACTGGAAAATGTGGCGCACCCCGGACTTTGGCCGCAAGGTGCGCGATACCGGTCATGGTTGTCCTGAAGACGGGGAACCTCAAATCCGGGTAAAGCTTCGGGTCCGTTGCTATGCCTGGGATGACTTCGCGCCTTGCCGCACCCGGAAAAGCTGGAAGCATTACCGTGATCGTCAATGGCGGTAATGCCGACAGCTTCACACGATAAGCATTGGTAGAAGGAGATTACGATATGCACAAACGGATCACTCTATCTGGCGTGTCATTTCACGGCAAAAACCGGATCAAAGAGGCTTTCCATCTGTTGGGCACCCGCGAATGGCGAATACTGGAACGGCAGGATCGTGTGGCCTTTCACCAGAGCGTCGGTCCCTGGTTTTTGGTTGAGCCGCACTCGGATAATCCGAAACGGAAAACTTTCTGAGTTGGGTGCATGGCGTGTTCGATCCGCATTTCAAGATCGTGCAGATTTGATTTGCAGTCGGCAGTGCTTGCAGCCGTCAGACTTTCAGCAAATTACTTGTTAACTGCAAAGTTTCCAGATATAATGGAACATATTCATCACACTATTTTCGGAGATCGTCATGCTTCAACGATTAGGCAAACAGAGACAGGAACAGAAGGAGGCCCTTTTTATCATGGGCGGTCTGCGCTTGTCCTTTATTAGCCAGAAATCCGTGATGAACGTAGAAGAACTCATCGTGTAATCCGCCCCTGATTATCGGGGCCTGAAGCGCCCCAAGGCAGAAATAAAACGCCGGCAAGGTTCTTCAGAATCTGCCGGTTTTTTCGTTGTCTGCAGTTCGTTCTTTAACAAAAAATGCACATCGCATCGTCAGCTCATCGGCCCTGCTGGCTGCAACAGTAGAGCATCCGACCGATAATCGGAAGGCGGGTGGTTCGATTCCACCACGATGCACCAATTCGGACAATTAGCTCAGTTGGCAGAGCGATGGACTCATAAGCCATAGGTCGCCGGTTCGAACCCGGCATTGTCCACCAACACGGGTCTTTAGCTCAGATGGCCTGCTGGCTGCAACAGCAGAGCGTCGGTTTTACACACCGAATGTCGCAGGTTCGATCCCTGCAAGACCCACCAATACGTCCACATAGCTCAGGGGACAGAGCGCATGGCTACGAACCATGAGGCCGCAGATTCGACTTCTGCTGTGGGCACCAAACACGCTTCCATCGGCTATCGGTTAGGCCGCTAGGTTCTCAACCTGGAGAGACAGGTTCGATTCCTGTTGGGAGCACCATTTTTCACAACGCTCCCATCCAGCTAATGGCTTAGGCGGCCGGTCTTTCAAGCCGGAAATGCGGGTTCGAGTCCCGCTGGGAGCACCAGTCATTGCCCTTGTGGTGGAACAGGTCTGCCGACTGCGACTGTAGACACCCCGGTCTCAGAAGCCGGTGACGCAAGTTGTGCAGGTTCGATTCCTGCCAAGGGCACCAATTTTGGGGAATCGTCTAATGGCAGGACGCCTGGCTCTGACCCAGGCAACCGTGGTTCAAAGTGCGTAAGCACTAGCGAAAAGTGCCGAAGGCACCAGTGAAGCGGAGGAGCGGATAGAGTCCACGTTCCCCATCCAAAAAAACGACCCCACCGGGGGTCGCGTTCGACAGAAGATTCTGTCGCGTGGAGTTCCAACACCGCTGGATGCCGGGTCCGATAAGGCTAGACCCTATCGGGTGGACGCCCGACCCGCCGGGGGCCGGATCCCTGGGCTGTTTGCCACAGGGGAGGAATTTTCCGTTGGTTATGTTAGGTTGCCCTCTCTACGATTGCAAGCCCTTTGCAGACCTTCGCACAGCTAAGTCGTTGGGGAGCGGGTTGTGTATTCCACGACCCCAGCCAAAGTCCAAACAAACGGGTGTGTAGCTCAATCGGTAGAGCACCAGACTTTTAATCTGGGGGGTTGAGGGTTCGAAGCCCTCCGCACTCACCATTTTGAACAAAACGCCCTGGTGGTGGAATGGCCGGCTGGCTGCGACTGCAGACACGCTCACCTCAAAAGTGAGTGCCAATGGCATGCCGGTTCGAGTCCGGCTGCGGGTACCAATCAACGCAGCGATAGCTCAGTTCATGGTAGAGCACCGGTTTGAAGAGCCGGGTGTCGCCGGTTCAACTCCGGCTCGCTGCACCATTTTGTAACAAAAATGCCCGCATGGTGGAATTGGTAGACACTATGGATTTAAGTCCCATCGCGCAAGCACTTGCCGGTTCGAGTCCGGCTGCGGGTACCATTCGCCCCTTTAGCTCAGTGGACAGAGCGCCCGGCTTCGAACCGGGATGTCGGGAGTTCGACTCTCTCAAGGGGCACCAACAAAGCGGCTGTAGTTCAGCGGAAAGAACATCGGTCTTCTACACCGAGTGTCGGGGGTTCGAATCCCTCCAGTCGTGCCAATCTTTTTATCAAGGAGTTCACCATGAACCGTTCTTCGCTATCTTCTGTACAACCAACCTCGGCGATTACCCAACAGTCGCCAGCCGCCATCGTGCGCCCGGCAACATCCGAGCAGGCGCTGGAGATGCTGCAGCTCATGATGACGGATGTGATCGCCCAGGCCGAAGCCACTATGGCGTGGTGCGCGGAAAGAATGCCACTGGATGATCAGGACGCACCCCAGGCGAAAGCACTGGAGCCCGCCGCCAAGGATAACCTCAGTTGCATGACTCAGAGTTACGTCCGAAAGCACGGCAACCTGACTGTGCCGCTCATTTCGTTGGGCAGCGATTACGACACGATGCGAGCTGCATTGCGTCCCGTCTTCGACAAGATTTCAGAAAATCATCAGGAGGGGTAGCCCCGCACGGCGGCATTTCCTCAAACAAAGGAGGTGCGCCGTGACTTTTGTTTTCCGTACATCATTGTTTTTCGTGGTTTTCGTGATCACCGTCAAGGCCACCACCTTCGTTGTGGGCAACACGGCCAACAGCAACAGCGCGGCAGACTGGCTCAACAACCGTGTGGAACGCCTGGTCGATGAAGCCGTCCGTTTTCGTGGGGAAGCCCGCGAGGCGGCCGACAAGGTGGAGGATATGGCTTTTGCTCTGCGCATCATGGGCGAGCGACTGATCGAACGCGCTCTGGAGTCCGTCCTGACTGTGGCTGGGCGCGTTCGCTTATGGTTGTATCGGTACGCGTTCTTTGCACACAAATACCTGTGCTGTGGCATCCTTGCTGCATAATGGGATCCATGGGGCCATGCCCAAGAAGCTGGAAAAGGAGGTGAACCATGACGGCTATACTGCGGTTGGACAGTGCAGGTAATCCCCTGCACTGGATCGACCAGGAAGAAGCGGCGGCCTACTATGCCAAGGATATGGTCACCTGGACCATCGGCGAACCCTTCCGGGTGCTCCACGGCGGCCGCAACAGGATGACGGGATTGCAGTCCTACATGGATATTCACCCCGTCATCTCCGTCCGCGGTACCCCGTGGACCAAGTGGCGGGTACCGGCACTGACCAATGCGTCCCTGTTCCGGCGCGACGGTCATATGTGCATGTACTGCGGGCAGGAGTTCGGTGACCACCAACTGACGCGGGATCACGTTATGCCCACGTCGAAAGGCGGCAATGACACCTGGGCCAACGTAGTGGCGGCTTGCAAGCGATGCAATAATCACAAGGCCGCCAAAACACCGGAACAAGCTGGGATGAAATTGCTGGCGGTCCCCTACACCCCGAATCAGTACGAGTTTATGTACCTGACCGGTCGAAAAATTCTGGCCGACCAGATGACGTTCCTGCGGGCAGGGTTTAACCGGCTGCAGGCGTGATGACCGTGGCACGACAAGCCGCCGTTTCCGAAAGGGACGGCGGTTTTTTGTTCATCCGCGGTTGGTGCCTCTTTGTAGCTTTTTGGCCATCCAGTCTCGCAGGTGGATGGAGGTCAGTGCGCTCCAGAATGGATGCCCGGCCTTGGCCTTGGCGACACCCACATGCAGGTGCGACGGCTCCCTGTCCTCAAAGCCGAACGTGATGACGCCATGTGCGCTTTCCGCACAGGATCCCGCCTGTTCGAGGATGTGAATCAGGGATTCGATGGTCACCGGATCGCCGTCACCGTCGTAAGAGACGACGCCGTCACAAGCCCCGCGCAGGATCTCGACGTGTCCGCCCGCCCGCTCGAACCTGCGGAAATGGTCGGTGATTTCATCGGTGATGCCGTGTACCGAGCCGTGGATAATGAATCGATGCGGTTCATTCATGACGTTTTCCTTTGCAGGGTGCAACCCTTGCAGGGTGCAACCCTTTAGATGTGGTTCTCGATGAGCGCGTGTCGTGTTTGCTTCGCGGTTTCCCGCGCATTTTCCTTCGTTCCCTCAAACATCTCCCGGCACCACAGGTAGCCCCAGGCGCCGAACCACCAGAAGGCGGCGGTGCATACGGCCATGAGCGCGCAACCCAACCAGAAAGAGGGGACTTGCCTTAATATCGGCACGAGGAAGGAACAGCCCATCAAGGCGCCCAACATCAGGTATGCCAATCGCCAGTTCAGCACGGCGGACAGGTATCCGGTCTGGTAGTGCATCAACGGCTGATTGCCGACACTCATGGTCAGGAAGATGAGTTGGAGCACGCCGGGCAGGAAAATGCCCAGGGTGAGCGTGTCCCCTGCTCGCGGTACGCCGTGGCGCAACCAGTTTGGCAACCGGAACCAGGCGGGGCCGGGTTTGACGATGCCCGCGCCATGGGTGGCGGCGCTGTAAAAAGTGAAGAACAACATCAATGCCGCGCTGAATACCAATATGAAGAGAAAAGCATCGCGGGCGAGGAGCGCCAGGTCGCGGGCGGCCTGGCGGAAGAAGGTCCATGTCGCCATCCAGGCCTTGCCACTGTCATGGTCAACGGCGCGCAGGCTGCTGAATAGGAGCCCCACCATGAAGGCGGTGATCGGCACGTTCAGCGCGAGCGGTTGTGGGATGAACGCGTTGACCAGGCTGAACAGCGTCATGACACCGATGGCAAGGCCGGGCGCGCGGCGGAACAACTCGGCGGATTGACGGGTCCAGCGTCTGGCCCAGCCGGGGTCGATGGTTTTTGGGGTGAGGGTCATGGGATATCACTCCTTTGCGCTTTTCCATACAGACTTGCAGTCGGGTCCTGCGGACAAGCGGATCGGCGAGAATGGCTTGCCGCCGCTTGACTTTCGGGCGGCGGGCTTGCAGCCAAAGCGTCTCCGGCGCTAGCGTAGCGGATCGGCGGACTTGCCCGTTTCCTGCCCGAAAGTGCCAGTAAAAAAATGATCGAACAACCAAGCAAGTTTCCACCCAGGACCAGCGCGAGTTCCAGATTCCGGGCGGCTACCGCGGCGTAAAACACGCCGTCCGCGCTGGTGATGGTCCAGAATCCCCAGGTGCTCAAAGACGTGCCTTGCGGCAGCTTCCAGGTCTTGAACATCTGCGGGACGTAGAGTGCGGTGTTGACCAGCCCGTCGATGCCGAACAATATCTGGGCGAATCGCTGCAGTTCTGTCATGGGCATGAGGTCACCATCGCCGGTTTTTCAATTGTTGCCATGCGTTGACGCCGGCGCCCCACAAAATGGCATATAAGACCGTGAGCAGAACGAGTGCCGCCAGAGCCCCATCGCGAGAAAGTGGCCGCAGTGCCAAAGCAACCCAAATCACCATGGGGAATGGTGATAGAGAAGCCAGCAGGAGCATCATGGTGCGCCGGTGTTTCCATAACCGTAACACCGCAATGACTTCTTCCCGCCACAGGCGGAAGAACCCCGGCATCTGGCGCAACCTTTTGTTGTTGACATTGTGGCGACATTTTGGGGACACTTCAGAGACATGTTGCATCATGATTTCTCCCTTTATGTTTGCCCGTGCGGATATTCCCGATCTCTTTCCAGATATTCTTTGCGAACCAGCAACAGATGGGGATCTTGCCGCCATTTACGCGATGGCCGCGGACTATTTCGGCCCGGAGATTTCTCCTTTGGATTTGATGCTGGCCTGGCAACGAAAAAATCACACATCCTTTCGCGTGCTGATTGAAAAGCGGCAATCCACATTCGCCACCAGTCGTAAGATTGTTGGTTATTACTGCGTCCTTCCGGTTCGTAAAACCGCTTATGACCGGCTGATTTCCGGGAAAATGACGGGTTCCGCCACCGCCGCAGAGGATATCGTTCTGCCGCGATACGCGCCTTATGCCGTTTATCTGGGCGGAATGGCGGCAACGGGCTTTCGCGCGCGAGGAGGATTGTTGATGGCGATTCGCATGGACATCGACGCCGCCTGGAGCGGTCGCGTCAAACGATTTTTGACCAGACCGGTCACTGCGCAAGGCTTGCGCCTGGTGAGTCACCATGGATTTACGCCCGTGGATGCTTCCGCACCGGGAGTGGGTGCTTTGTATCACCGGGTGGAAGTATAGGTTGCCAGTCATCACTGATGGCTCCATATCTTGACGAGTATTTCCGCCAGAAAAATGGCCGCAGCATAACCGGTGATTTCCAGAATCGCCGTGCGGCATGCTATGAACCGTTGCCCCGTTCGTCGGCCGTGATGGAGGGTTTTGGGTTGAAAAGTCAAAGGCATTTTCTCCGTGCACCATCTGCTGCATCCAGTATCAGCACGCCTGCAAACATCAGCAAGAACAGTAAGAACAGCATGAGTGACGTCACTATCATTCCTGTTGACCACCACAGCAGATAGCCTTTTGGAATGCTGCAGCCTGCAAGGCCGATAATGCCTGCAATGCCTATGAAACATGCGGGGATAAGCACTTGCGGCATGACACTGCGCAGTATTTCCGTCTTTATGCGATGGTTCACCATTTTTTCATTCATGCGATTTCCTCCATAGGGTTCATCAGATTTTTACCTAACACCATGCAACTCGTTACCGCGCGTTGTCTGCGTACTCTTCCGACTGCTCGATGGGATGTGTTTGTCTCAGCGTTGTTTATGGTCACATCCACTGCTAACCATCCAGGTGGGACGTATTGCCGCTTTGCGCGGCTTCGGTATACTGGACACACATATACTGATAGACGCCTTTTACGTTGACACTTGTATGTCATTAGCTGTGGTTCTTGTTTGGAGACATGCGACATGATTAATCCTCGATCGTTGTGGGCGATTATCAATGAAGAAACCAATAAGGCACGATCATTAACACCCTTGATCATGATGTTAATTAAAATAATCTCCCTGGCAGGAATGTCAACTTTATTCGCATATCTTTTGCGCATAAAATATATTCCGCACTCATTGCCCGACATGTTGTTGCTCGCTCCATACATATTCTTGGTTGGTTTTGCAATACTGATGTATGTCTTCGTATTTTCGTCAGCCCCAGGAATTGTTATGCTCACGTATATTAAAGACAGAAAAAAGGGTAAAAATCCATTAGCCAACGAAATGTTTTGGATATTTTTAATATTGACGATTTTTTTGGCGTTGATAATCACTAACTCATTTATGCTGATAGGTAATGTAATCGAAAGTTCTGCTAATTTTAGTGCTGCAATTAATAAAATCGGAGTACAAGTACTGATCATTCTTGTGCCGATTTTCATAAATGTTTTAGTTATTGCAGCAAGTTCCAAACTAAACGAAAGAACTGTAGTGTTTTTTATAAAAATAATTATGGCCGCTGTCGTATTTATTCCTTTCACTATTCCTGGGTACGCATCATTTGTTGCTGACGAAGTTGGTATCCGCATGCCAAATTCGTTCATTGTCAATCTCGATACAGGTAAAATGATGCATGTAAATATACTTTTTTTAGGATCAAATAATCTAGTGTTCTCCCCTATCGCAATACAATCAGCGAGCGCGCCATATATTGTTTCACCAAAAAAGCACATCATGATAGTATCGGATACATCGAGTACAGAGTTATCCAACATTGTTAATGTCACAAAATGAAGACAATACAGATCCAAGATAATAGACTGTAGCCACGGACCCGATGATGGTTATGAGCATGGTAAACGCAGATATTCCATACAATATGACTAAATCCCTCAAGATTGCCATAAATATAAAAACGGACATACTGACTAACGCGGCTGTGTTTTTACAAGGATCGACAGGTATGATGCGCTTCGTTCTGGCCATGACATACAAGAGATACATGATGGGTAGGTTGAGTAGAGGAAACAGAAGACCTGACCATGGATGAACCGCCATACTCGTGGACGCTGACCAGATAATCGCTGTTGGAATCGTCCACACCAGTACGGAAGATAGAATGACAATCGCATCTATCTTTACCATCAATATTTTATGGTTCACCATTTTTTCATTCACGCGATTGCCTCCAAGGGGAAGCCACTGCCGTAGATCCACATCAGTGTATCCACCAGGATGAACCCCGCGTCTTCGAGCGCCACCGCCAGCCGATGAAACGTCCGGCTGCCGCCGAAGGCCATCAGGTAGGCGCCGGGCTTCATCACGCGCATGACTTCGATCCAGGTTTCCGGGCGAAACGCCACGTCGCCGCCGTCCCAGGTCTGACTCATGAAACCTCTACTGTTGGCGATATCTGTCCCTACCCGATGGCGACCGTACGGCGTTTTCCCGCCGTCACCCGGTTGTTTCGATCCTTTGCGCGAGTTCTGAGTCAGGTGATACGGCGGGTCGCAGAGCACCGCGTCGAAATGATGGTCCGGCAGGGTAGGCAGGATGGACAGGAGATAACCTTCCAGGACGGTGTGATTATCGGTCATTGCAGAAACCCTTGTTCGCAAACCGAAAGCGATATATCCAGACCCATAAAGGAATCCATGCCGGCATCAGAAGCAGTGCCCACGACATGTGCCCGTTAAATATCAGTCCGATTTGGGTCACGGGCAGAGCGATGGCGCTTCCCAGAATGGCAAAGAATTGAATGTTCCGAATGGTGTGGGTGAATGTCATCACGGCTTCGCCTTTTTCGCGGCCGCAATCCATCCCAGGATCGCCCCGGCACCGAAAGTGGCGGCACTCCAGCCGAACATCCGCAAGGCACCGGACCGTTCACTGTCCTCCGCGCGAAGGCTTGCGGCCGGCGGGCTTGCAGCCGACAGGCTTGCGCGCCGACCAACCATGTAAGGTGTCTGACTCATTCTGTTTCCTCCTTTAACGTTGGGGATCCCAGTAGGCGGATAATGGCCATGACCACAACGTCCACTCCGTTGCATGACGTGTTATCCACAGACCATATCCGATGGTCGGACGGGGTTTTTTCAGGCAATCCCACCATGTACTCCGGCCAACAGCCTATTTTCCATGCATCCCGATCCGCGTTGCGCTGAACGATGCGTGAATGGGTGACCTCCGTATCCGCCGTCAGCCAGATTAAGGACAGTTTCGCGGCGTAAAGATCTACGAGTTGTTGCATTCGGTCGATCCATTCCTGGTCGTGAAATTGGCTGATGAATGGCGCGGTGCATATGACGGACTGCCCGATGTTCAGGTTGTCGCGGGCGATGGATATCAGCGTGTCATATTCCAGCGGCTTGACGTATCGTGTGTACGTGGCGCTTTCGCGGTCATTTTTGCCGCACCCCATCGCCAGCAGCAGGTGTTCCGCCATCAGGCGAGTGGCCGAGTCTTTATCCACCCAACCGACCCCCAGGGTTTTGGCCAGTTTCTGGCCGATGGTGGTTTTGCCGGTTCCCGGAAAGCCGCCGACAAGAATGAGTACCGGCTGATGCTTCGCTGTCATGCCGCGCTCTCCTTTGACGCTTCACCGTGCCGGCCCTGCTGGCCGCAACAGGTGCAACCCCGCACGTATTCCCGCAACCAATCCGGATGGTCCCACACGCCCTTGCGCACCGCGCAGGCGATCAACTTCTCGACGGCGCTGCCGGGCACGCTGTCCACCCATTCGTGAAAGTCCGGATCGTCGTCGTAGGCGTCAATGAGCGTGCCCATGGTGAGCGCGTAACCGGCGGGCAGGTGACCCGCGTCGGCGTGCTTGAAAATCCGGTCAGCGATGTGCTGGATGTTCGCCATTAAAAAATCTCCAATTGTGAAAGAATTTGGGTGGAGCGATGCGCGGTTCGCTGATGCCTCGCCCTATTTCTGCCCGAAACCAGCAGCCGTTCTTCGGCCAGCGGCGCATAGTGCGGATTGGCTTCGATGATTTCCCACTGGCGGCCCAAGTTTTGTGCAACCATGGCCGTGGTGCCGGAACCGCCGAATGGGTCCAGCACCACGCAGGGCACGGGGCTGGCACCCGGCACGGGGCCGGATTTCTGGCAAGCGCATCCGGGTTCCCATCCAGCGGCTTTTGTTGCCCTCATAGCGGTGTCGCACTCCGTAATCCGCGTCCATGGCTTGCCGCAGTGGGGGCAGGCGCCAGCTTCGGATGTGCCCGCGCGGATCATGGGTTCCACCAGATCAGGTGGAAAAACGGCGAAGTGGGCGCCATTGTACGGTTTGGTCGAAACGGTCCAGACATCGCGTTTGTTGCGCGTCAGGTTATAAGCTATGCTTGGACGATCTGGGCGATGCGTTCCCTTGCTTTGCCCAGGGATAACCTGCTCGCGCTTGTTGCCGGTGTCCCGCTTGAACGAGGCCGCCTTTCCACGAGAATCCTGTACGGCTTTTTCCATGATGGCATGATGATCATAGAAGTAGCGGTTCGACGGCGTGAGCAAAAAGACCATTTCGTGGGATCTGGTCGGGCGATCCGTGACGCTTTCCGGCATGGCGTTGGGTTTTTCCCAGACGATATCCGACCGCAGCCACCAGCCATTCGCCTGGAGCGCAAACGCGGCCCGCCAAGGAATGCCCAGCATGTCCTTGGGTTTTATGCCGAACGGGTCGCCAGAGCGCGAACCCATGCCGCGAGCGGTCAGTTTGTCGTCGGCGTCGCGGGTCTTTCGTCCACCGTTGGCGTAGGAATCGCCCAGATTTAGCCAGAGCGTTCCGTCTTTTCTCAATACACGCCGGACTTCGCGGAACACTTGCACCAGATGCCCGATATACAGGTTCGGGTCCGGCTCCAGCCCGAGGCAGCCGCGCCAGGCTCCGCATTTGCGGCAGGTCTGTCCGTGGGCGTGCTTCTGGTGATTGCCGTCGAAGCGGCGCGTCGCATCGCCGCCATAGCTGCGCTCCGTGGTGCGCGTCTTGCCTTTCGTGGCGGTTTCCCGCACATTATGGCTTTCTTCCCAGACATCCCATTCGTGATCGCAATTCGGAAACCGAACAGGGTCCGCGTGGGCCGGGAATAATAATTCTGTCATACCGGGCATTGGCGAAAACTGTACAGGCGCCCAAATCACGGGGTCCAAACCATAATCCCTCAACCCATAATACGGCGGGCTGGTCACGGCGCATTGCACCGAGTGTTCTGGCATTCCGCGCAGATGGTCAACGACGTGCCCAATACGGATCATGGACGAGTGCCCTTGGATGTGGTTTGCGACGATACACCGTTTCCATCCATGGCCGC
>JAJYPA010000675.1 GCA_021795795.1 Pseudomonadota bacterium | reverse complement strand
GCAGGCGCGCAGCGCTCACCTGCAAACCATAATCTGGCGGCGTCTGCGGCAAGGGGTAGTCTAGAGCCTGGGCGACCAGCTGGCGATTCCGGCTGATGGCGGACTGACCCCAGGACACGGGAAAGCAGCGATGGTAAAGCCGGGTGGCTCCCGGTTCGCGAGCGCTGGCGGCATCCAGACCCCACAGCGGCGCCCCGCCCAAGCGGCCCAGCAACGCACTTTTGTAGAGGCCCTGCGCATCAAGAATTTGATCATACCCCTCTGCCCGCAAGTCTCGCCGCAAATCCCACAGCGCAGCCGCCAAACCTCGCCACCGTTCTTTATGAACGCGCAGAGAGAAGGGGATCACCCGCGTGACCCCGGGATGCAACTGGGCGATGGGCGCGAATGCGGGCTCAACCAACCAGTGTAAGCATAGATCCGGCCGGGCCTGCTGCATATCCGTCACCGCCGGCAGGGTATGCAGCACGTCGCCCATGGAGCTCAGGCGCAGCAAAAGGAATTTCATGATTTATGAGTAGGACACACTATTCGTTACCTGTTTCGCGTTCACGGCATTCTATTTCATACAAGTAGGCCTGCTTCATGAATGAAGAAAAGGCACCTGCATAGGCAATCATAATTCCGCGATACCCATCCCGCCATGCACTTTTGAGTATCAGATCGCGAAGAAAACGAAGCCACGGTGATAACACTAGTTTAAAAGGGTTCATCCGGGCACCGTTTGAATATTTAACCGAAGATGTTGTCCGCGCATAGGAGATAAGCTTAGCAAGCTGATCATCCAAATTCCGATAAGTATAATGAAGTAAGTCGCCATTCAGCTTGCACACCGGACCCGAAACCTCTATGTGACCATGCGGATCCGGACCAACCCATTTCGCAGCCTCCCGACGCACCAGCCGAAGTCGCCACTCTGGATACCAAATATGCCAGATCCAACGTCCTAAATATTGCGTACGACGATTTACAAGCCATCCGTCACAGTCATCTGGAGGGGCCACCATTACCTGTCGAATGGAGTCACACAGCGTTGCACTAAGCGCTTCGTCAGCATCAACGGACAACACCCACGGCTGCACACACTGGTTGAATGAAAATTGATTTTGCGCAACGTTTCCAGGCCACGGATTACTAAAGAAACGCGCGCCGTAGCGCCTCGCGATCTCTTCAGTTGCATCGCTGGATCCCGAGTCTACAACGATGATTTCCGAAGCCAGGTCCACCACTGACCGCAAACAGCGTTCGAGATTATGCTCTTCATTTAGCGTTATGATAGACACAGACAACGGAAATCCCATGGCAAATCCCATTCTGTTAACAATATCAAATACATCAGCCTCACACCAGCGTCATACCCGTGAGGTCAATCCATCTGAATGACCCAGCCCCATTTTCAGGGTCTGCCACACTTTGGAACAATCACTTTATCAAAATCCGCTCAGGATAACCTACCGGCAGGCGAGCGCACATTACGGTGCACTCAGCCCTGAAAGCTCAGTCACAGACCTTTGATATAGAGGCAAACCAGCCATCAACGCAATAGTAATAGCGTCAGCGTACCCCCAGCTCAAACCATCGAAAAGCCCACCAATGACATAAATGGCAAAATAAGTAAGCGCGAACCAGCTCTGTGGAAGATCTCGCGACCTCCACATTTCACGCCCCAAGGACCAGAGGAACCAGAGGAAAAGCCCAAGACCGACAACCCCCAAAGATGCCGCTTCACTGATATAGCTGTTAGCCGCAGCATTCATGACAAAACCGGGAGTCTCCGGAATCTGGTGTGCCGCCTGCATTTTCAGTATGGCGGAATAAAAATCACCTGTCCCTACCCCAAAAAATGGATGCGCAAGGAATATCATCACTCCACCGATCATTGCCAGAAGACGAATGCCCCAGCTTGAATAAATAGCTGCATGGCTCAAATTAAAATTCAACAATCCCTGAACCCCAAGCATAAAATAAAAATGGATATATGGTATTGCCAACAAGCCAATCACAACCAAAGAAAAAGCCATGATCATCCAGTAGCGCCAGCGTCCGGGATAGAGCATCCAAATCGCTATAGGAAGCAGAATCACGAGCAGTAATTGCCCAGAACGCCCCGGTATAACGAGCAGTTGCACAAACAGCAGCAGACCGACAAGCACATTAACCCAGCGGGGAAAGTTCCATTGCTTCCGGAAGTCCCAAGTCAGCCACAGAAGTGCGTGGGCGATTGCCAAAGAAAGGAAAATATGACCACAAAAACCCGTATAGTTCATACCGCCGGTATTCTTCCACGGAAAAACTCCCCAAGTCATCATGGCTGCCAGGAATTCGTTGATCAACAAACCAGAAAGAAATAGCCTGATTAATAATTTTATCCAGCGCGTCTTCCAGGGCAATGTGGCGCCTATAAATGCCAAAATACCGTAACTAGTGGCTTCCGCGACCTTCATTCCGAAGAACATATCTGTGGTCCATAGCAGACCGAGGAGCGTCCAACCGATGAGCAGCGCGAGTGGTATCGCCCAGGGCCGCGCGGAAATCTGGCGCCATTCCCGCCAATGGCCGCTTACGGCATAAAGCACCAGCAAAAGCCCTACTGAAACACCGGCACCTGCCGTACTCAGCGGGAAGCTGAATAATGGCAAGGCATACGCTGTAAACATTAGCCCATCCGGGACTCTCCACTTCATGACATAAAAACCTTATTTTTATCAATCAATCGTAAAATGCTGGACACCATCGTATCACTCTCGCCACTACCATTCCCGGTCACGACGACAGATGCTTCACGATGGTAATGTTCCGGACTTGGAAAATTAAACAGCGCCAGCGTGGGTAGACCCATGGCGACGGCCATGTGGTACGGCCCGGAGTCGCTGGATACGAAGATATCA
>JAJYPA010000674.1 GCA_021795795.1 Pseudomonadota bacterium | reverse complement strand
ATCAACCGGTGCTGCACACTCTGCTGGCCGCTCTCAAGACGTCTGGTGCTGACTACCTCATCACGGGAGACAAAGACCTTCTGGCGTTGGCTGATCGACATCCTATAATCACCCCAATGGAATTCTGGCGGACGCATGGGGGAGTGTAACTCCGTGAATAGGCGGTTAGCGCTGCCCTACCGCCGTTGAGCCCTGATGGTCGGCAGCAGACTGGTAGCGGACGTCGGAGTCGGCTAGAATGGGCGAACTCGTGTCTGACCTAAAAATGCAGAAATTCACTGTTATGTCTGATGTTTCGTCGCAAACGGAAACAAATCAGAAACAATAGGATAGGATCGTTTTGGCAACACGAATATGAGACACAATGATGCAAATCGTCTCATCCTCATTTCTCCACTGGATGTTGATCTATGTGGCGTTACGCGGCACAATGAGGTGTGGTCAAAAGTTTCCGCCACAAGGGCCTGCAAGCTTTCTATGAATCTGGTAGCAAGGCAGGGATTCAACCGGCCATGCCGCCAAGATCGCACGGCTACTGGCCCGCTTGGATACCGCCAAAACCCAGGTCGACATGAACGTACCGGGATGGAAACTGCACCCACTCCACGGAACTCTGCAAGGACACTTCGCGGTATGGATCAGCGGGAACTAGAGATTGGTTTTTGCCTTGGAGGATGGTGACGCCATCCTGGTCGATTACGTGGACTATCACTGAATCCGGATAAACGCTATGAACCCCATGCACAATCCACCCCACCCCGGACTACTCCTGCGGGATGATATCTTGCCCGCCTTAGAGTTGACCGTTACTGAAGCAGCGGAGCAGCTTGGAGTAACGCGATCCACCTTGTCGCGCGCTCAACGGACGTAGCGCCATTTCTCCGGGAATGGCGCTACGACTTGAGGGTTGGCTCGGTGTTGAGCACGGAGGCCGTACCGATGCCTGGATCGCCCAACAAGCGGCCTATGACCCTTGGCAAGCCCGCCAAGCGGGGGCACCCCATGTTATGCATGCTCCCATCAGTCATACGCAGGTCGCCTGACTCAGACTCATAAGATAGAATTATCCCTTCTGTCTGGTATCACGCTTTATTTAGTAAAAACATAAATATAAAATAAGGATTACAATGCTAAGAAAACTAGGAGACCAATTAATAAATTACAGCAGAAAAAACCCAATATTATTTATTTTTTTGTTTATCATGTTTGTTTTTATTTTGGTTATTGCAATATCATCTGTGGCATTCACAATTAACGAGATTATTTCTGTTTCACGCAACTTAAAATCATATGATGAAAATAATAAATCATCGGAAAGTTACAAAAAAGAAAATAAAAAAATTGAAGCGAACGAAAAACTAGAAGCAGCAAAAGAAAACGAAATAAAAGAAAAAGAATCTGAAAAAAGAAGCGAGATAAAAGCAGAGCTTCAAAAGAATAAAATTCTAGTTAACAATGATGTTTCATTATCTTTAAATTCTGCTGTTACAAAAAAGGCTAACAACTTTTATGGAACTCCAGTAAAAACAAGAGTAATATACTTCACCGTTAGAAACAACGGGAAAACCACAGTAAACGATGTGCAGGCGATTTTAACAATAGAAAACGTTGCATATCAACCACTTAAATACTTGTTAATGGATGTCCAAGCTGAAATAAAGCCAGGATGCGATATTACTGGGTATTTCTATCCTTGCAACGTTGCTAGTTATGAAGAGTCAAGCAACTGTTCAGAAATAATCAATGACCATCGACTTACTTGGAGCGAAGAAACAATATCAGTAACACCAAAAGGAAGCGGAACAATCGTAGCTAGTAATTATTTTTATGATTGGACAGGGCAAAGAATCACAGCATACAATCAATCAAAACAATGAAAAAAAGATGTTGTGAGACATGTGTGCGCCTACACACTAAGATAAAAAGAGGCAGATATTGCAAACGAGGCGCCGATGACTTCACAACAGTGGGCAGAAACAGACTTCCGCGTCGTAATCGGGAGGACATGCATAGACTACGATCAGAAAAAAGAACAAACCAACAGAAATAAACACAAATATTCTCTCGAGAGCGCAGTATATCTACTGCAACGCTTAATTCTTCCAATCCCCAGCCCTCTCTTCATAACGACCGCCCCCTTCGAGGAGAAGGGTGAGGTTCGGCATAACCACATGACGCGGGACGACAATGGTCAAGTGTTATTCTTTGTGACAACCATGCGCCCCCGCGAGACAGTTCGCGTTATTTCGCTTCGACTGGCGAGCGCTGATGAAAAGTCGCTATATGTGGAGCTTTAGAATTCGGAATATAAAATCTGTTAAGAAAGTTGTCTTATGCCGAATGGCACTATCGCAAATGGCCGTTTTTGAGAACCCAGCGGCATCCGTTACGATAACACGCACAATCAACGGCTTCCGGTTCTCATAATCCACTCTTGATTCAGATTCTCGATTCCATGCGCCTGGTCACAGGTTTTGAAAACATGGTGGGATGGTCGGTCCTCTGAACGACCGCTCCCGCTGCATCACTGACCATTCCACAGCGTCTAGATCACGCCACCCGGTACTCCAGAACTCCATAGTCGGCGTCGGGACCAACTCCGGAAACTTCCGATGAAGGGCAAAACTTGCTACTCCTTACGCAGATGCCTGAGGCTGAGGATGGACGGGGCTGACTGGCATAGGTATGGTCCAGCTGCAGGAAATGCACTATGATCTTGTCTAGTATTCGTTTGTAATTGAAGGCTTGCCCCTGATAGATACGATGCTACCCAATGCAGAAAGGGCGATCCTGGACATTCGCAAGCTACGAGAATACACCCTGAATCCCGGTCACCTTGCCGGAGGCAACAAGGCCAGGGTGTTCGCCTCGTGCCTGGGGATAGGCCA
>JAJYPA010000211.1 GCA_021795795.1 Pseudomonadota bacterium | reverse complement strand
GCTCAGCTGGGAGAGCGCCTGCATGGCATGCAGGAGGTCGGCGGTTCGATCCCGCCTGGCTCCACCAATGCAAACAAGCACTTACGTGATATTTCCTCTCTGTAAAATTCGCCCAATTTGATTTTTTGCTCCAATTTTTCTCCACTTGAGTTCGGTTTGGCGCGTACAACAGTTCCGGGGAACCAAGCCGCATCCATTCGAAAGCGCGGCGATCGGCAACGGGAGGTTCGTGTCCGCAAGCGCGGCCAGCCCGTCCACTGCAAGACATTCACGACTAAGGTCAGGGCTGAGGCCTGGGTCCGCCAAGCGGAAAGCGAGATGGACGT
The DNA here is from genome assembly GCA_021795795.1 of Pseudomonadota bacterium. Next base: position 12,223 of record JAJYPA010000211.1, on the reverse strand, counting down.
TATGGAGGCCGTGGGTGCGATTTTCCTGGCTCCGTCCGCTGCGCGCCGTGGAGACCGTAGCGAGGGCGCATAGTCTGCGGGAGGCGTAGGTCCGGGCGGGTGGCCGTAGGCCACCTGCAAGGACATCGATACGCCGTCCAGTTATTGTGGGCGAGTCTCTTCTCGCCCACAGAACGGCCGCGGCATCTCGCAGCGGAGCGGAGAGATCATGGGCCATGCGGCCCACAATTTGAGCTGCGCCGAGATCGAGGGCTTGGCAAACAGGGGGGCGACCATGTACGAGAGCCGGCGCACGCTTGTTCGCTTGGGGGCCCTATGTGCGACATAGGTATCGTTGGACTTGGCAAAGCCGCGCGTGGGCCCGAGATCGGTCCAGTTGGCGCCCCGGTAGCAGGTGCCGGCAAAGCGAGCCGGATTGATGAAGGTCTCGGCGAGCACCAGGCCGTGGACCGCCTGCCAGCCAGCGGACAGGCGTCTGAGGTTCGCCCCAACACCTGCGAGGCGAGATTCTTCACCCGCACACCCGGTAGGATCAGGAAACGGGCGTTGTTGGCGATCAGCCCGATGCGTTGCCACTACACGGTCTTCGACCAGCCGATCCAGGCATCGCGGCTACTGCACTTCAACGCCGCCGACGCCCAGCCAAGAAGCGCCAGCCACTGCCCGTCCCCCTCCGCCACATAGCGCAGGCTGCGCCCCATGAGCGCGGCAAGCCCAGATAGTGGTGGGCGCGCATTAGAGCGTTGCAGGCGGGGCACTCGGCGGCGTCGATCAGTCGCGCTCGCACCTGGGACACCGCGATGGCATCGCCCTGGCCAGGATCATTCATGCCGCCTGTTATAGCGGAGGCGCAACCCAAAAGGCAGCAGATCGGATGCCCTTCGCCTCATCAAGGACTTGGGGGTGAATGACGGAGTCCTGGGGCGGGGGTAGCAATCATGCCGGATCTGACTGGCCGAACCTCTATTGTAGAGGCAGGAACATAGTAACGGGGTGGACTTACCTTTTGACAAGCCGACAGTGAATGTTACACTCTTTTGTGTGTTTTTCTCATAGAATAGTGTGCAGTTGGTTTGTACTGGTTCAAAACGATGACCTATGACGCATTTCTGTCTGAGTTGGGTAAGGCTAGACTGAGCGCTCGGATCTTGGCTGATGTGATCGGCGTGAACCCGAGCTCGGTCTCGAAACTACGCCTGCGCCGGTGAAGTGCTCCGTCATCTGGCCTTCATCGCTGTGCTGCTTGCTGAGATGAATGTACATGGCATTGACTTTCAGCCTGCAATAGAGAAAGTCAGTGTGATTCGAAAGAAGCCGCGTGGTATAGGCAGGCCAAGCAGGTTCGATGGCGGTAAGCAGGAGCAGTTGGATCCAGAGGCTCGAAGGGCTCCGTAGCACGGCACACAAGAATTTCACATAGAAGGCTGAGTGATGGAAAAAGCTAGCAAGAGACTAAGCACTGCCGACGAGGCAAAGCGAGTGAACTCCTTCTTTGCGGGGATTGGAGGATTCGATCTAGCGTTTGAGAAACATGGATTTGTATCGGGTTTCTATTGCGAGAAGGATGATTTTTGTCGAAGCGTCCTGAAGCGGCATTGGCCAACCGTCGCAAATGCAGACGACATCCAGCGGCTGAATACCAAAGACATTCCAATGGCGGACATCTGGACAGCTGGTTTTCCGTGCCAAGACCTTTCTTTGGCCCGTACGCCGCACGGCAAGCGAAACGGCTTGAAAGGAGCGCAGTCCGGTCTCTTCTACAGATTCCTTGAGCTGCTGTCAGTGCACAAGCCACCTGTCGTTCTACTGGAAAATGTCACGGGTCTACTGAACTCACACAAGGGAGCAGACTTCCATACGCTCATCTCCTCATTGACGGAGCTCGGATATGGGGTGGCGTGGCGAGTGCTTAATGCGCGTTATTTTGGCGTCCCCCAATCTCGGCCCAGAGTGTTCATTTGCGCGTGGAGGGGCTCTCCTGCGAAAGCTGTCAAGGCGCTATTCGAAGATGAAATCGCGACGAAGCCGAAGAATGAGCGGCTCAGTTTCATGGTCGAGTCGAAATGCCCGGATTCTGGAATCTCCGCACCGGAAATCTCATTCTGCATTTCTGCCACCTCTGGGCGCCATACTGGGCTTGACTGGGCAAGATCGTACGTGACCTATCCAAACGCAGTGCGCAGACTAACTCCGCTCGAATGCGAGAAGTTGCAGGGATTGCCAGAAAACTGGACCTTACCTGACACGGACTATGTCGTTCCTATTCGAGGCATTGAAACTAATAGATATCACGCCATTGGAAATGCAGTTTGCATTCCTGTGGCTCAGTGGGTGGCCGGCCGTATTGCCGGTCTTTTGCAAATACTGGACAAGGAATCCGAAGGTTCTAAAAAACCCGCGATCAAGGCGCAGATTCAGCACTTTTCTCAAACCTTTCTTTCGCCCGAGGCCGAGGTGCGGAAACTGCTCATCGATTTCGACGAGGCGAAATGGAAATCAGGCGGAATCGCGTACAAGGATTGGATTGCCAGCGCGGCAGTCTCGTCCAGCCCCGTCGTCGCAGTATCTTCACGTCTGATCGACATAATCGAGAAGAAAAGGGTGCATCAGCGCTATTTTCTCAGTGCCAATGCAGCGCAAGGCATTTTGCGGAGGGTCGACAAGCTAGGCCGCCATCTCTTTCCGCCGCTCGATGCTGTACTGAGGAAAATTGCCGCGCCCAGCGTTGCGCCAGACGCGGATGCCATAACGGCGCAAGAAAGTACCCATGTCAGAGAACTCGTGGCTCTATAGGAAACCCCTCAGTCGTGACCAGCTATTTCATCATCCGTCTCGGTGCCGACAGCGAGAGTGAAATCAGGAGAATTGACGCGCTTAGTGCCTACTCTTCGAATCCATTCGTCATCGACGTCAAATGCAAGCAGGTTCCCAAAGGAGTAGCGCAAGGCGATGTCGCCATCATATGGCTGGGAACCAACAACAACAAGGGGGGAAAGACGCCTTGGGTGCAAGGGATCCGAGCACTAGGGCGGATTGAAAGGGTCCGCGGCGAAGGTGGATACGGGGCCACTAAGGCTGTCCGTATTATGATAGGCATCGTGCTTCCGAAGTCCGTCACGAAAATGGACATCGTGACCAAGCAGAGCGTCCGTTATCCAGAAATTGCCGCGCTACCTGTGCTTGGAGTCAACAACTACAGTAGCCAAGTCGTCCAGCGGATCGAGCCTTCAGAACCCGGCCAGAGTCTCCCCGCTTTGTTCGGTGCGCTGGAGGGCATTGTGCCAGGCATAAAGCCCGCGACTCTGGCGGCTTATGCCGACCTCAAGCACTTGTTCGAAGAGGGCGGCCATCAGACCATACCCAGGGGGCTGGTTCCCTTGGACGGCGGCCCCGATCTTCCGGAATCGGCGAAAGCTTTTGAGGCAAAGAGGGATCAGAGCGTACCTGATGATGACGGCCTTGAACAGGATGATAGTCGCGACCCAAGCACCAATATCGAGGTGCCATTCGATCCGACAAAGATTGACATCATCGCGAAGCCACTGACGATTAGTTCTCTCGAAGGCCGGTTGGACAACGACGAACTTGACCTGACGCCGGACTTTCAGCGCCAGGCGAACGTTTGGGACGTCAAGCGGAAAGCCCGGCTGATTGAGTCGATCCTGCTTAAGATTCCTTTGCCTTCATTCTATTTCAGCGAAGACTCGGACGGCGGTTATGCCGTCGTAGACGGCCTTCAGAGGCTGTGCGCGGTATTCCACTTCAAAAATACCGCCTTGCTTAACTCATCAACTGGGGCGAAGCTTTTTCCGCTACGGCTGAAAGGCTTGCAGTATTTGAAGGAGCTTGAAGGCAAGAGCTACGCAGATCTTGATCGGAAATTCCAGCGCCGAATCGCTGAACTGGAGATTACCGCGAATATAATCCGAGCCAATACGCCATCGGCCGTCAAGTTTAATGTCTTCGCCCGCCTAAACCAAGGTGGCATGCCACTAAACGCGCAAGAAATTCGCAACGCGATCTTTCCTGGCGAATGGCGGAATCACTTGCGGCAGCTGGCGGAGAGCGAGAAGTTCATCACGGCCACGGATGGCAAAGTACGGACATCCCGTCAGCAGGATATGGAGTTGGTGCTTCGCTTCATTGCGCTCTGGCAACTTAGCGAGCCATATTGCAGGCCTAGCAATCAGACGCTCGACGAGTTTTTGAACACTACGGTCGAACAGACGCTAAGTGGCTGGAGTACTGGCAAATGGAAGCAGGCGGGCGAAGCCTTTTATTACGCTATAGACGCTACACGCCAGATTCGTGGGAAGCATGCATTTCGAAAGAGCGCAGGCTCGGAGCAAAGGAAACCGATCAATCGTGGACTTTTCGAGGCGGAACTTATAGTCTTCGGCACTCTGGACACGGAGAGGCTTTCGCTCGTGATCGCAAAAAGGCTGAGGGTTGAAGAGCTATTTGTCACTGCGCTGGCTGAGAACAAGGAAATGACCCAGGCGCTGCTCTATGGGACGGGGTCTGCAGAATCATCCAATGCACGTATTGCGGCTTTGACCAGCATCGTCGAGGAGGCAATTCATGCTTGAACGCATCGATCTTCGCAATTTCAAATCTGCGCGTGACTTGCCGGTCAAGCTCGCCCAACTTACGGTGCTAGCGGGGCTCAACGGCTCTGGGAAAAGCACGGTACTGCAGGCGCTCGCCTTGCTACGACAGAGCCTTCAAATGGGCAAGGATGTTCAAGAGCTTGCCTTGCGGGGAGCGCTTGTTCGCCTCGGTCGCTGCGAAGATGTGCGATTCGAAAATGCCACGGACGATGAGATCGGATTTGTCGTCAAGACGCCAAATGGTGAAACACGCATGTCAGCTCCAACAATTGTTGGAATAGATACGCTGCAGCTTCGATGTGAGGGGGACGTCAATGACGTGATAGACCAACTGGCGACCGGGTTTCAGTTTATACAAGCCGATCGCATTACCCCTGCGGCGCAATATGAGCAAGCGAGCACCATGGACCGTGCCAGTGGGTGGCTGGGGTGTGGCGGCGAGTACACAGTCGACTTTTTGCTTCGCAATGAGGATATGAAGGTTTCGCCTCGACGGGTTTGTCCTAAGGGGCATCCGATGCTATTGCCCGATCTTCTTGCGCAGGTTGCGCCGACCGAAAGATTGATTGACCAGACCTCCGGCTGGCTCCAGCACGTGAGCCCTGGTGTACGGCCGCGTGCAGTGGCGGTCGATCTTGCAGACGCCACTTCTCTCACGTTTTCGTATACAGGGACTTCGATGGATTCAGCTGGTCGCGACCATCGACCATCCAATGTCGGCTTTGGACTAACTTATTGTTTGCCAATCATCGTCGCATGCTTATCGGCGCCTCAGGGAGGGCTGTTGCTGATCGAGAATCCAGAAGCGCACCTGCATCCACGAGGCCAGTCGGCGCTCGGACAACTCCTAGCGCGCTGCGCCGCGGATGGCGTGCAGATCATCGTGGAAACGCATAGTGATCATGTACTCAACGGCATACGGGTCGCTACGAAACGCGCAGAGATTTCGAGCGAAAATGTTGCCGTGCATTTCTTCTCACGCGACGTCGAAAGCGGCGAGTCTTCAATTTCCTCGCCAATTCTCTATGCCAACGGCCGCTTCAGCGACTGGCCCGACGGCTTCTTTGATGAATGGAGCAAGGCGCTGGATGAACTGCTCGATACTTAAACAATGACGACACCCGTTCTGTTCCTTGACGATGCCTCGCGTCATATCGGCGCGCTGCGTAAAGAAAGCGCCCAGCAAATCGCGATGAAGCTGCTTGCTACGCTGAAACGCCTTCGCAAGATCAACAATAGGATCGCGCTGAACACCGCGCGGCCGATAGCCCAGTACCAAATCGCCGATAACTGGACCCTTCAAGCGGTGCTTGGGGGAGACGATTATAAGGAAGAGTGGGCCTTCGTCCGGGGGCTTAGCGACCGCTCCCCCCTTTCCGCAGGACTGACAGACGGAATGCGGCAAGAGATCGACGACATGGAATGCCGGACGCGCTCAGGACGGGTTCCGTCAAGCGCGCTTGCATGGGCCATGCTGCTGGACTCAGCAACCGTTAGCTTCGATGCCCATTCAGATTGGTCTCTGGCATGGGTTGATACGTCCTATGGAACGCTTGACGACGCAGGAAACCTGACTCAAGCCAGTAGCCGCGTCAGAAACGCTAGCCAACCCACTCATGCGGATGAACATGCAGATTGGCTGAAGGCGCTCGGCCTTTTGGCCGTTCCTACTACGGCTGCGCAAGTCTGGAGGCAGAAAGATACGCGCTTTCCGGGTTTGCGCTTCCTGCCAAGGACGGAAAATGACCTTATGGAGCTGGATGGTAGCGGCGCCCCCTTCCGGCACGCGGTTGCGGCTCTTGATTCTCTAGCGAAAGTTGTCGCGGCCTGGCCTGACGACAGCGAATGGCCAGCGTTCTCTACTCACACCACTTCGGAGGGGGAGCAGCGCAAGAAGCTGTGCTGGGTGCGCGATGATGAGACCGGACAGAGAGAACTGTTCGATTGGCACACGCGTTTCACGGGCGGGTGGGATGGCCGTATTCATTTTCGGGTGGATACAGAAAACAGGCTGATTGTCGTTGCCTATGTAGGACATAAGTTGACACGGGAGATTTCGAGCTAACAGTTTGTGTAACGCAAGCACGCTTATCAAACCTTTTCCTACGTTGCAACATAGTCGACGGCGCACGCTTGGACCTTCCCGGCATTGCATCCAACAAACATTGTTATCCGACAGCATGCGCTTATGCTATGAAGGTCGAACGAATTTAAAAATGAGAATCGCCGGTTGAATAGTGGGGTCTCTAGGGGTTCCACCACTGGCCGAACAATAGGGTGATTGCGACGAGCTCGTGGTGAACACAATTGCACCTTTATTCTTCTCTAGTATCCCGTCAAGACCAGCAATCGGAAAAGCATCCTTATCCGTAGGCTCCTTCTTGTTATTCTGTTGAATCTGATGATCGCAGTACCGCAACATCTGGGACCACGCAGGCTGCTTAAAGATGTCTTTCAAAGCAACTACTGCTTCCTCGTCTGCGTTGCTGCCTTTTATCCACTCCTGTAGGGCGCGACGTACTCTGCTAATAACGGCATCATCAACCATGTACAAGATATGGCTACCGTCTCCACTAGAGGATGTTCCCGCTGCCGTAACGTTTTGGAGGCTTTCGTTGTCCAACGCCTGCCATTTATTACCCTTCGCAATCATAACGTCGATTCCATGGGGAACCAACAAGTCCGGAGCTCGCTGAATGCCTATACGACTCATGTCTGTCATCAGGGCGTTTTGCAGCTGAAGCGCATAGATAGGCCGTAGCCGGCCAACCGGCTCCCAACGCGATCCCCCATCACGAAATGAATCGATTTCATTCGTACCCCACACCTGAAATTTCTTCTTATTCCATCTGATTTTAAGCAGCTCTTCTTTTTTTTTGGGGTTGACTAGAATAGCATCGGGGATGCCGTTTTCTGCGATCAAACCATGCGTCAGCTTGACTGGTTCTACTTTGCCTTCGCAAAGAAACATTGTCCGACTACGCAGCCCATCCGGCCTCGCAAGATCACACATGGGCGTCAGGAGCACCAACGCTTCCTTTGGCATAAATCCGGTAGATTCGAGTTTCGCGGACTCAAAGAAGATATCACCCAAATGGAAATACCCTTGTTTCGGCCCCTTAGCCCGTTCTATTTCCCAGGCCAAAAGGCCGTCTGCATGGACTATGTTACCCCTGTATATATCAAGCGCGGCACGCTTTAGGCTAAAGCGAGCTCGAGGTAGATCTTTAAGATCCCACTCCTGTAGATATTTAGCAAATTCCCAGATTTCTGTGGATCCCTCTATTTCGAACAATACATATTCAAGCAGCAGCTCTGACAAATATGTTCCCAAGTCTGTTTTTTCCGCCGTCACCGTATTCCGATGTAATACGAAATAGTCGGCAATGTCCAGCGAACGCACCTTATCCCTAACCCTCTCCCCTGCGGCCGAAATGGCTTTATTCAGCTGTGAAGTATGTTCATACAGACTGCGAATACGTGGCAATATTTGGGAATATGAACAGAGGATTGACGTTAATTCGGCTCTATCTTTAAACAAATCTTTACTGATTGAGTCGAATTGCGTAAGGAAAACCCCCGCATCTTTCCAAAACTGATCACGATGATCCGCTAATGTCGTCAAACTTGACATGAGGAAGACAAAAGGAACACAGCCTTGATAGCGATTTTTGATCTTTTTATATACCTTAACTGCCGCCTCTGTGCTTGTTGTCTGATGGACATCAATCAAGCGTAGATCTATGAACACCAATTGCGGCTCTGGGCTGCGATTACTAACCCGATAATCGGCCCCACATTTCACGCACTTCACACCATTTTTTCGGAGTAGGGAGAGTAACGGTTGGATCACAGATTTTTTGTCTTTTCGATCACGCAAAAAATCATTAAACCATCCATTACAGTACGGGCTCAATTTACGCCTGTTCTTGAATAAACGGTGAACATTCTCGAGATCCCCTAGCGCCTTGATGAGTTCCGCCTCAGTCTCGCACCCCAGAAATGTAGTAATTTCGGTGAAGTGATCTGGCTCCAAATTGTCAACTAGCGTTTGAGCACGATCCGCTTCGAATCCCTCCATTGGCAAACTATCGAAAGCATCATCGACAATGTGCGCACATGTTATGTTTGCGGTTTGTAACATTTGTTGCAGGCTCACTCAGACTTCTCCACCAAGGTGAGTTCAAATGCGTTAAAGCGGTTTGGACGTACCTTCCCCTCTTCAATTAACTCGAGCGCGCCGCCTAGCAACTCTGCTGTTTGGCGCGCTATGTAGAGGCCCAAGCCCTTTCGTCTGAATGAGATACCAGATTTCGTAGAGAAAAACGGCTCGAACACAGACTGCGCTCTTTTAACAGGTATACCTGGCCCGTTATCCGAGTAATGAATTCGTGGAGGAGAAGAGAGTATCTTTATTTCTATGTGCTTCTTGAACGCCGGGTGTTCGTCCTTCTCTACCTCCAGCCAATAGACAGAGTTATTGATCAGGTTTTCTAGGATCTGGACTATGTGGCCTTCAATGACAAAGGCTTCCGTACGTAGGTCGCTTTCTTCTGTTATTCTACTATCGATCTCATGGCGCTCGAACTGAGCCATATGAGCTTCAAAAACGTATGCCACAATATTGGAAAGCCGTTGTTCGCTTCGCCTTTGTCGCGCGGTTATTGATAGCGGCTCCAATGTCTGAAGGCGTCTCTGAATAACCTTAATCTGAGTACTTAAAACTTGGAATGCCGATGCCGTCTCGGAGTCCACGTTTCGGCGTTTGACTGCTTTTAGTGTTTTTTGTGTCAACTCAGTGGACCGCGCCAACTCATGGGCGATCACCTCGATCATTAGGCCGATGCCCGCTAGTTGAGTCAAACGCTCCTTCTCTTCCTCTATTGCCTCTATTCGAGCCACCGCTTTCGCATGGGCATCTTTGATCTCTGTTAGGGCCTCGGTGACCTGCTGCAAAAGGGCCGAATCACCAAGAAAATCCTTTCGAATCGCCTTGAGTGCGCCTTTCGTTCTCGACTCCAGAGAGTCCACAACTACGGATTCCTTCTGTGTGTCGTAGCCTAAGACATCCTTTAGTTTTTTGGCAGCGCCTGATTCATTTAAATAGTTATGCCACTTTTCTGATATCACATCATTGAGTAATCTAACGAGCACTGATTTTTCCGGACAGTCCACTAGGCCCTGGCGACTGGTTTGATCTAAAAGAGCCTGATTCCTAACCCGTCCGATCTGGACGCGACCGATCAGTTGCTTAGTATTAAGCTTATAGCCCCCCGCAGATAGCGCTTCCCTATCCAGTCCAAGCCAATCATCTCCTTCGTCGCCATAAGGCAACACGCGATAACCATCCCGAAATAGGCAAATTCCTGCCCACGTCTTCACAAGCTTACGGAGTTCATCACGATCCCCGACATCTGGAATTGCCCTTAATCGTAAGCGGTTGAACCAGTAGAACTGAAATTCAAATGGACCAAGACTACGCAGTACTGAGCTTGGTAGTCCGGAGTCCTTTAGACCGGACATCCCCATAAGGTCCGTCAGGTCAAAAATATGCTCTGTTGGCGGTCCTTCGTATAGGTCGGAGTGCATCGTGACTGTCAGTTTTGGGATGTCGTTGGTCAGCGTGAAAGTCCCGGCGCACTTAGCATGAGCGCTTTTTAAAAACAGCTCGGCAATGGTCCGAGACTGGTCAATTGGGGTGTTATTAAACCTCAACCGGATGCTAAATTTTCGTTTTTCTACCATCGAAAAAGGATCTGCGATCCTAGAAATCTGCTCTTTGGCAATTGATGATAGGCGTAAATGAGTCCATGAAGAACTGAGATCTGTTACCGTTATTCTGGTCCCTGATGTTATGGTTTTTTTGGGCCCTTTTTGAGGGACAAGTTCAACGTCACTTGCTGGCTTGTCATATGCCTCCGCGAATCGGTCCCAATCGATTTCGAGAGTATTCCATCTGTCATCACTTTCTGCGCATGTCTCGATCAACACACGACGTCCCAACCGCATGACGGATAGCCTCCCCACACCTTTTTCGCCCAGAAATGGACTCTTTTCTGCATTAGCTGCAAGGGCTTTTCTAACTTCATCAGCCCGATGAGTAGTACCAATGGTTAGGTAGATATCCGATAAATCGTCCAAGGTCATCCCGTGCCCTTTGTCCGACACAATAATTCGGTTGCAATCCCTATATCCGGCCTGAGCAGCGGAAATGAGTTCATCAACAGTTTTTGCCTTGTTTACGACGTCGGAAAACTGTGTCACTAAATCGTCTGGCGCATCCGGCAGAAATTGATCAAACAGCTCCCGTTTCAACATTGGAACATTTTTATCCAAGGCGTTTTTCGCCTTCACGATAAAAGCCAAGAAATCCGATTTCTTAATCAGAATTTCAAATAACACATCGACGCCATCCTTTGACTTTGCGTCAATCGCATTCTTAATGAGCTCATAGAGAGCTACGGCATCAGAAGGTATTAATTCCGCGCCAAGATGCAGGATGGTTCTTGCAGTAATCTTAAATGCCATTTTCTTGATCTACAGTTGACAAACAAGGCACCCTTGATCTTCATCATCTTCAGGTTCTTGAGCCCGATCCGCCTGTGAAAAGATTTCCGCCAGTGTAACATACTCTTTGCGCACAGCTTGCCGCTCCAAGCGGATCGCATGTTCGCGGCGTATTTTCTCCATACGTTCTGGTTTCTCCAGTTCAGCGAGGCTTTCCCCCTGGCTCCAAGTAAAGCAATTCCCGGTTTTTTCGAACGGTTTTTCGTAAGCTTTGGCCTGCTCATACAGATCTGGATGAGTCTCTTTTAACTGGACCCATTCGATTTTCTGCTGATAGAAACAAAAGTAGCAACCCGACCGAGTTCGTCCCCACTTAGTGTAAGAGGGCATGCCAACACCGGAGGAGCGAAGAATTTCTTCAATGTCGTGGAGGGCCAAGCCGTCTTCTCGGAAAGGGTAGACAGCTTTAATATTCGGTTTATGGCTAATATATCCGCTACGGTTTTCGTCAGCGCGTAAACCCACGTAGTTTATCACCTCATCATTTCCACAGTGTTGTTCGAAAGGTTTGAGCTTGAGCATCTTGGTACACCAGCGGCGATGATTTGAAGGGATCATGCCCCCGTACATCTCATACCAATGGTCAAATCCAACGTCGGCATTTAATCGAATAACCTCCTTACCGAGGTAGCTAGAGATCCGATCCAAGTACTCATAGGTTTCAGGTAATTCTTTACGGGTATCGCTAAAAATGTACTCCATGCCAGGCACACGATCCCGCATATAGAGGGCCAGCGCAGCGCTATCCTTGCCGCCTGATAGACTCAAGATATGACGGACCGGTTTCTCATGAGCCATGGCGTGTTTTCTCCGTATCCCGGTGATTACCTCGATTGGCCTGTAAACTCAATAGGGCCTGAACCAGGGCCGCAATCGCTACGTCTTTATTGTCGCTACGATCTGCTGTGATGACTGCCAGTAGCTTCTGGGCCAGGACCGCTGAAACCTTATCGCCAGTTGCAAACACCGACACCTCTTCACCCCCAGGCGATGTCACCGTGAGCCCAAGAAAGCGATCAGAGGCCGTGGGTGCCTCGCCTCGGCGC
>JAJYPA010000210.1 GCA_021795795.1 Pseudomonadota bacterium | reverse complement strand
ACCCAGATGTGCCGCCAGCATCTGGCTCAAAGCCATAATCGCCAGAGTCCGGGTGAAGTCGTTTATACCGCCGTTGCCCTCGGTTTTCCCAATAATCGCAACGATACCCGTGGGATTTACAGCCCCTTCGGCGATCGCCCGCGCCAAACCGGAGACATCGGCTGGATCCGTGGTAAAAAACCGGTGGAGAGCAGTACGCATGGCATTCACTATTGTGAGATTGAAATCGCCGATTATGATATTTAACTTAAGAATATGGCTACTACAAGTCCTTATAATAATCCTCACCAAAATCACCTGAGGTAACAGAGCTAAGCCTTCTTATATCACTTAGTATATTCTCTTTTATACTGATAAAGTCTTTATAACTTTTTAGTTTTTGCGTTCTATTTCTCCCGAATGGAATATCATATACATTATCGATACACCCAGGGTTTGATCGCAATACTATGACTTTGTCACCCATATATACAGCCTCCTCGATATCGTGGGTCACAAATATAAGAGTGGTTTCTTCAAAATTAAGCAAACGGAGCACCAGATCATGCATTACCTCACGAGTTTGCGCATCAAGCGCACTAAATGGTTCATCCATTAAAAGCACCCTTGGATTTGCAACCAAAGCGCGGGCTATTTCAACACGCTGCTTCATGCCGCCACTTAGATCCTTAGGATAAAATCCCTTATACTTATACAGTCCAACAAGCGATACAAGCTTATTACTCATATACACAGATCTTCCTACATCGCTACCATCAGAAAATATATTTCTCTTCAACGTTCGTGAGAAAACGATATTTTCCCATACAGTTAACCATGGGAAAAGAGTTGACTGCTGAAACACAACGCATCTTTCTGGGCCTGGCCCTAAGATTTTTTTATTGTCCAAAAAAACGTCTCCTGAATAGAACGTATCAAGACCTGCTATTATTCTCAATAAGGTTGACTTTCCACATCCAGAAGGCCCAACAAAGATAACACGCTCCCCTTCTTCAACGGAACACGTCACATCTTTTAGCACAACTTTTTTATCTCCACTGTAAATATATTTTTTGTTAATACCACGCAGTTGCAGAATGCTCCTACTCACCCGTAAAATCTCCAATTAATAAAAAATAGTGCAAAGACTTAACGTGGTCAACGATAAGAATACTCGTTATGTGTGCCATTACCGAGGTTCCCATGAGAATATAATTTTATGCAGAATGCGAAATATTGAATCAAACAATAATCCTATCCCACCTATAATAATTATTCCAACAAATATTTTAGGGGTATCCATAAACCTCTGCGCCTGCATAATCGCATAACCCAGACCGCGCGTTGATGCTACCAGTTCTGCGACGACGACATAGGTCCACCCCCAGCCAAAACAAACCCTCATGGCATTTAATATTTTTGGAGCTGAGGCTGGGAGAATTATTCTACTAATAACCTCAGAGTTTTGCGCTCCTAGAGTGAGAGACGCATCTATAAGATCTGTTGCTGTACTTTTAACGGCATCAACAGTCATAATAACGAGCTGAAAAAAAACACCTATAAAAATGATGGCTATTTTTGGCTCTTCCCCAATGCCAAACCAAACTATTACCAACGGTATAAAAGCTGCCGCAGGCAGATATCTACCAAAATCCGATATTGGTTGAATCCACGCCTCAACGATTTTTAAAGAACCAGCATAAATCCCCAACGGAACCGCTATTATAGCTGCTATAAGAAAGCCCATCCCGACCTGATATGTGCTTATAAGAATATCACCATATAGATTGCCATTTTCCCATTGAATAAACGCGCGGTATATGCTGTAAGGATATGGAAGAAATATTGTTCTCACATAGTGTAGATTGAGAACACCCTGCCATGCAAGAAGGATAAAAGCAAATGGCAGGATTGACATGATAATATATAGGCTTCTTGGAATGCCGCGACGGACCTTGAAAATGTTTGATAAATATCTTTTTAGTTTCATCTTAAGAAGCCCTGTTATACAAAGTTGTATGCGCGTATCCAGTATGTATTGCAAGCAATTAACAACTAATATTAACACAAATTTACGTACTTGAAGCACATAAAAGGCAAGCATCCAGAAGCGCGGCAATGCGCTTTTAAGCATTACTCTGAAGCTTAGGATGGCTGCATATTGAAGTAGCCTAACTCTTCTCCAATACGCAGCTGATTTTTAACCAGGATTGATGCAAAATGCTCAATACCTTACGTCGCACTGCGAAAGCCTCTGACAATAGAAATCGCCATATAGCTACCTTGAGACTTCACAACATTTAATTTTACCCAGGTCTAATGGGCGCTTTTAATGACTTCATCAACGTACTTTGTATCGATAAAATCTTTCCAATTTGGGTTATAGTTCACTGGAACCTCTTTTTGATACTTCATTACATCTAGCACATCCGATATACTTCTTGAGTAAGACATGTTTCCGGAATCAGAAAACATTTTATTCATTTGGTTTAGCGTCACATTATGTACTCCGGTATAAATTGTTTTGGCTACACTTGGACTTACACCCATATATTCGCCCATTATCTTATACGCCGAAGCCGGGTGTTGTTTGATATATTTCTCTCCAGCGATGAACCCTTTTATAATATTGCGCGTAACATCTGGGTGCTTCCTGGCAAACCCTTCTTTAAACACAATATTATCTGATATCAGGCCGGGAACGTCTCGCGACGAAAAAATAACATGTAATTCACTATCTTTGCTTAAGGCAACACTAACATTCGGCTGCCATGTTACTCCAACTTTAGCATTTCCGGAAATTAGAGCGGCTGGCACAGAGGAACCTTTCATGTTGACCTGTTTTACATCACCCAACGTTAGGCCAGCCCTCTTTAATGCGCCCAGCAACAAAAGTTCAGAATACGAATCCGTATTTAGTACAACCTTGTGGCCGACGATAGACTTTACAGAAGGCAGGCTTTTATCTCCAACAATTGCATCGGCACCATATGAGTAATCCATGGGGATGACTATCGGTGTCTTATATCCTTTCTTATAATTATTTACTATCTGGTTCATACTTAGATTAGCAGCGTCAACCCTTCCCGACAATAGAAGAGGATCTCTGGTCTCTGACTTTATAAATACGAATTTTATTCCTTTGAATAGGTGTTCTTTTTGAGCAACCCAAAAAGGTGCATAGCCAGGCCATGAATCTCCAGCCAAAGAAAATACTTTATCGGTAGAGGCAAACGCGATTTCTTGGGCCCCAGTTAATACCGTGAAAAAAATGCATCCTACCAATAACCTATATTTATTGTTCATTTAAAGCACCCCTTCATAAGTCGATTGTTGAACGGTTTCAAAACCTCTTAAACAAAAAGCAATAATCACGCCAAAAATCAGCAACAACAACGCCGGAAATAAAAAATATTTAAAATAAAACAAAAACAAACCAATATGTTGACGCAACTGATCAGTGAAATATTAACTCACATAGCACTATGCGTGATTATGTGCACCACTTTGGTGCGCTGCACCAATTCTAATGTGCTAAAATGATGCGCATTGAAATCGTTCAGCAGAAGTACGCTAACCATTTGCCGATGACCGTAGAAAAGTCGAAACGATTACGCATTCAGTTAGCCTGTACCGAGCAACCCCCATCAAGTATCTTATAATTTTTATTTGTTCTAATGCGGGTTGGGTCTCTGGTTCTCCTATCATCGTTTGTCTATGGATTCCTTCATTCTACCAGTGATCTGGTGATAACATGCCAGCTCAAATACTATCCCCTATTTGAGAAAAACAGTTTGCGCAATCGAGCGAGCAGAATTGACCAGAAGACGCTTCCAATATTCAGTGGCTCATTCGATTCGGTGATCGGCTTATTTGACGATGAGTTAGGTGTGGTGCCCCTACCAGAGGGTGTGCATGGTTCTACAGCTATCGGCTCAGATAAAGCCCCCGCATCATTATCGAGTTTACGTTTTAAATTGTCCGAAAAGCTGTTTGTCATCCGTTCTGCCAAATCATTCACAATACTGCTCCGCGAAAACTGAGCAAGACTGCCTGCGATTGAATAAACGACACGAATGTCAACCCTGGTAAGGGGGCCCTGTCCAGACACCTGTTCATCCTGAAGAGTGAAGGCCGCTTCACCCTTCACGCGCGAACCGCTTTTGCGATCGCTCCCTACTCCGGTTACGTTTCCTGAGTACGTGCTGTCATCCAGCCTGAGTTCTCCATCGCCAACAAATGCCGCCGTGATGGGCCCAAGCTTTACGGCCATTACAAGCTTCAGCTTGCCATTCTCAGGTGGGGCGGTCAGCGATGCACCCGGAAGACAGCTGACAATACCCTCGATATCGTGAAAACAGCGCCATACGCAATCAGGCGGAAATGGCACACGAAACGATTGTTCAATTTCCAAAGATGTCGTCCTTTTATACGGTTGAATAAGTTTGGCTGTGGGCCGAGGCACGATGCACTTCTAACACACTGTAAATGGCTCGAACTATGCCATCATATCCGGTACAGCGGCAAAGATTGCCTGATAGCTCATACCTGATTCGTGCATCATCAGCATCCGGTACTCGTGTTACAATGTCCCAAGCAGTAACTAACATCCCGGGCGTGCAATAGCCGCATTGCAACGCATGCTCCGCGGAGAACGCAGAGCGTAACTCCTGCATCACTGGATCCTTGTCGAAATGCTCGATGGTGCGCACCTCGGCGCGATCGCAAGTCGCTGAGAATGCGATGCAGGAACGTGCTGGAGCACCATCAATCATTATAGTGCAGGCACCGCAGACTCCCTGTTCACAGCCAAGATTTGTGCCGGTTAACAACAGTTTATCACGCAAAAAATCTGCAAGATGCATACGCGGCTCGACCCCGCCGCAAAACAGCTTACCATTAACTGTGAGTTCAATAGTTGTCACGCATTACCTCCGTAGGATTCGGTTATTGCCCGCGCAGCGCGCGCCAAAGCAATGGCGTGAACTCGATATTCGTATGAATCTTGACTCAAGCCCGCAGCAAGAAGTTGTTCACGGGCGAATAAACCATCCCAGTCATCAAGTAATGGCGCCGCATTTTTGATGACATATGGCGTGCCTGCAATGGCCCCAATCAGACCTCGCCGAATACCGTGTTCTGGATCATCAATGAAGGCCGCAATAGCCTCTGCGAACTCCCCTGCCTTCCGATTGATTTTGTAATAACTCCAGCGTGCGCTTGCTGTTAGCCTCGGGATGCGTATCCCGGTCAGAATTTCCTCTTCGCGCATCGCCGTGGTGAAGGCTCCCAGCATCCAGTCCGATTGAACAATGGTGCGCTTGCCGGCCAAGCCATCGACCAGGTACTGCGCGTCAAGCACCGCCATAAGATTAACCCAATCGGCAGCCGGATCTGCATGCACAAGACTGCCACCGAGTGTTCCCCTGTTACGTATAGCGCGATATGCAAGGCCCCGCGCAACCCATGGCATCATGCCCTGTGTGGGGTCCACCACTAGACCATCCTCAATGGCGCTATGGGTAATTAGTGCGCCAAGGACCGTGTATTCACCCTCAGTATGGCATTCACGCAGTGCACTGATAGCCCGCAAATCCACCACGAAATCGGGCTGAACCAAGCGCAAGTTCATCATCGGACCGAGGGACTGACCACCAGATATGTATTTACCCGAACCATCAGCCTCATGAAACAGTGTGAGCGCGTCCTGACACTGGGTGGGAGCCTTGTAGTCAAAGTGCGCGGACTTCATGCGACATCCTTACATGCTATTCCGGATCCCGATTTGGCTATCGCCTCAAGTATCACGCGTGGCGTGATCGGCAATTCATTGATTTCCGCCCCGATGGGGCGGAGTGCATCATTCACCGCACTAGCAATGGCAGCTGGTGAGCCAATGGCCCCACTTTCACCAATCCCCTTTTGACCAAACTCCGTGTATGGCGACTTTATCTCCATGTGTTCAATCCTGATCCTCGGCACCTCAGTGGCGCCTGGTAAGATATAGTCAGCCAGCGTAGAAGCGAGTGGCTGACCATCGGCACTGTAGCGCATTTCTTCGTATAGAGCCGTTCCGATCCCCTGTGCCGCACCACCGAAGACTTGGCCATCTACAACCATTGGATTAATTAGCACACCGCCATCTTCCACAATTACATAATCGATAATCTCCACCTTACCTATCTGGATATCTACAGCGACGACAACAGCATGACAGGCGTAACTGAACATTCCAGAGTCGCGTCCTGCTAGGTAAGTAGTGCTGACTTCCAGGCCATGCGGATCACTATCTGAAGGCAACAGGTGTGGCTTGAGGTACCATGTATGGGCAATCTCGGCGATACCAATCTGTCCAGTAGAGCCAACTACGGCGCCATTCTCCCAATGCACCTCGGCATCATCCTGTTTCAGGAGCCATGCGCCGATGTCGACCAGCCTCTTCTTTAACTCCTTGCACGCTTGCGCGACGGCACCGCCTGCCATCACGATTGAGCGTGATCCCCAAGTTCCCGTGGAATACGATGTCATAGCGGTATCGCCAAGCACGATCCGTACATGCGCAGTATCAATGTCAAGTATCTCATGCGCGATTTGTGCTAGCGTGGTTTCCATACTTTGTCCATGGGAATGCACTCCTACCCGCACCTCTAGCACGCCGTCAGGCGTCAATCTAGCCACGGCTGGTTCACGACCGGGCACCATTGGGATGCCCCAGCCGTGATAGACCGAAGCACCATGCGCGCCCTGCTCGCAAAACACAGACAGACCGAACCCAATGCGGCGGCCATCTGGCTCAGCTTGTCGCTGACGAGCGCGCACCTTATCTAGTCCGATGCTCTCTACCGCACGGCGCACACATTCTGGGTAATCCCCGCTATCGAAATGTTTATGTGTAATGTTATCGTAGGGCATCTCATGCGGCTGCACGAGATTGCGCAAACGTACCTCGTATGGCTCTATACCAACCGCAACAGCTATAGCATCCATGACAGTTTCAATCGCGTAGCACACACCAGTGCGAGCTACACCGCGGTACGGCAATATCGGTGGCTTGTTGGTGGCAACCGACCAAGTATGGCAACGATACCGCTCCATTTTATAAGGTCCCGGCAAGATACTGCTGACTTGGGCCGCTTCTAGGCAAGCGGAAAATGGATAAGAAGAATAACAGCCAGAATCAACCGTTGCCTCACATTCCAAAGCAAGCAGGCGACCGTCACTGTCGGCGTAAGCCGTGATTTCATAGTCATGCTCACGGCAGTTGGCGTTAGCAGTTAACTGTTCCCGCCGATCTTCGATCCAACGCACGGGATGACCAAGCCGCATCGCCAACCAGGCGACGCACACCTCTTCTGGCAGAAGAATGCCCTTGTAACCAAAACCACCCCCGACATCCGGGGAGATTACGCGAATTTGCCCCTCACCCAGTCCGAGACAGCCAGCCAACCCAGTACGGACGACATGAGGCATCTGCGTCGCAGTGTAAACGACGAGTTGTTCGAGGCGGCGGTCCCAGTGGGCAACCACACCTCGTCCTTCCATGGGAGCCATACTCTGACGCGCCGTGCGCAAATGGCGATGTACGCGTATCGCTGCTTTTTTGCAGATTTCGTCTAGGTCAGAATCAACTGTGGTTTCAAGAAAGATATTGTCACCCCAATGTTCATGCACCAACGGCGCATTAGGTAGGCGGGCAGATAGCATGTCCACGACTGCCGGCAACTCGTCAAACTCCACAAAAACCTGTGCAACAATATCCTCGGCTTCCGCTCGTGAATCAGCAACACACATTGCAATCATTTCACCGACTTGTCGTACCTTATCACCAGCTAGCACCGACTGCGCTGAGGATTTAAATCCTGACAATCCAGCGTCGGCCACAATCGGCCAAACTCCGACAAGGTCAGAGAGCACAAATACCGCCTCTTCGAGGCCCGCAGGCTTCTCAACGCTTCGGATATGGGCATGTGCGACTTGGCTACGGACGAAGGCCACGTCTCGCATACCGGCCATGTGAATATTAGCCACATACTCACCACGGCCGCGCATGAAGCGATCATCCTCCTTTCGGGCCAGCGACGCACCGACCCCTTGTGGAGTAGTTACGCCAATTACCTTGTCCTGCCATGGAAAGTCATTTGCCTCTGCAGTAGCCATTCCTATGATCTCCACACCTTTTATTCATGCTCTCTGCGAAACAGGCAAGATCGGAGCTTGAGCGTTAAATTGGATTCCGCCACGCAAACAAAACATCGGTTCAAGCAGGCGTTGGGCAACCACTTGTGCGCCCTCGTTGTCCTGCAACACCCACCGCCCGCGCTCATCCGCAAGCACCGTAACATCGGCTTCCGCACCTGGTTGTAGTGTGCCAATACCGTCGTCCATCAAACCAGCCATACGTGCCGCATTGATCGTCACCATGGGGACCACCTGTTCCACTGTAAGACCAAGAGCTAGCATGGCGGTCATAGCAGAAACCAGGCTAAAGCGAGTACGACCGAGGAACATGTGGTCCTGGTCTGGATGTTGTTCAGGTGTTCCCGCAGGAGCTGGCACAGGCGTGTTATAACCATGCATATCAGCTCCCAACGTGTCAGGGATGATGCCAGCATCAAGAACAGTACGGGCCATCTGGAAGCTGAAATGGGACCCGTGCCCAACATCTATCTTTAGGCCACGCGATGTAGCCTCTCGCGCCAGGGGATGAACGCGACCGTTACGCCCAACAAAACCACCAGGATGTTTACTAAATGGGTGTGCGAGTATGTCTCCCGGCTTGAGCAGATCGAGGACCTGCGTCAGAATCGCGTCTGGGTCCACTTCGTAGGCTGCCTGCTTCGGCGTCGGCCACAGCTGTCCAAAATGGACATATAGGGGTAACCCTGTTTTTTTTGCAATCATCGCTGATGAGCGCATGGCCTCCACTCCCCATCGGGCGAAGCCACCCAGTTCGGCGTGCGCCTTAATACCTTTAACCAAGTCTCTGTTTGCCAGAGCCACCTTCACAGTGGCATCTATATCTATGCATTCTGGTCGGTAGAGTTCGGGATAGAAGTGTCCTTCTAGACCGCCCACCAGATACGCTGAAAGGAACGCATAGATGCGAGTTTTTGCGGGGTTGGCGACATAATGACGAAATCCCGGCAACGTCATGCAACTCGCGCCACCTTGATCAATTAGCGTCGTCACACTGGAGTCAACACCACACATATCAGAATTGAGACCAAAGCGGCCCGTGACATGCTGGTAAACATGCGCATGGGTGTCGATTAGCCCAGGTAAGACGAGGCACCCCGTACAATCAATTACATCGGCCTGATCGTCGTGTAGTCCCTTTCCAACTGCGAAAATTCGGCCTTCTCTGACCAATAAATCACAGACAGTATCCACACCTGAGGCAGGGTCGATTACCCGGCCATTACGCAAGAGAACACTTCCCATTGCCACCTCACTATTTTAACTAAAGTCTAGACAATCAGCCGGCTCCACCGGGTTTTTCATTTCGAGCGAAAGGGCTTACATGAAGGTTGGACCGGTGAGAAGCATTTTTGGCTTCTCGGGATCACTGTCGTATCGTTTCATCATCACCCGACCACTGGAGGGCACCTCGAAAAACTCAACATTCCAACAAATACCAATAATACATCTTATTGATTTAGCAGATATATAGCCTGGTTATTATTCGGCAAAAGCGGGTTTTCGAGGTGCCCTGGAGTGAGTCTCCTTACTTTCTGGAGTAGTGCACCTCGCTCTCGTCGTACCTTCATCGAAATCCTCTGTGGTTGCATACCCTCTCCCGAAGGATAGGTCTCCTGCGGCATTACCCGGAGTTCTCACTGAACCACCTACTACAAACAACTGCTGGAACATAGATCGTTACGCACCCCGGCACTGGCCAACGCCCTAATTCGGCTACCCCCGCCCACCTTGCCCAGCTTCAGGCGACCTGGCCATCGATAACGCCATGGTCCTGCAGCGCGCTGCAAAGCCCTCAGCGCAGGCATCCGATTTCGATCGCGCAAGCGCCACTCTCCATAGCAAGCTCTCAGAGGCTCTCGTCCTGTATTGCCATTCAGGCTGAGTAGTAGTGAGGAGGCCATATGTCTAGAATTTAGCTTCCCTTTTATTAACCTACTTTTTTGAGTTTCTTCATAGTGCTATATTCTCGTCATAGCGTTCTAAAAAAAGCAACTCCTTGAGGGTCCCTTCCTGAACAGGGTTGTAACCCCGAGATGGAAGTGCTGCGCTGGACCGGCGAGGGCAAGACCTCCGGCGAAATCGCCGATATCCTCAATATCACGGAGCGCACGGTCAATTTTCACATCAGCAAGGGCATGGCCAAGCTGAATGCCGTCAACAAGACCGCCGCCGTATTGCAGGCGGCGATGCTCGGGCTGCTGTCGTGATTCCCTGGTAGGCTGCAGACCCCTCACCGTCCCGGCCCGAATCCCCGACTGGGCGGCTTCGGTTGTCGGTCCGGACCCGGCCGTTGCACGGGCTCCGGCCGCTCCCGCGCGAGGGCCAGATCCCCTTCCCGCCCCAGCGCGGCGGCGGCCCGTTCCCGCAAGGCGGCCAGCGCTTCCAGGCGGGGCGCTGCACGGGTCCGGGTCGCCTCCATGGCGCTCTGCCGCTCCGCCCAGCGGGCCCAGCCCTGCCCGAGTTTCTCCCGGTCGTCGGTATAGACGGCCAGGGTCCATCGCTCCCGGCTGGCCGCCACATAGGCCGTTTCGGCCGTGGCCAGCCGGGCGGCCTCGCCGGCGACAATGACATGATCCACCGTCTGCCCCTGGCTGGCATGGATGGTTCGGCACCATCCATAATCCAGCGCTATCCCCCGATCCGCCATCACCTCCAGCGGAATATCCTGCCCCTCCAGGACGATGGTCGCCATACCCCGGGGGACATCCACCGCGACCACCTTCCCTGCCTGGCCGTTGACGATCCGGGTTTTCTCCCCCTGGGTCTGGTTCTCCCGAAAGAGGACTTGGTCCCCTGCGGCCAGCGCCATGACTCTCGACTGATAAAGGCTGACCATCTGATGATCCGCCCGGGCGGGATCCCAAGATATCTCCGTACCGGCGGCATCACGGAGCCGGACCTGCCCGCCTTGTGTCCCAGCCACGGTGTATTCCTGTTCTGCGGGTTTTCCTCTGCCACCCTGGCGCTGTCGGCGGATCCGCACCACCATGCCCGGTCGATATTGCTCGGCCAGAGTCCGTTGCTCCCGCGTCAGATTGGCCTTGTCCAGCGCGGTGATGGCCACCTCCTCCCGCCCGATCGCTCCCCTGGCCTGCAGGCCAGCACGGATATCCGCATTGATCCACTGCCGCACGGCATTGGTGCCGGACACGAGGAGGGTCCGCTCACGCTCGACCGGATCGCGGGCGAGATAGTCCGCCGCGCAGGCGGCGGCAATGGCCTGCTGCCGATCCTCCGTGGTGGCCTTCGGTCGCCCCTGCCGATCCTGGCCGTTCTGCGGAATGGGTACTTCCCGCAGATAGGGTTGTGCTGCGGCCACCGCCTCCGTCGCCCGCCCCGCCGCAAAGGCTTCGGCGATCCGGCGTAACTGGGGATCCCGCTGCCGCTGGATCTCGTCGATACGGACATGGGCCAGCACACCGGAATCCAGAAATAACGCAAAGGGGTTGCCAGCTTCCACACTCGCCAGCTGGCGGGGATCTCCCACCAGCAGCAGGCGATCCTGCGGGCGCAACCGTTGCAACAGCGCTTCCATGTCCCGGGCCGAGACCATGCCGGCCTCATCGAGGAGAAGATAACGCGGCCCTTCCTCAGTATCCGGTTGCAACAAAAAGCGCGCCAGCGTCCGGGTATCCGCAGCACCTGCGCCGCCCAACTCCCGGCTGGCCGCCGCCGAGGGGGCCAGGCCCACGACCCGATAGCCCCGCGTCCGCGCGGCCGCCACGATGCCCGCCATGCTCGTGGTCTTGCCTGCCCCCGCCGCACCGACGACACCGAAGACCTGGTCGTTGCTGGTCAGCCCGAGCTGCAGGGCGGCCCGCTGGCCGGCACTGTAGGAAAAACCCTGGCCAGCCTCCCGGTCGAGAACCAGACGATCCGCCGCTGCGGCATCCAGGAACGCGGAAGACCGTCCCCGCCCTGCTGTGACCCGCGCCAGGATGGTCTGTTCCCGCAGCAGGGCGGTCTCGGTGGTCAGTTGGTCGGATCCGGCAGGGATCAGGGCGGAACTCCGGGTGAGGGCATCGTCCACGCGATCCAGCCCATCGATCGCCCCAACCGCCGACTGCAGGGCCGCCAAACGCACGGCATCGCGGGAAAACACCGTATCCCGTTCACAGAGGTGACGGGCGGCCGATTGCACGGCATCGGCCGAGAGATCCGGCAATGCGCCCTCCCGGCCCCGGGCCACCCGCTGGAGCGCGGCCAGATCCAGTCCCGCCTCCCGGGCCCTTTCCCGCCATTGCCAACGGCATGCCACGGCGTCCATCGGGATTTTCCTGCGCCTGGTGGCCAGATTGGCGTGGGTCCGCTGCGTGGCGGTGCTGTGTTCCCGGGACAGCCCCACCGCTTCCAGCGCCGCGTCGATCTGCGCCTTGCGTTGGGAAA
>JAJYPA010000209.1 GCA_021795795.1 Pseudomonadota bacterium | reverse complement strand
AGACCGCTGACGGCCTGGGCCTTGACGTGGGTGGCTCCGGCAATGGGATTCTGCACGCCGAAGGCTCCGGCGGCACCCGCCACGGAACCGGCGAGATTCTGCGGACCATGTCCTGCGCAAGGCGCACCGATGGGCATGGCTCCATTGGCACGGGCCTTGGCCATGGCTTGGGCCACGGTGCGGTTGCGAATGCTGCGGGACAGAGTGTAGCCCAGCCAGGAAATGTCCGCGCGCATCTGCTTGCCCAGTGACTGGATATTCTGTTTGGAAGCGAATCCACCACCGCCCGAATAAATATTCGTGCATCCACCCGCATACGGGCCCATGGGATAGCATTGCACGGTGCCGGTCACACCCATGCTGGGTGGTATATAGCGACTGTAGGGTGGATTTCCGATATAGGGAATGCCGCCTGCCCAGTTCTGGAAACGGGCACCGCTGTCGGGTACCGCCTGTCCCGTGACACTGCCCGGCAGGGGACCGGCCAGCGTTTGGGAGATCCCCAAGGCAATGCTAACGACAATGGATACGCCGGCGACAAGCGCCATGGATGTGGCCCGTTTGATCTGAAGGGGGCTACTGGAAAAGGTTCTGGAAATCGGCATTGCCGGTCCCTCCCTGGGGGTTGATGGCGCTCTGAAGGTTCTGCGGATTGGCTGGCGTCTGCCAGCGGGTCGTCGTATCCGGGCTGTCGGCAATAGCGCCTCCAGACCCGCCGCAGGCGTTCTGGGTCTGACCGAACAGGGTCTGCAGGACTTGCGCGATGGTCTGGGCGGTCTGGTTGTTACTTTGATCGGCCAGCTGCTGGAGTGCATTCAGGATGCCGCCGTAATTCCCCAACTGGTTCTCGCAGTTGGGATTCTTGTAGACATGCACAACACTGTTGGCGGGAATCGGCTTCTGGGCGTCGATGGCGGTCAGCGCCTGTTCCATGGCGGCCGCATGGGCTTCCTTGCAGTCCGGGCAGCTGCAGGCCCAGGCGGCGGGGATGCCGAAAGTCAGGAGTATCGCCGCGGGCAGGGCGAAGCGCAGAGCGGACTTCATAAGCGCACCGCCATGGCCGCCTCGACCATCTCCAGGATCTCCGGGCGATTCATCAGGCGCAGGCTGGACAGCAGCAGGCTGATCTCGCCTTCCTTTTGGGCGAGGGTGCGGGCGCGAGCGCTGCCCCCTTCGGGGGTGTCGCCCGCCAGCCCAAAACGCCCCTGAAAATCCAGGGCCAGATCGGGCGGACCGTAAGCGGTCAGGGTTTTGCAGACACCCCTTTGCGCCTGGGGAATACGGGTCGTTTTCTGGAGCAGCGCCGCGACGCGCGCGGGCCAGTCGGATTGTGCCATGGGTCTACCCTCGAAAAGAATACTCAGGGGAGTTATAGGGCGTTCGCCGCACGGAGCCCTGTGTCCGACAACCAGGCGCAGGTGTGGACGGTTATAACTCCGGTATCCATTCGCCTTTCTTCATAAGGAGCATCCCCATGGCCGATACCCGTACTCCCGCCCGGACTGCGATGGGCAGCGAAGCATCCAGCACCTTTCCGGAAGCCACCCGGGACTTTCAGGAAAACGCCTTGTTGCCTTTACTGGAAGCCGTTCATCGCGCAGAAAATTCTCTGCCACACTGGAAAGACCAGGCGGCCGCCGGGGAGGCCACCCGTGCTGCAGAGCAGGCACGCCTTCTGCTGGAAGACGGCGAGATCGGCGAGGCACTCGCGATCCTGCAAGACCCGACAGACCGGGAAACCCAGGAACCTCTGGAGGAACAGCCTTTCGCGTCGGCCAGAAAACAGATTGAATACACCTGGGCGGACTGGCGCACCCGTCATGGGCTGGACAAAAACGCACTGCCCCGCACCTATCCTTTTGCTTCGGACCATCTGGAAGCGCAACCCCAATCGGTCATTCGTGTGGAAAGCGAAGAAAATGGACCGACCACAGAACCCGGTACAGAAGGCCTCAACGTGTCGGCAGCGTCCGTACTGACATCGGATGACCGCAACGCGGCTCCCGAATTGAGTACCTGGTGGCCCAATACGGCCGCTGCAGCTGAAACAGCGCCAAAAGATGATTTTTATGACCCGGATCTGTCTCCGTGGAAACCCCAGACCAACACGCAGGCTGAACCCGACCAAGACCAGGCCAGACCGGGTCCAGCCGATGCGCTTCTCTCGGGACAGTCCCTTGCCGATGGGACATCCAGCCCGGAACAGGCGCAATCCGCCCCGAAGGGGGCACCGCTGCTGGATCTGCCCAGTGACCAGGAAGTCGCCGCACTCGCCACCCAGCGGGAAGCCGAAGAACAGGCGGCCCGTTCCCTGTTGGCGGGAAAATCTCCGGAAGCCACGCAGGAAGATCACCCCGAAAATACAACGGAATCGGTGGAGGATGCGCAGCAGGCCAAACAGCCGGATTCCCCACAGACGGATACGACCCCTGTACAACCCCCCATGCAGTCAGCATTGGCCCCATTGGCACCTGCCATTGCGGATCAGGAACAGCGGGATGAACCGGACGCCCCGCCCTCTCAGCAAACCCATATTGGCGGCCGAAACGTCACCATCCGCTCTCCAGGGTTATTGACGACCCTGGCGCAGGGATTCAACCAGCGACGGAGCATGCAGATGCAATCCCGGGCTGAAAAACAGAAAGCCCAGCGTCTCGACACCGCACGCGAAAAGTTCTCCGACTTCACGTTGGCCACTCAGGCCCTGGAGAGCCAGAGCGCAGCCTTGTTACAGCACCCGGTCATGGAGGCCGTGCGCCAGGCAGCCCCCAAGGGCCTCCATCAGGCAGATGCCCAGCAGCAGGCCCTGGTCGGGGCCATCGTCCGGGCCAGCCCGGATTTTCAGGAGCAGGTACAGGCATTACAGAGCCAGCACACCGAAGCCATCCGGCGCTTTGATGTGCTGGCTCCGGAGATGGAGGAGATTCCTGATCGAGAGCGGCACGCCTATGCAGACATCGCCGACCGGCACCTGAAAAAAACCGAAGAACACCTGGAGCAGATCCCGGATCAGAAAGGCAACAGTCTCTGGGAACGCCTCAAAGAAAGCTTCCGGGCCATTGGTCAGAGGCTGGGAATAATCGGACCGGATGCCCAGATACAACAGGTCGCACCCGCTGCAGCCCCCATGCAGGCACATCGACCAGGGCGGCACTGATTGGGCATGGAATCAACGCGGATGGAAACACCCCAACTAGATGCGGTGCTGACTGAATTTGCGGTACTGGCGACCTGGATGCGGAACGAAGGAATCAACCGGCCGTTTGTGGGGGGCTGCTATTGCTGTGACTGGAGGAACATCGATGACAGCGACTTTGCCTGTGAATGGACGGTATGCAGCGTAAGCAGTCGTTCACATCCAGACTGGGAACGGGTAATATCGGCCATGAACCGCCGCTCGATTATTCTGGAAAGCTGCCATCTGAATGACCGCTGCACTTTCGGAACCTGCCGGAAGGGCAATTCACACTACTCGGCCAAAGCCGACAAATAGGACTGCTCCACCCAATGGCATCATTGGCGTACAATCCAGCCAATTTTGCTGTATTGTGTCTACTCGCTTGGGGGCGATTCATTTACATAATATTGATATTAGAACAATTCAAGATCAATATTATGCGAGACCAACTGAGTGCTCTATATAGGCAGGCAAAACTCCACAGCTTATTGCATTTAAAAGGAACCGTGTCCAATGCATAATGACAATAAGTATCAAGTCGGAGCGCATCTCCTGTCGTTAGGGGAGATAGCTGCATGGCAGGTCGATGGTATTCCAGTTAACGACGATACGTCCATTTGCGCTCTTTTGCCAGCACTTCAACGCGGCGCTGTATGGAGTGCAGTACAGACAGAAGCATTGTGGGATTCAATTGTTCGCGGCTTTCCTATCGGAGCCTTTTTGTTGTCTCGTTTTGACGACGCTCTCGGTCAAAAGGATTATAAGCTTCTTGGTCATTGTTTCAACGGAGATCCTAACCGCACCTTTCATCTGTTGGATGGTCAGCAAAGATCTACTGCGATTGCATTGGGCTTCCTAGACGTATGGGACGATGCCGGTCAGCACAATGATGGGCCTGCTCTTTGGGTCGATGTGGGCCCATCACCGGATGAGAGAAAGTATGTTTTCCGTGTTCTGACTCGATCCCATCCATGGGGGTATTCGTTTAAAGATCCGAAAAGCCGTATGAAGTCTCAAGATATTTCCGACGCCATGGCTTGTTTCCGGCTAGTTGGAAAATTGGAAAACGTACGAGCTTCAACCTTGCCCCTACGACACGCATGGCCGTGGGATTCCATGTGTCCAATACCAGTACCATTACTGGTGAAGGTTGCATCCGACAGCCGTAACTGGCGAGACAATTTGGGGGAACACCTGAAAACTCTCCCGATGTGGAGTGACGATGCGGCATTGAAATCTGGACTCTCATTGATTTCGCAGTGGAAGAAGGCCCTGGATAAGACAGAAGCAGACAATCCTGATTCACTGTCATATAAATTAGATGCGCTAGTGTCGTTGATCCGCCATGAAAAGGGTGTAAAACGCATACCAGGTCTTATATTGCCGACACATGCCCCTGATCTAGGTTCAACTAAAAATGATGAAGCCATGGTCAAAGATGCTGTCGAAACTTTATTCGTACGTATCAATTCAGCGGGTACTAATCTTGGTGGTGAAGAACTGATCTATTCGTTGCTTAAGTCGGCATGGCCGGAGGCCCCCAAAACGCTTGAGACGTTGCAACCAAATGGTCGGCAAATTATTGCTCCGGCACGCATGGTCACTTTTCTAGTTAGACTACATGCTGCATGGAATGATGGAAAACTAACAGATAAGCCACCGCAAACCCCCACTCTAGCGGAATTTCGCAAGTTTATGCGAAGCGGGGGTAAGGAGTCGTTACGTGAATTTGTGGTAGGTGCAGAAACAATTATTACTGACTTGTTGGAGCTGATCCTGCTAAGTTCCACCGGTGATGCAGACGAAGAGCATCCGTATCGGTTCCCTCCAACATTAGCTGCGCAATTATTCGGCTCTGAAAAAGGCCAAGACACTCTTCTTTTGATTAGCATGTGGTTGTTACGACTGCATAGCGTTGAGAAGACGGTAGGGGGCTTATCTAGGAATCAACGTCAACGGACCCTTGGTTTTATAGTTGCAGTAAACTGGTTTTCAGATGACGTGGGGCGTTGCCTGCGTCGCCTTTGGCCATATTTGTGCCAGCATCACCGCGACTCAATAGCTGATTTCTTTAGCAGCAAACAGTTTAGTCGACTTTTCCCAGCAGAGCCAGACGGAAAGCTCGTAATGCTGCCCATAATTCCACCTGATCTACTTGAACACATCATCAAATCGCGCGTTACTAATGGTAGCTCAAGATACCCGGGACCAGAATTTAAAGATTACTGGGCGTCTGCCGGTAATTGGGCACATTACCATGGAAGGCTCGTTCCACAGGAATTTTCCAAGCTTCCGAAGAGTTTGCAGAAGTGGCTAAAAAATAGTGGAATTGGAGACTACGTTGAAGATGCCAATGGACAAGCCAAGGACTCGGAATCACGCCAAGAACGCCTTCGTATCGCTTGGCTTCAGTTTATGGATAAGATTTGGAGCGACAGACGTTTGGTGGATTATGCTCAAAGAAGTTGGATTATGCGTTGGTTCCACGATTTTGATCCCACCTTGCCTGGTCAGATGGAAGATTTAAATCGGCCCTGGGATTACGACCATATTCATCCTCAAAGTTTAGGGAGCTCAGGCTATATCCGTAATCTTCCTGCCGTTATTCGCGAATGGCATACATCTATAGGCAACCTTCGTGTTTGGCCATTGGAACTAAATCGATGTGATCAAGATGATTTACCTGCAACCAAGCTCAATGAGATCAATCGTGAAACGGAGCGATTCCAACTGGACAAAGCTGAGGTCATACGCAAAGCAAGTTTTATCGTTGAAAATGAAGATTGGCAGTACTGGAAAGATAGCGCCCCAGATGAGTTACTAGTGAAGAACTATCTAGCAGTGCAGGACGAAAAATACAAGAAACACCGTAAGGCGTTAGTACAAGCAATCACAATACGCTTCTGCCGACTTTATAGCGAATGGTACAAACAACTTGCACTCGAAGAACTTACTTGAAGCATTAGAAGAACGATGCTGCTGCAGTAGCACATCAGAATGATATTTGTGCTAAGGGCCGCTAACCAGCGCAGTGCCGACCGATTCGATCAGGCACGCAAATGGCCGCAAAGGCCGATGACTTGTCCGCCAGCGGCCCCTTGGAATGTCTGCTGCACTTTGTGGTTCCTGCCGTTCAGTCTGTGATGATGCGAGCGGCGGCTTTGGGTCGGATGCTGTCATATGACCACCATTCATGGATGACCGCTTTCAGTCTAAGGCGGACGGGCGTCTGAGATCACCTGGAGACCTGCCTCTCGACTATTCTCATCGTTCATAGCCTCATCCCGTGAGGCGCTGCGATTACTGAATCTGGTCAGCCAGGAGCCTGCTTTCACAAACTCCGCCTATGCCAAAAACGGTTAGGGGGAGTGGTTGTGCTGCAGGTCACTGAACAGCCATTCTCCCTCTGCATCCATCGGACAGGGAGCCTGTTGCAGGATCCCCGATACGCCTTGCTCCAGCAGATCCTGCAACTGGTCATGCTGTTCGAGCATGTCCGCATCAAAACCCAGCTGCTCACAGACGGCCCGGGCCTGCATCATGCCTTCGCCGAACAGCGCCGCCAGGTCTTCGCCCGGGGTTCTTTCTGTCGTCCTGGATTTCCCCACATCCTGGAATTCCTGTGCCGTGTCATCCCGGACCGGTTTCAGCAGCGGCTGGAGATGATTCTGATGGATCGCTTTGACCGGTACCGGGGGGATATATAATCCCTGCATCCAGACCGCCCGCTGTATCTCCCCACGACTGGTCGGTACCGTATTGACCAGCAGCCCTTGACCACGATGCTGGACCTTGAGCTCCAGCGGATCCAGCCAGGAATCCTTCTGCAACTGCAGCCGGGTATCGGCAGCCGGGATGCTGCCTGCGCCACTGTCATAGGATGCCGGCACCGCCCGCCACACTTCGCCGGTCAGCTTGCGGGCAAGCTCCATGGTCTCGGTATCCTCCACGCCCAGGAACATCTTGGTCCGGGTGGCTGATCCGGCGATCGCATCGCCCACCGTTTTGTTCTTGTTCAGCATGTGCTGATGAGACTGGACAAGGATGAAAAGCGCGAAACCGAGACTGCGAGCTTCCTGGTAGATCACGTCCTCTCCATCCACGACGTACGCCGGTTTTTCATCCTGGAGGACAAAATAGGGGTGATCGGCTTTGGTAATCAGCGGTTCGGCAATTTCACCCACCCGCCGCTCGGTCTGGCTGCCCGCCACCCGCGCCATGACGCCCTTGATGTTGGCCGTAAATATCCGGCCCAATGCGGCTGCTCCTTCTGCCGATTTGCCCAGTGCCGGCAGGATTACCACCACAAAACGGCGGTTGACTACCGCGTCATACCAGTCAATTTCGGGGTATGGAGTATTGGTGATATAGCCATAACTGTCAGCCAACAGACCCAGGGCATTGGTGAGCTGCATGGTGACGTAGGCGTGCTGTTCACCCCGACTCAGGTTCGGTGCCTGTTCGGCCTGGGGATCGCGGGCATCTGCCGAGGGTGGGGGTTTATCCGGATCCCAGCCACCGGGGAGTACACGCAGGTAGGCAAACACCCCTTCCAGCAGGCGCATAGGCATGGCTTTGTCTTGGGCGAGACTCTGCAGGGCATCCAGATCCAGGTGCCGGCGGACCACTCCCGGAGACAATGCCTCGATCCCTTGATCCCGCCGCCAGACCAATGGCGGCAGAATGGCCCGGATATAGCTCTCGGCCCGCCCGATCCAGAAGGGGTCGGTGACGGACCCCTTGTCCAAAAGCTGCATCAGCAGTTCTGACAGGGAAGAAGAATCCCAGAGAGCCAGAGGATTGTCCGTATTGGACAGTCGCCGTTCCGGGATGGCGCCATAAATATCCCGCCCTCCGGTGACATAGGACAGCAGAAACACATCATCTTCGCGCCCGAACCGGCGTAGAATGCCATAAATCTGCTCCCAGGTAGCCACCTCGCCCTTGCCGTCACCAGCAGCGGCTCCCGTACCCAGCATGCAGGCATTGAAAATCGCCGCCATCAGCGCTTCGGTCTTGCCACCACCGACCGCTCCCAGAATA
This sequence comes from Pseudomonadota bacterium, assembly GCA_021795795.1. The sequence goes on along the minus strand of JAJYPA010000209.1, from coordinate 4,369 downwards.
TACAGATCAGCCCGCAGATCCACGTTGGTCAACCAGATGGCTGCACCAGTCTGCCGGTCGAATCCGGCCAGATAAATGCCATTGGCCATCTGGGGAATCCCCCGCTCGTCAAGATCCTTGGGATCCCAGGTACCGGCAAAACAGGGCGCGCGCAGAGGCCAGCCGTTATGCCGGACCGTATGCAGCAGAATCATAAAATATCCGGTGGCCACCGGCAGAATCAGGTCCGCCCAGGCGTCGACTGGCGGCACCATGCAAAGCCCCGCCAGCACAAAAAGGGTGATGAAACCCGCATCCTGGGCGAATTCACGAAAACGCTGGCCGAAGGGCCGGGTATCCTGACTGACCGTGCGGGTATCGACAGAGGGGGTGCCGTTCACGCCCGGACCTGTCCGAGGGCTGCCTCTATGCCCGCGACAGCCTCCGCAATCTGCGGAACCACCAGCGCCCAGCCAGCCGCCCGCTCCGCCCGGTAATGGGCCAGAATACCGGCGCCTTCCACACAGGCCATACCGCCCCCGTTGCCCAGACTCTGAATCGCATAATACAGGGCACGATCTACTCCCTTGAGCCAGAGCATCCAGACAGGGGGCAACAGGCCGCAGGTTCTCGCCCGGGCCACCAGCGCGAGAACCTGCCCTCGCACATAATGATGCTGTCCGGCAATGTCCTGCCACACCGTGTTTTCTTCTGGAGTCGGTATCCAGGGAATGTCTTGGATCCGCAGTTCCATGACCCCGCGCAGAGGATGCTTGCGGTCATTTGTCGCAAGACGGGTCAGATGTGCCAGGCGGGCATAGGTGCCGGAACTGTCCCCCCGTGCCTGGGGAAGAATCGCATACACCAGCGCCGTAACCGCCGGATGCAGGTGCACCAGGGTATCACCGCCGAGCTGGTCAGTGTAGTAAGTCGCAAAACGCGCCGCATCCATGCACAGGTGATCGCTCCCTTCCGGCTCCCATCGAGCGGCGTCGAGCTGCCGGGCCAGATCCCACGGACGCAAGGCCAGCGCAAAAGGACCACAGTGCGGATCCATCTGGTGAATGTCGAAATTCCAGTAGCGGCCCCAGGGAAAACGATCCTGAATGGCTTCGACGACCTCCTCGGTAGTGAAAGACCGCAACCGCCTCTGGCGCGCACGGAATACGACCAGAGCGAAGACCAGGATGGGCAGTGCGCAGACCGGCCCGATATAAAGGCCGATCTTCTGGTTGACCGCCGAGATGGTCGCCAGATGCACCCGTGCCTGCAGATGTTCCTGCCGGACGGTGGCCAGCGCCTGTGCCAGAGACCGGAAACGGTCCGGATCCGCTAAATCTACAAAGCGGATGGCCGCGATTTCACCGGACTTGACCCACAGCCACAGACTGACCAGCGCCGCATGCGCCAACAGCCAGGCCAGTGCGGCAATCACCACCAGTGCTATCAGGGCAACGACGAAACCCGGAATGTCCGAACCCTGCTGGGTCGCATCGTAGTCATTCACCAGAACGGTTCCCCTGCCGCCGACGCCGGAGGGGATGGATGACCCAAGACCGGAATAGTGGCAGTTCGCGACGGACCAGACAGTCACTCTGATAGCGGCCGTAGATCCAGGACAAGGCGCACAGTGGCAGAAAGGTCCAGGCGGCGGGATGGATGGTCCCGTAGATCAGCAAGGCGGCCGCACAAAGCGCCGAGAGGTGCATGCGCCACTGGGCGCGACGATGGGCCTGTTGCAGATCGGCAGAGCTCAGCCGTTGCGCCGCCACCGTCCGGGCAAAGCGCGCCACCGCCTGTGCTGCGGTATCCGGTGCTTCGTTTTCGGGCAGATCGCCGGTATGTAGGGGCGGGATCATGGCGCGCCCGGCCCGCCAGGTCAGGCGCCCCATCCAGACCACCGGCAGGATGCCGGAGGCGACTCCGGCGACGTATCCCGTTTTCTTCCAGAAAGCCATGACCGTTCTCCTAGCGTTTGGGTGCGTGGGTATCGGGGCGGACCGCAGACCGGACGGATTCGGTATCAGTACGCGCGGGTTCTGCAGAGGGGCCGGACGACGTTGTAATATCTGGATGCTCGGGTTCGCCGGCCGCCGGGGACCGGTTTTCAGTGGGAGCGGAATCTATCATTTCAGCCTGCAGGCCCTGGCCGTCTATCGCCGGAGCCCTGTCCAACGGGCTTCGCTGCGGCTCCGTCAGCCGTTCGATGCGCTGCAGGGTTTCGCCGATATGCCGCCGCAAGGCTTCGGGATCCGCAAATGGCCGGGGAACCAGCAGCGCCCCTGCTCCGACCAGATTGCTGGCCATCCAGGGCAGAAATGCCAGGGGTAATGCCTTGCAGCCAGTGATCACGAGGTGCCCCTCCCGGGTCGTCATGCGGACCTGGTTGCTGTCAAATCGGGCAGCATCCGGCCCGGCAGGATTTTCCAGCAGGGAAGCCTCCGGAGTACCTGCCGCGAGTCCACGCAGAGCCGCAAGGATCGGATCCAGCATGCGCAGGGCAAGAACCAGCATGGCTTCGGCCAGTTGCGGCAGATCCTCGCCCAACAGGCTGTCCGCCGGTTCACGCAGAAGGTAAGCATCGGGGTTTTTATCTGCAGACATGGCGGGAGTGCTGAACACCGTCGCCATGCGCAGGGCAAGATCAGCCAATCGGGCATTCATGTCCGCACTCATGACCGACGCCGTCCCTGCGAAGGCATCGGTAGCGACGGTTCCCGCTGCGTGGGCTGATGGGCTTCCGAAGTCGCCGGAACGGGACGTGGCTGCTGCGCCGCTTCGAGAGTACGGACAAATTCCGGCGGAGTCAGGTGATCGACCGCCTGCTGGGCAAGGCGTGCGGTCTGATAGAGCAGTTGGGGGTTTTCCTGCACAGCCGCCCGCAGACTCCAGCCCTTCAGGTAACTGGCCGTCTGCTCGGCATCTTCCGGGGCCAAAGGCACATTGAGCCGCCGTGCCAGAAGCAGCATCCCGAGTTCGGCTACCAGTTCCTCGGCCGCATAAGCCTGGTTCTTGTCCATGCCTTTGCCGCTATACCATTGCGGACGCTGCAGAGCTCTTTTGGTGCTGTGGATGACTTCATGCAGAAGCGTACCGTAATAGGCGGACGGTGTCGCAAAACGACCTTCGGCGGGCATCACGATCCGGCTTTCAGCATCATTACAGAACGCCCGGTTGCCGAGGCCCTGTTCTACCTGAACACCGATCTCCGGCAAGCGATCAAGAAAAAGTTTTCCTGCCAGCGCATGATCCCAAGCCGCTTCAGGAGCGGCCTGGTCCAGGAGTGTATCGAGGCCTTCCGTCTGGGCCAGATTGAAAACCCGGTAGATCCTGACGAAGCCCCGGCGGCGGGTTTCGCCTGTGGCATGGTCCTGTTCTACGCGCAGGGCTAGGTCAGGCTCCACTCCCTGCACACGCTCGTCAGAACCCAATGCCGGAGCGCCTGCCTGCGGCCCTTTGGGCGTCCATTCCTTCCAGACGATAATCGGCACGCCATGCTCGCCACGGCGGACCTGTCCCCCCTGATCCTGAATCTGTTTGTAGGTGGCATAAAGGGGCGAATCATAGGTCATCCCAGCCAGGTGCAGCAGGATGGCGTTGCCGCCGTGATAGGCGTTTCCGGTGAACGGATTGTGCGGAAAAGTAGGCCAGGGCGGTGGTGTCCAGGGCTTGCGCCAGGGCGGCACCTCCCCTTCCTGCCAGCGATCCAGCAGCCATTGCACGACTTTTTCGTCTTCTCCGGAGGGGGCGGTCATGGTAAAACCTCACGGCAGAATGGGGGACAAGACAAAATCAGAGGGCGGACCAGGCACCGTGATCGCTGAAAAAGGGGGATGGCGCGCTTCGTGACTGTGCTCCCAAAGGCAGGGGGAAGTTCCTTGTCCACAGAAACAGGGCGGCTTATGAGCCACGAATATCTGCTTTGGATGCTTGTTAACTGTCCGCTATTGGTCATGCCGCTTCTCCTTCTTTTTGGGGGTATCCCAGACTTTCCAGTGCCCGCAATACCCAGTCCCGATGCCATTCCGTGAGCACCGATTGCGCGAGCAGGTCTGCCGCCGCTTCGGTGGCGCCGTCGCTGGTCTGGGCCTGCACATTGCTGCGCGCAAGATTCTCGATCATCCTCTTAGCCGACGCGCCGAAACGTTCCGCTGCCAGCGCTCGGGCCTCGGCTGCCGACATGTGCTGCAGGAGGCGCTGATATACTGCCCGGTCTTCGGAGGTGGTGTTGAAGGCCCAAAGCCATTCGAGGGGCACTGGATCACTGCAGAAAAGCCGGTAAGGTCCTTCCCGTGTGTCCAGCAAAGCCAGAATCGGGGAACCGTGCGGACCAGGACCATTGAGCTTTTTTAGCAGGCGTTCCTCTTCGGGATTCAGACCGAATGTCTGC
>JAJYPA010000208.1 GCA_021795795.1 Pseudomonadota bacterium | reverse complement strand
GTGGCCCGGGCCCTGAAAAGCAGGTTACGGGGGAATGTGGTGATTTGTGCCGACAATGATGGCGAAAAAAACGGTTTCAAAGGGCAGGCATATGCGCTCAAAGCATCCAAAGTCTTTGATAAGCCAGCGGGCATTACAATTCCCGCGAGACCCAACGGAGTGACACCTTCCGGTTATGACGCACGGGACCTGTTGCGGGATGCAGGGCACGAAGCGGTACAGGCCATCACCAATAACCCGATTGAACCGGACAGCCTTGAAAAAATCTTGTCGCAGCAATCAATCATCATCACCAAAACCACGGAGGCCAAGCCAACTATGGAAACCACAGTCATGAACCCTGCCCAAGTCGCCTCTTTTTTCGATACCCTGAATAAAGCCAGGGAAGAAACGGATGAGAAACGAGACAATCGCATTGTCTCTGAATTGAAACAGACGGTAAATCAGGGAGTGGAGAGCATCATGGCATTATTTGAGGCTCACAAACGGGCTGATGCTCCCAAACAGCAAGATCAGCCACAAACCCAGACGCTGGTGGAAACCGCATCAAATGCCGATTCACCCGCCAGCAAGGTAGAGGTTCATGGGAGCGATTCCGGATCATCAGGCCAGCCTGGTTCCGGCGTCGGACGCGAATACAAAATAGATTTTGCCGGAATGGCTGCCGATCAGGTTCTTTCCCGCCTCGATTGGAACGGCGCTCACGCGCTTCGATTGGCAGGCGACGGCATGGAATTGTCCCAGGAGCAGGTGTTGCTCCTGCGCGGCGGAGAACAGCCTGATCTCATCGATGAGAGATCAGCACTGACCGAACTGGGGAAACTGGCCTACGAACGGTTGACCGCTGCAAAAATCGCCCGATATCAGGAACAGCAGCAACTCCAAACCCGCAACATCGACCAGCAGACTGAAGACAAAGCCAGAAAAGATCACAAAACGATGCCCAGGCTTGAGCAGGATTCGCGAGAGACTGGGTTGGGGCGCTAATGCAGATTCCTCGGGGGTGTTCCTCAGAACGCAGGGCTACGCGGCATCTGGTCCAATGGAAAACGCACCGATAGAAAATACGATGTTAGAGGTTAAAGGCTGCGACCATCAAAATGCCCCACCTTCAGGAGTGACAAGTCAACGCCATCCAGGCAACGGGCATTGATGGCAACCATGTAACTCCCCGAAGGGGTGATGCCTTCCCCATAGGGCGCACACCCGCAATTGGGGCAGAAGCGATGTTTAATTGGCTATTTGCATTCTGAGATTGGATAGGGTGTTCGCCTTGACCGTCTCTTTTTCGGCCACAGCGGACGCTGACGGTTTTCTGAAAAAGTGCTCAGATCAGGTTCCGGGAAGGTCCGCTTTTTGAAGTTTCGAATGTGTACTACCGAGACAAACCTGACCGTGGCGACGGTCAGGTTACGGGCATTCAATTCAAGGAAAAAAGTTGGCGCAATTAACCATTATAGACGGTCACCCAACAAGTCTCTGACTTTGCTAGATGTCATTTAACCTTAGTATCTATCGTTTAGTTAGCTTTGGTCCAATATAGAAAACACGAAGTGTTTGATGCGTCTTCGATGGCCACTCGAAATGGATTCTATACTGAGGACTCTTTATCTTGCCGTGCCAAGAACAAAATACCTCTGCAGTCGATCTATCAAAATCAGGGAAAGTCATTTCTTTCTTGAAGTCGTGTTTGTTACTCTCAGATTCATCGGTGAACAACGCTTTCCCTCCTGCGAAATATTGACGAATCAATTCATTATTTCTATCCGAATAGGTTCCGTCCTCACACCGACAATTCATAAATTCGTTGAGTACATGGAGCAACTCGGAAACTCGCTCTGTCACATACGAGCAATACGGCTCCATTAAAAGGGCACTGATACAATTTGGAGAGAAGGACAGTTTATTGAAGCGCGCTATTGCTTGATTAAGCATTTGTTCCCAATTAACGGGCCGAGGTGTTTTTGAAAGGACATCATTGCTTAGTTTTGAAAAATTCCAAATATTGTCAATATCTACTATTGCAAGCCGCTCTTCAGCCAAGCCTTGTTCAATGGTAAGTGGCGCATGATCAAATCCGCCATTGGCAAAACTCACACTTACAGATTCTTGGCCTGCTAATTTACGCCTAGCAATTTCTGCCAGACTTTGGTTAGTTACATCCTGACCAAGATACTCAAAATAATCATCTTGATTTTGCTGTCTGTCCGCATCCCAGAATGGACCATATTTTGTCAACCATGCAAGTACAGGCTGAAGAAGAGTTTTATCGCGTTGAACCACCTCGCGAAAATTTTGGTTGTAAGTTACATTTTGTAACGCAAGTGCCTTTAAACAATATAGGTTTTCAGCCAGCATTGGTGTTTGCCGCCGCAGGCGCATGAGCTCGCTTAAATCATTCAAAAAATCGTCAGGGATTTGATACTGGCCACATAGAGACAATTCATTGACATACCAAGCCATTCCTAGCTCCAACCAGCAAGAGTTGCGAGATCCTTCTCGGCTTGGTCGAAAAAACCTCCTGGCCATTCGCTTAGATTGCCAGTTTTATCAATTTGCGGTGATACCACGTGAGCTGGATCTCTCACGCTTCGGGGGCGATGATTAAAAAAGTGAATAGCAGCCTGCGTTGCAGGTAGAATTTCTTGTTTAATTGCCAACCTGACTCCATTTAACACATGGTCGCTATGAGTTTCGATAACAATCTGAATACCTGCTGATGCAATCATTGCAAGAAAAACACCCATCCTTGATTGCGCCATAGGATGTAAGTGCGCTTCAGGGCTATCAATGACAAGTATTTGGCCGGGGCGTGCAATCAGGCCCGCTACTAGAATTGGGAATGCATAACTCAATCCATAACCAATATTGGAGGGCCGTCGCCACTCATCAGCAGCATGATTACGGAATTCCAGTTGCACCAATCCCGTATTGCCGAGACGAAAAGCATGCGCTTCTGCACCCGGGAACAGTTCACCCACCCAAGCATTAAATTGTCTCCGCAGAATCGGCGCAGACTCACGTGAATGCCGACGTGATGCATCAACGTCTTCATCCAATAGTTTTTCAAACCACCACGCTGCGTATTCGCCTTGAGTACCTACATCAGCCCAGACTGGTTCAGAAATTTCAGGCGACGGAAATACATTTTCTGCACCAGCACGTACGGCGGAAAGGAATACCACATCTCTAAGGTCATGACAGAGTTTCCGAACGGACTCTGGAGCTTCTTGAGGAAGTAAGTCACTTAGCATCGTCTCACACCCCACAGCATAGACCTCTGAAGGATTCGCACCACTATCCCACTCGACTTGCTTAATAGTAAGGGCATGCCCAGAACGCCGATCTTCAGGAACCAGTTTCCAATTAGTATGAGTATTAGCATCCCGTATTCCCAACACAACCTCGGGATCACCGCCTTCGCGAACCACATCCCCAGGAGAGCCCAAACGAGTCAAATTGCCATTAAGCTGAATGAATCGACTCCTTCCTCCTTGCCTAATTGCTTGTGCCAATAACAGCAAAGTTTGTAATGTGGTCGATTTACCTGCCGCATTAAATCCGGTAAGCAAAGTAAGGGGTGCAAGCGGCAGTGAAAGGGCCTCAAAGCACTTAAAATTTCGAAAAATTATGCGATCAATCATACGAGTAGAATCCCCTCAACAGCGTTACGTGCCATCTCAAATCTTGTTCTGACTTGCCGTGTACTGTTGGTCGAGTAGGTAATCGCGTGTTTGAAGTCAAAATCGGCAATAAGATTTTGAAACGCTTCACGAAATAAGTCGGCATTCTGTTTTACTACTGCCTTATCAATATTGGCAAATAAGACTGAACAAACGTCAAATAACGCAATATTTAATACTGTACGCGCGGCATAATCATCAATCTGAGCTAGAGATTTTCGGAACGCATGTGATTTAAATAAAAATTTATTAGCCGCCATCGAGTGAACAAATTTTTTGTACAAATCCTCCAACTTCGAACTGTCATTTTGCATTTCATCTAATGCGTGTCCCAGAAAATCATCCATATCCCCACTGGTATAATTTTGCTCACCAATCAAATAAAAAGCACAAAAACGATTGATTGCCTCCCTATCCCGCATAGATTTTTTATCAAGAGATCTTCCGGTGGAATCAAGAAATTCTGGGCTGTTTGCTGCTCTCTTCAACCATTCGGTAGCTGGTCCGTTAAATAAGCAGTTGCGCATTTGCTGACGGGTAAGCGGCATTCCGCTGTTCACTCGCTCGAAAATATCCAACTTTGCTCGCTCTGGCGCCTTTGAATCAAGGATGTAGAGCGTCAACTGCGTATCTTCTATGCGCTCCTGCAATTGCAAAGGAAGCTTTGAAAACTTCATGCCATCCAGTGGGTGGGCTGGCTGATCTTCTCCTGATTTTAATATCAAGGAAAAATCGTCTCTAATATATCTACTGAAAGTCGTTAATCGCTGCAATCCATCCACAACTGCAATACGGCCATTATTGGCTTCGGCCACATAAAACACTGGAAGTGGAATGCGCATTACACATGACTCTATAAGGCGAGATTGTTTATCAACGGGCCATACGAAATCACGTTGAAAATCAGGATCAAGTTGATAACGTCCCGCGCTAATTCTTTTCACCACCTCTTGTACTGTACGAGTCTCGGTCCTGACAAAAACGGAATCGAGAGGATAATCACTCCCCCATCCTTCTGATTGGGATTCATCCAGCCCTTCGGGCTTTTCTTCTAGCACTGCAATAGTGCCTTGATTAGGTAACATGCTCATTTTTTACGGATAATTTTTGGGGAAGTGTTGATTTTGAACCAATGTGGGTCAATATGCCACATGAGTAATAGCATTGCAATTAACAAGCATACGAAGGCTCATACTTCTTTCCAAACCACCATGCATGCATTACTCGAAAAAACTAATTGAATGACCGATATTTCCTAAACCACCTAGAAAACCAGCAAAAAGCGCGTTGTCGCCTTTATACAATGTCTGGAGTAATAGGGCTTAAACTTTGATATCGCCTTATGAGACCGGACCTTATGAAACGCCACGAACGACTGGTTTCATGCAGCGTATTTACACCTCGACCACCTGCAATTGGCACATTGTGAACGCCAGCCCGCAGCACTACACAGCGGACATCGAAATACCAATTAAATATACCATGTATGCCCGCTTCATGGCTACAGCAGGCTGATTTCCAGTGGTGTTTATCCATTAAGCTAGAGTGCGGCTGGCTGAATTGCTAGCCGCACCCCTCGCGAACCGCTATATTTCGGTCTGCTCAGAGATTTCTAGTGCATCATCGACCTCAATTCCCAAATATCGAACCGTGCTTTCAAGTCGGCTGTGACCGAGTAAAAGTTGGACTGCACGCAGGTTCTTGGTTCTTCGGTATATCAAGGTGGCTTTTGTACGTCGCATCGTGTGGGTACCGTAAGCAGCGGGGTCAAGGCCGATTGCGCCAACCCACTGATGCACGATTCTGGCGTACTGCCGAGTGGTGATATGAGGTGAATTTTTCAGCCGGCTTTGAAATAGATGCTGCTCAGAACTTAGGCCGGCCTTTGCAATCCATGCCGCAACCGCATCACGGGTTTGCTCCGTCAACTCAAACTGGACTGGCCGATGAGTTTTTTGCTGCATAACAATTGCCCTGGACATGATCTGGTGGCCATGGGCGATATCGCGCACGCGAAGTCCAACCAAATCGCAACCGCGTAGCTTGCTGTCTATGGCAAGATTGAATAACGCGAGGTCTCTGACGCGCTTGCCCAACTGAAACTGGAAGCGAATCGCCCAGATGTCCCTTAATTTCAGCGGGGACTTCTGACCAATCAGTTTTCCCTTGTTCCATGGCTCGGGATGTTGAGAGGTGTTCATGGCAGACTCCTTCGCAGGCTATAAGTCCTTGTTTGGTCACAATGTTACAGAATTGGGTTGCATGGCCCATGCCAGGCGCAAGTTCTTTGACCTGCAAGCCCAGCAGCAGCGAACCGTCACGGCGCAAGCCTTGACCTGGTTCGGGAAACTGTATGACCTGGAACGACAGGGAAAAAACCTGACGGTGGAACAACGCGCTCAATTGCGCCAGGGGCATGCCCAACCCCTGCTCAACCTGTTCCATGACTGGCTGGTGAGCCAGCGCCAGAGTACCGCAACCGGCTCCGGTTTGGCCCGGGCTCTGGATTACACCCTGAACCGCTGGGCGGCACTGTCTCGCTATGCAGACCGTGGCGATTGGCCCATGGACAACAACCGGGTGGAAAACGCCATTCGCCCCATCGCCATCGGCAAGAAAAACTGGCTGCACACAGGTTCCGAACTCGCCGGCATTCGTGCCGCCGTCATTCAAACCTTGTTGGGAACCGCCAAACTGAACGACCTGGATCCCTTTGCCTGGCTCAAGGACACTCTGGAAAAACTTCCAACTTGGCCAAACTCCAGACTCGACGAACTGCTCCCCCTGCGCCGCTATACCCCACCCGTCTGATCTACCCATCCCGTCACCTCAATCCGTTCGACTGACTGTAACCTCCAGCCAACAGAATTGACAGGTGATTCCGCCGCGCGCTTACCTTACATTGGAAGAGGCTACTCCTTGACAGAAGTCATCCAATGGATTACACTGCTCGTATGTATCAGACTATTGCTGAGTTACCTGCCTTTTTGTCGGCGGCGCAGTCCCTTCTGTCGGCGGATGAACATCGTGAATTGATCGATTACTTGGCACAACAACCAAAATCCGGTGTGCTCATAAAGGGAACTGGCGGTGTCCGGAAATTGCGCTGGGGCAAAGGCAATCGAGGGAAGAGTGCTGGGGTGCGGGTGATTTACTATTTTTACGATGAGCGTATTCCCTTGTATCTCTTGACAGTATTTGGCAAGAATGATCGTGCCAATTTGACTCAGGCAGAATGCAACGGCTTAAAGAGTTTGGTGGATCAACTGGTATCAACTGCTTTGGGAGAATAATCATGGAGACCGCATTTGATAAAATCAGAATTGGCCTGGAGCAAGCGATCGCTCATGCGAGTCGGAAAGATGTCTCTGGCGTTAAGTTACATCGCATGGAGGCTCCTGATGTTAAAGCGATTCGTCAATTGACTGGGTTGACTCAAATGGAATTTGCCGCCCGTTGTCGTATCAGCCTATATACCTTACGTCACTGGGAACGTGGTGATCGTAAGCCACATGGACCTGCTGTCGCTTTGCTCAATCTTGTCGCCAAAGATCCGGTATTTGTTATGTCCGGTTTGGCTAATACCCGATAAAACAAGAACACGATCTTGTGGTGGCTTTATTGATCCTTTGTGTTTTCTTTGTGGTACAAATTGTATCTAGGTTGCGGCGTTTTTCAGGATAGATGTCGCGTCAACCATCTTTATGCTGCCAACCGAACTGGTCGTTCCGGGTTCAATTGAACGGCCCCTTCGGGTCAGCCCGGACCTTCCATCCCCAAGAAAACAAAATCCTCAGCCCCGGAAAACCCTCAAACAATTTGCACCATCCAGTATCGCATTACCGCTGCCGTCATTCACCACCCCATCGCACTCCCTCAACCCTCACAAAGCGTGCAATTCAAACCCTCATTTACGTTGATTCCGCTCAAGGCCCGCCGTGCAGCGCGCTTGAAGTGTGAAGTTGAGCATGTCAGAGGATTCTCTACACGCTGCGTAGAAAATCCTCTGGAATCATTTACTATTGACCATATAAGCCAATTTGCCCCAACGAGCCGTCAGCATAGAGAGGACAGAAATCATGGAAGCCATTCGTAATATTCAAACCGTGACCAATGGTGAAGTTCACCTCCAGTTACCGCAGCAATTCTGGGGGCAGGAAGTCGAAATCATCGTATTACCTGCACCACGATCCACCGCGCCGTCCTCACCCCATAAGCGGAGCTTGCGCGGTAGCTTGAAAACCTATGCCAGACCCGAGTTGATTGCAACAGAGCAAGACGCTTGGCAGGCAGCAGCGGGGGAAAAACATGAGCCTCGTTGATGCAAATGTTGTTTTGCGCTATCTCCTGGATGACCACGAGGAACTATCGCCGAAGGCAGCGGATATTCTTGAACGGCATGCAGTGACTTTGCCGATGGAGGTGGGGTGCGAAGTGGTTTATGTGCTGCAAAAGGTCTATGCCGTTGAGCGGAAGGAAATCCAGCAACAGCTTGGCGACCTGCTCAATGAAGGATTGGTGAGCATGGACAAACCGGTGGTGGCCAATCCGCCGTTCAGTTACCGCTGGGAACCTTCCGAGGCGCCGGGCGAGGATATGCGCTTCAAGAATTACGGCCTGGCCCCCAAGTCCGCCGCCGACTTCTTCGACGAGCTTGCTGAAGGCAAGACTCCAACCTCAGAATGCAGATAGCCGTTTAATTCGATGCTTGTTGAAGGTGTAGGTGCCAAGGTTGTCTTCGGGCGTGAGTAAATGAAAATTCTCGCGGGCGACAAACCAGTGGAGTGAGCCACGTTTGCTGCAAATGGAGCAATTACACTCCATGACTTTTTCCAGATTACCCTCGGCTTCAAATGTAATCTGACCGCAGTGGCAACTCCCCTTGTAGATCATTGACATTCGGATGGTTGTTGCATCAGAAACTCCTGTGGCGTTCACGCGGCTGTGTCGGTTTGCGAAAGGGGTTCGGCTTCGAGTTCGCCCACGGTGACGCTCGCGCCGAAATGGTGGACGATGTGTTCCAGGACATGAGCGCGCTGTGCAGAGGTGAAGGCCGCGCAGGCATCCTCGACCACGAGGGCGCGGTAGCCGAGATCGTGCGCGGCACGCAGCGTGGACTCGACACACACATGCAGGGCATAGCCAGCCAGCAGCAGGGTCTCGATGCCGTGGAAGCGCAGCAACGCATCGAGGTTGGAGGCTGAAAAGGCGCTGGCACCCAAGCGTCCGCCGACTATCAACTCATCCTCGCGGGGCTCGAATCCGGGGGCGAACGCTTCGCGGCCTTCACGCCAAGTGCCGAAGCGGGGGATTGCGCCGCGCAGCCCGAGGGTGTACTGGTTCGGTGCCAAGTCGCGGTAGTCGCTGCGACAGCGGAAGGGGACATGGATGACGTTCCAACCCCGTCGCCGCGCCAGCGCAAGCAGGACCGAGGCGCGCTGCTGCGAATTCAGAAACAGATCACGGTCGGTCATCAGGGCTTGCAACTTGCTCTCCGGAGCAAGCCATTCGCGCTGGAATTCGATCATCAGCAAGGCGGTGCGTGCGGGGACAAGGTTGAAATTGTTGGCGTTGTGCATGGGCTGATGGGTCTGTGTATTGTGCTGCGAAGCCGACATTCTACCACCGCACGCCATGCTCGTAAGAGATAAGGTCCGCCCTTCTTCTCGCCACGCTTGCGGTGATCTTTCTGAAAATCCAATGCCAAGCCAAGCATGAATTTCGCCTGTTCCCCCCCTGCCGAGTCCTGATATGACCCCAATCACGGGGTTTACTTCAGGGAGGATGTATGGAAACTTCGACTGTATTGACGGCTGATTCGGCTGATGAATTTACGATCTGGGAAATTCCTGCGGGAATGAACCCGGCATCTGACTTCGGACTTGCTCAGGACGATGGTGGCTCCCTTACCTTCCAAGGGGAGCCCAGCCATGGCTGACGAAAAAGAAGACAAGAAACCACGCGACCTTCGCCAGGAGGTCACAGACAAAATGATCGAAGTCCTGGATAAGGGAGAAATCCCCTGGAACAAGCCTTGGGAGTCGTTTGAAAACGGTCTGCCACGAAACATGGCGACGGGGCGCGAATACAATGGGGCCAACAGTCTGATGTTGATGATGGCCGGGTATCATGATCCCCGTTTTGGTACCTTCAGGCAGGTCAATGAGCTGGGTGGAAAGGTTACCAGAGGCGAAAAAGGCATTCCCATCGAATTCTGGGGGAAAGAGCCTTTTTATCAACGCCGGGATACCACCGTCAAATACCTTGATCGAGCTTATAAGGTTTTCAGCGAAGACCGGGATGTTGTCCATATTGGAGGATTCAAGGATAGTGCCTCAACCTTGGCTATACGACCCAGCGAACTGAAGGTTCACCACCAGGGGAAGGTGCTCACCTGGGATGAAGCACATAAGTCTCTGGACCGCAGCACGGTCCGTACCTATGTGGTTTTCAATGTGGAGCAGTGTACCGATCTTGAGAAACTTCCCCCACTGGATATCCCCGACCGTAAAATCCCAGTGAATGAGCGGGCCGAGCAGATCATGGCGGCCATGAAAAATGACGGATTGGCTTTTGCCGAGCACCCAGAACATGCTTTTTATTCCCCCAGGCGTGATCAAGTCTCATTGCCACCCAAGCAGAATTTCACATCGGTAGAAGGGTATTACGGCACAGCACTGCATGAAATCGGTCATGCTACAGGGGCAGCCCAGCGTCTGAACAGGGATGGAATTACCGGCGGGCACCAGTTTGGTACTGACGAATATGCCAAGGAAGAACTACGGGCCGAGATTTTCAGTGCATTCATGGCGGTGCAAACCGGCATTCCTCACGACATGATGCAACACCAGGCTTATGTCCAAAACTGGGCTCAGATCCTCAGAAAGGACAAGCATGAAATCTTCCGGGCAGCAGCCGATGCCAGTAAGGCAGTGGACTATGTGCTCGGCAAAGAGCAGAGCCTGGAAGTGACACTGGACCACGCAGCGTCGATCAAGGCGGAGCAACCCGCCGCTCAAGTGCAGATGGCAGAGAAACTCAGCGCCTACGAAACGGCAATCATGAATTATGTCGAGGGTGGTGGCAACGAGAAGAACGGGCGCGCTCTGCTGGATGAAGACCTCGGGCGCTTCCACTCCAGGAACCTGCCAGCGGCTCTGGTTTACAACGGATTTGCAACTCCCTCAACTGCGGATCGCCTGGCAACTGCGATAGTTGCCGAAAAGCAGCAACATGAATCCGCTGTAACCAAAACACAGGAACCCCTACGAAAGATTCTTGGGGTACGCGATACCGAGCATTCACGCATCGAGGGGACGCTGCATGACTTCGACTATAAGTTGCGTGAATTGGCCCTCCGCGAGGCTGATGGTCAGATGACCACGGTAAAGGCACCGGATGGATTGTCCTTGGCCAACTACCAGGGGATGTTTGGCGCGGGTCCAGACGCAGTAAAGGCAGCAGAAACGCTGGTTGGCCAGAATATCGCTCTTATAGCCCATGACCATCACACTGCAACGCTTGAAGTGAATGGAAAGATGTTGGGTCGCGGAGTGGCCAATCAGACGCCAATACCATTTTTGTCGCGGGAAATGTTCGTACTCAAGCCTGGTGAGCCTGGTGTCAGCGGAAAAATTCTGGAGATATTCGCTATCTCTGACGAGTTGAATCCCCAACACATCGTTGCCGCCGAACTGCAAACGGACAAAGGCATTGTCCTTGCCCATCGGCATGACCATCAGCCGATGCGCGAATTATTGGGGATGAAAGACCGCCATGTTGAATTGGCAGTTGCCGAATCTGGTGGGCTCCAAATCAAACAATCTGAAAAGGAGCAGGTCCCGGTTCCACCTCGTGCCGTGCAACGCACCTATGACAGTGATCGTGAGATGGGGCGATAAGCGCAATTCCTAGCCCCCCTTGCCCGCATCTGAACTCCTCAGATACGGGCCTTTTTTTGGAGTGTGATTCAGTGAGCCAGGATACCCTGTACCATATCCCCAAGGCGCAACAGGACATTACCCGTTTTGTCTGGGTGGGGCTTGGCCTGTTCGCCATGATTGTTCTTCTGTCCTGCTGGGCTGCCACTGAATATGCGGCCTGGAAACTGGGGTTTGACCCCAGGCTGGGGATCCCGATGGCTCCCTATACTTACTTCCCCTTCGATATCCTGATCTGGACATGGAAGTATGACCGGCTGGATTACGGCATACCCGTCATGGAAATCTTCACCGATGCACACCTCATCATGGGAGTCGGGGGATTCTTTTCGCTGGTGCTGCCAGTGGCGGCAGCGTATCGCCGGACGCGCAAAGCAGATGCTGAAACCAATGATCTGCACGGGTCTGCTCATTGGGCCAAAATCAATGAAGTCATAAAAGCAGGGATCCTCCCTGACGAACATAACAGGGGCGGCGTCCTGTTCGGGGCTTTTGAAGACGGGAATGTGAATTACTACCTGCGGCACAAGGGGCCGGAACACATGATGGTCTTTGCCCCGACCCGGTCGGGTAAAGGAGTTGGAATCGTGATTCCTACCCTGCTATCCTGGGATCAGTCTGTACTGGTCCACGATATCAAGGGCGAAAACTGGGCCTTGACCAGCGGATTCCGTCAACAGGTATTGGGACAGCGGGTCCTCAAGTTTGACCCCACCTCTGTCGATTCAGCAAGATTCAATCCGCTACAGGAAATCCGGCTCGATGCCAACCTGATCAAGGATGTCCAGAACATCTCCACCATGATCGTGGATCCCGATGGCAAAGGACTCAATGATCACTGGGCCAAGACTGGCTTTGACCTGATGACTGGAGTCGTTCTGTTTGTGTTGCTGTATTGGGGGCATCAAGGTCCCGAGGCCCGATTGCGTTGCCTGCATACAGTGCAAGCCATCTTGTCCGATGGTGGCCCCATTCGCGATATT
>JAJYPA010000207.1 GCA_021795795.1 Pseudomonadota bacterium | reverse complement strand
TGGACAACGGCGGGGCGAGTTCCCTATAATCTGGCCCACGCGCAGTTAGCTCAGATGGATAGAGCGTCGGCCTCCGAAGCCGAAGGTCACTGGTTCGACTCCAGTACTGCGCACCAAATAAATCAATCGGTTATAAAATAATGCCGCGCTCCATCTTGCCTTTTTGCTCCATTTTTGCTCCACTGACCTTGGTCAGGGGGACCATAAGGAGCGAATCATGGCCAGCATTACCGCAAGAAAGGACCGGGACAATCTCATCATTGGCTGGCAGGTACGCGTACGCAAGAAAGGGTACCCACTGCAAGTCAAAACCTTTGACAAAAAGGTGCAAGCCCAAGCCTGGGCGCGGCAGATCGAAACCGAGATGGACCGAGGCATCTGGCAAGACCGGGGCGAGGCGGAGCGTACCACGGTCAACGACCTATTAGATCGCTACGCCCGCGAGATACTGCCCACCAAGCGCGGAGATGCGGGCAAGGTGATGTCCTATATCCGGGCACTCCAGGCGGGTCTGGGGGGGAAGCCCCTGGCGGCACTATCCGCCAGAGATGTTGCAGAATACCGGGATGCCCGATTGTCCACCGGACTGAAAACCCAGACGGTACGCCACGATCTGGCCCTCCTTTCCCGTGCCATCAAACAAGGCATGATGGAATGGGGCATCGCTCTCCCGGCGGGGAACCCCGTGCTGAATGTGAGAATGCCAGCGCCATCCAAGCCGAGAGACCGCCGCCTGATCGGCGATGAAGAAGCCAAACTTCTGGAAGCCTGCCGGGAAGCCCACAACCACTGGTTGTTGCCGGTAGTGCGATTCGCCATGGAAACCGCCATGCGGGCGGGTGAAATGCTGGAAACTTTTGGGACCGCGGACCCGGAAACCGGTATTCGCCCGCAAATGACCACGGGCTTGCTCTGGGGGAATGTGGATCTCGGCAAGCGCACTGCTCTGTTACCCCATACAAAAAACGAGGAAGAGCGCACTGTCCCGTTATCCAGCACCGCCGTAGAAGTGCTGAAAGGATTGCCCCGCTCCATAGATGGTCGCGTATTTGGTACAACTTACGAGGCCATTCACCTGGCCTTTGTACGTGCCTGCAAGCGGGCGGGCATTGAGGGCCTGCGTTTCCATGATCTGCGCCATGAGGCTACCAGCCGCCTCTTTGAAAAGGGGCTGAACCCGATGCAGGCAGCGGCCATCACCGGGCACAAGACGCTGCAAATGCTCAAACGGTACACACATCTGCGGGCTGAGGATCTGGCGAAGTTGTTGGGGTGAATGCGGATTGAGGAAAACTTTGGCAGTAGTTCCCTCTCTCACCCCGGATGGCTACAATCCAGCAGCAGTTCCGGGCGCTACAGTCCGAGTTGTACTTCCCTCAGTTTCATACCGACATCAAACCGGCTGGCATTCATTGCGGATGTGACTGTAGGTTCTCGACACCAAACTGCTCTATACCTCTGATTCACCCGTGACAACATCAGTACTTTCGTCGAAAGCATCCGCGCCCTCCTCGGGATGGAACCACAGCCCTTCCTGTGGATCGTAGGTCCCTATCTTCATCAGCACACTGCTCGCAGCTTGATTGGCCACCTCCCTGCCAAGCAGTTCGGAAGCTTTCTTAGCGACATCCGTCGCCAACACCCCGTCGTTAAATGTGTCGAACGCCTTTTCCACCGCCTCGCCAACGGATAATCGCCTCGGCCCTTCCCATTCGGAGAGATAGACATATCCACCCTTACCTGATTTGACCCGTTCTGCGCGGATGGCAAGGGCGACCAGCAAGATTGGATTTACCTTTGCAGCCAAATCACAGTTCACTTTGAGCGACGGAATGATTTCAGAGAGGTGGAGTCCTGATCCCCTTTCGTTCAGAATGGAAATCATCTCACCAACAATCGCGTTGGCATGGTTTTCATCGAATGGTATATCGCGCCAAATAATACCCCATTCGTTCTCACCAACGCGAATAAGCGGATCGGCCTGATGAATCTGGAAAGTCGAGCCAAGCCCTCGGTCCCTCGAGATAATCTCCCGAATGTCCGAGGCGCGCATTGGCGACCCATGTTCCTGGACCAAGGCCACAATTGCTTGCCAAATATTCAGCCGGTCGGCAGATCCCATAGCCCCCCTTGTTCTAGCCGCCCAAACCATACGCCCTAAATAAGCCAGGGTTGTGGACGATCCAAGGATCACATTGAGGTCATACTTCGACAACCTGCCCTCAAAGTCCAAGCCATGAGCCTCAAGCTCATCGCAAATTTCGCCGGCATGCCATTGCCTGCCAGGCGTCTCGGAAAGCATCTCTTCGACTTCACCAAGAACGCGTTCCTGCTCATCCTTAGAAAGATCTATGTGCTTTCCAAGCCCATAAACCCCTCTTCCAAGCAGATATCCAACGTTCGCTGCAGCATTATGAACCCGACGCACGTCCATAGAATGCCCTTTCATGACGCAACGTTTTGCGATATCTGAGTAATGCAAAGGAATGTTTGATTCCGATAAAACGGATTCGACAACACTTTCGGCACCCATCCCAAAACTGACCATGATTCTTTCACCAGACGGGCCCGGCGAGAAATGAGCTCGTCGAGTAGCGACTTCCCATAGCAGTGGTCTGAGATCCGCTCCTTTTTCCTCCAATTGGCTCTCAACCAGCAGCTTTATATCCGATTCCAGTCGGGGCGAATCATTTTTTGACAAAGTTGATAGCAAAGCGACGGCAGACCGCTCCGCCTCTTCCCACTCATCTTGCAGTATCCTGGACACATAGGCTTGCCCATCAACACGGATTAGGTGGAACTCAGGCGGATCAATAAGGTGCTCAAGCGAATAAGCAAACGGACCAGGCAGAAATTCTGCCCCTGCAAACCACGAATCTAGAACATCGAGCCCAAGCAGTGGAAGTGGCGTTACCCTTCCATCCGACATGCTCCCAAGGCTGGACCGGAAATAGCCTGCCCACACCGGCATCTCGACCAAGATGCGATTGATCGCCTTAACCTCAATCTGCCTGACCCGCTCTCTTGTTATGGAATAATTTTTTGCTATCTCCTCAAGCGTCATGCGGCTCCCCAACATACCCATACGTTGTCGCAAGACGGTAGACTCACGCTCGCCCAACATTGAAAACGCTGCATGGAGAGCGTCCCGAAAAGATTTAGGCTGCAAAGAATGATCCTGATATTTGGCTTTCTGGCGAACCACATCTAATGATTCAGGCTTTGCATCTGCCGCCTCTTCTATAACCTGCCCCTGCCTGAACTCTCCGGAGACGCAATAAGCACTACCAAGCTCAAATGCTGCGACAATCGCCTCCGATATACCCATAAGACTCTTTCGTCCAAGGCCCTCCATCCGCATTATCCCAGCAGTACCAATGCGAGCGATGTCTGATACCGTGCTGAAACCAATGGACTCCAGTCTATTTCTAGCTCGTACAGATAATTTCAAATATTTTATCGATAAATTAAGAAGCCAAGGAGGTGCGAAAGCTATTTCATCCAATATGACATCACATGAAAGCTCATTTCCGGAAAGCACTTTGAATCGGTAGGTTGCCAAATCATCCCTAATTTTGTACGGCAACAATGCTTCTCGATCTTGGTATAATGATTCGCTCAGAATTGAAAGTTGAGAGCATTCGCTAAAAAGATCCGGGTCGTCCTTCCCAAGCATCTTGAACCAGCCAGATGGGCAACCCAGTGGCTCGGTAGGCGGAATTGGTGTTGGCACGATAGAAGCTTGTGTCGCATGCAAGCGTGAATGTTCCTCGATCTCATAGCCCCAACCGGACAATGCCAAATAAATTGGAAGCCCATCGACGATCGAAAAGGGATTGCTAGCTGACCGATAGGATGGCGGCAACGCAAACTTGGCCGCACTAGTCAACAGGATTCTGCCCTCATTGCTCAAACAGACAGAGGTAAACGAGGAAGCATCAGGTCTCCAGAATCCGACATGAACGATTGCGGAAGATTTTTCATCGATTGCGCGGACAGCCTCCCACTCTGCCGCCACGCTTTCAAGATTCCTGTGCGAGGAAACGCTCCATGTTCCGTCAGGCTGCCGAACAAGCAGATAGGCCAACAGGTGGATCATGCCTGGCCCTGCTCCTCCTCTTGGGCTTTGGCCAATATGGATCCGATATCAAGATCGCCCCGATCCGCCATGGAAGACATTTCGCGAACGCCCCATTCCGCCAGTCGTTCCGCCCATCGGTAGATGGGCGTGTCGCCCGTGTTCATGAGGGACTTAATCATCGTGTAGATCTGCTTGTCAGGATCCAGAGTCCCAACGTTGAAGATCGTCCGTTGGCCTGACACTTCATCCGGCATGACGCCATGGGCTAGAGCAAGGGCGATACCGAAGCGATAAGCATCTGCCATCTCTGCGAAGTTTCCGTTTTGCTTGTCCTCAGCCAAACGTTTGAGCATCGCATGAGCCTGATCACTCAGCCCGATGGTTGTGGGCTCCTTGGGCGAAATGTCCATCATGATTGCTGAACCTCGATCTTTGATTGGCGAGTGGAAACCTCGCGAATGATATATTCTTTGCCGATCCTCGCTGCCACTGGGGCGAGATCTGTATCCCTGCGTACCTCCCCATCATGAACAAGCAGCACCAACTGGCTGGTCGTCTCTGGCAGATAGCGCAGTATATTCGCCCGGTGTTTGAGGTCGAGACGGCCAAACGGGGTATCCATCACCACAGGGCCTGCAGATCGCCCGGTCCTTGCCAAGCCGTCGATCAAGGACAGGGCGACAACCTGCTCGGCCCCTGCGCTGCGAACGCCTACCTTCTCGCCGTTCTCGTCGATGATCGTCAGGCCGTAGTTCTCATTGATCTCAAGCCCTCGGTACTTATCCTGTGTCGTCAGTCGCTTGAACGCCGAGGTGGCCTTGTCCTCGACTTTCGAGCGCAGGCTGTCCCTTAGCCGCTCGATACTTTCCGTGAAAGCTCTTACCAATCCTTGGCAAAGCTCCACCTTTGTGGTACTTCGGCGTTCCCGAGCAGCCGGTTGGCTCGATATATGTTTTGACAAGATCTCCAAGTCGCTGCGTGTCTTCCGTAGGTTTTCCTCAGACTTTCTGATCTCCGTATCGAGCCCACCTTCTTGACGGACAAGCAAATCTCGATGCCTGCGTTTGCTAGCAATTTCCTCCGTGTCATAACCCCGAATCTTCTCGTCGATCTTCTCGATATCGTTGTCGATCTTTGTCAATTCCACGGAAAGTTTCCGTTCTTCTGCTTGGAGAAACTGGATATTTAGCGCGACACCTGGACGCAGAAGCCTCTCAAGCTCGCGCATCTCAGTAGAAATGGCAGCAAGCTCCATATGGCCTTTCGACAGGCCGAGCAATTCCTCCTCGCACTGGGCAAGCTCGGCTTGCTTGGCAGGAGCATTTTCAACTTGTGGAAGCTGACCGCAAGTCGGGCAAGGCTGGTTGCTCAAGAGCTTCTTGAGGCTTTCGATTTTGGATTCCAACCGTCCGCGCTTGTCCAAGTTCTCATAAATGAGATCCTGCTCGTCCTGCAATAGACGCTGGCGAACTCGTAGCTTTGGCTGAACTAAATCGATCCATGCCTTTCGAGCGAGGTCAATGCGCTCGGCAGCGATTTGCTCTAACCGCTTGACGATCTCATCCTGACGCTTCTTGAGGGTCTTGGATTCCGTTTGGGCTCGGTAAATCTCCTCGACTTTTTCAAGTTCATCGTCCAGCCCTTCGCGTTGAGCGCGTATTTCCCGCTGTTGCTGCTTAAGAGTCTCGATGGAGCGCTCTTGGGCTCCTTGTTTTTCCTGAAGCTCGAGCTGACGCTCAGCCAACGACGAAAGACTCTTAACCTGCGCCATCTCCTTGGACTGCTGACGCTGAGCTGACCGCAAGATGGTTTCGGCCTCCATTCGACCGCGAATAAGCATCGGAACACCCAAGACCTGCTCGATGGCCTCCTTGATATGCTTACCCTGCTCATTGCCCTCCATGAGCAGGGTTTCATATTCCTGAAGCAGTTCTCCGTCGAACAGGAAGAAACGTGAAACCTGTTCCGGGACATAGCGATTGATCTCCGCCTCGACCAGATAGCCGGGGACGACAATGTCGTCCTTCTGCAAGCTCACTTGGATAACAAAGTCCTCGGGGCGAGAGGGAATGGCCACATGCTCCCTCCGATCAACCCGCCTATGCAACGAATAGGAGTGGCCGTCGGCCTCGAAGCGGATGCGCACCTCCATGCAAAAATCACCCGTACTTGCAGCGTCCTTGTTTAACAGATCGTTGAGCGGGATCTCGCGCAGATGGCGGCCGTATGCTCTGCCATAGAAACCCCAGCGCAATGCATTAAGAAAGCTGGTTTTCCCTCGCATGTTTTCTCCATAGACGATCATGACATTACGTTGCTCGTCTGTTGGGAAATCAATGCGGCTCTCGCCCTTGTAGGGCATGAAGTTCGTCATCGAAACGGAGAGGATCTTCATTCCGAGCCCCCCACCTGCTCATCAATCAGCCGCTCCATCAACTGAACCGACTCGCTGCTGTCTTGGGAGAATTGGTGTTTCTTCTGTATCTCGTAGGCTTTTCGAAGAAACTCCAGCGGAATCTCAGAGGCCACATCCTGGGCCGTCTCTACAAGAGCCTTCCATACCATGTCGTCTCGCTCGTCCGTGCTCACTCCTCATCCTCCTCAATGCCCGTGTCATCCGGAGCGTCCGGATCAAATCCCAAATTGGCTGCTATGCGCCGAAGCTCGACGGCAGCGTCCGCGTTGACGGCTGACCGTGCGAACTCAATGGCTCGGACAAACTCGCTTTTCAAGAGCGATGTCTGCTCAGGCTCATCCTCAAGACTGACCGGAACAACTATCGCGTCATGAATAACCGCGAGATTTTTCCATTTCGCCTTGCGCAGCACGCGCCCTCGGCGCTGAATAAACTGCCTTGGGTTTTGCGATGAGGCCAAGATCAATGCATGGTCAACAGATGGGATATCCACGCCTTCGTCAAGGCACTTGATCGAAACCATAATGCCGCCAAACGTCTTGAAGTGTGCAAGCGTGGCGTCCTTGT
This sequence comes from Pseudomonadota bacterium, assembly GCA_021795795.1. The sequence continues at coordinate 5,643 of JAJYPA010000207.1, read as the reverse complement.
CCCCCTCCATATCAGTATGATACCGAAGCGGCTCAAGCCTCTTGAGCTTCAAGGCGTCTATAACCTCCGTCAGTTGAGCCTTGTCTTCGCAGTAGACAAGCCAGCGTTGTCCCTCGGCAAACGATGACTTCAATACATCAGCAGCCAGAGGAACCTTGTTAGCGGCCTTCTTAGCGATGCGCGACCTTCGGATCAAGAGCATCTTGGCAGCTTCGGACAGTGCCTTCCTACCATCTGCCGCATCTTCCTGGCGAGCCATCTCCCAACGGATCTTGAGGGTGAGAGCCTTCCATTCCTCGATCTCCTCGGCGGTAAGGCGAACGGCGTGAGGTTTGTACTCGTATTCGACAAGGCGCCCAGCTTTAATGGCATCCTGCAACGTGACTGGAGGGGGGATGACCGGCCCGAAATAGTCGAACATCCTTCGGGTTCCCTCGGGATCGCCATATCTGATAGGAGTAGCGCTAAGCCCCAAACGGCAACCGGACTTGAGCAAGTAGAGCTTCGAGTTTTGCGGACTGCCAGACTGATGGACCTCATCGGCGACGACAAGAAGGTGAGGGCCGCCCTGGATCGTGGAGAGGAACCCATCGTTGGAGGCCGTTTGCATCGTCGCAATGACAATCCTTTTGCCCAAGTCCGGAGAAGCGTCAGTCATCCCATAAAGTCGCCGTCCTCGACGCCATCGATCATGCCCAGCCCCGGCTAAAAGGATGGTCGCCCCGGGAAGTTCCTCTCTTATCTCAACGTCCCACTGTTCAAGCAGGAGACGGCTTGGAACGACGATCAAGGCGGGCATGCCGTTTTCGACATGCTCCCGAATAGCCATCAACGCCGTGAAAGTCTTTCCGCTGCCGGTCGCATGCTCCAGCACACCCCGACACCCAGCCGCCTTCCAGTCCGCTATCGCTCGGGATTGATGACCTAGGGGAATCCTACCCTTGGCGACTGGCTTTTCGATGGCCCTAATCTCTTCCATGTCCACCTCTCCGAGATCTCCCATGGCCACAGCGGAGATTCGCTTCCTGGCTGCTTCTGGAAACGCGATAACCTCAACACCTTTGGCCTGACCACTCCACAACCTCTCGAAGTAGGCCTCATGCTTCTGGCATCTCTCGGCGTCGGATGGACTCGCCCAATTGCAGAAAACCTCGATAGCCTCAAGATTCCCGCGCTCATGCCACCCCTTCCAAGTCTCGTTTGCCGAGCCAAGAAAGCTAACCTTGTTTCCGAAGGCGTCCGTAAAGATACCGATCTTCTCGTGATAGATGCCTTGGTCATCTGGCCTAACGGCGATTCGGACATCCAAAGCTCCGACAGCGATCAAGGTGGCCAGCACTCTTGTTCGGTAATGTGTTGTCTCATCAGCTAAGAGGCGATCAATCTCAATGCACAAAGCCTCATCCGCCCTATTTCCCCTGAGAGAGTATCCCTCCTCGATGCTGGAGAGGTCCTCATCCGTTATCGACGGCGAGCAAATGAGTCGAATTCTCCCCCCTCGCTTTGCGAACTCGATGACATCCTCGCCGACGATCAGAAAGATGGACGAGCGGAAATAGCCGACGGCCCTTCGATAATCGGTTGCCTGCTCTAGGCATGGACGATAGAACTCGGCTACGGGATCTGCTTCTCCAGTCCGATACTCGGTCGCAAAATAAATTGAAACTAACCCTGCGCAAGACAGCATCGAATCGCCTGTTGTGCCAGTTGTTTGCAGATGCTCATGTTGAACCGTCTCTTTCAAACGAATCTTGGTTGTCAAACCTAATCAGTGACTGCGGTACATAGGTATCTTGGGCATCTATACCAATCCAGTGGCGCCCGGCGACCGCTGCTGAGTAGCCGGTCGTATTGCTACCGGCAAAAGGATCAAGAACTAAGTCGCCCCTGTCCGTCAGAAAGTCGACGAAGAATGACGCCAAGCCCAAGGGCATTCGTGCAGGGTGCGGCGTGATTCCGCGCTTCTTGCACTCTCTGTGGAAGTAGTCGTTTGAGGCACTATTCGCCATCGAAAAGACATTAGGCAGTCTAACTTCCCGTTCATGATCCAATGCATCCATCTCAAACAAGTTGTGTGCTATCGAACCACCCCGATCATTGAGAAAGCTTGTTTCGCTGATGATGTGCTCAGAAGGGCGCTTGCCCGCGTTGTAGCGGCCCCTTTTCAAGAGGTTCTTCATAGCGTTGCTGTATGGACGCAGCACCTTCGCATTGTCTGCTTTCGGGAAATCCGTCTTGGCGAGCCACCAAACATGGGTGAAACTGTCCACAGTGCGGATGCGGTTTACGGTGACCCACTGGGCCGGTGACGGCAACCTAGATGGGTTGTAGCACACAAACTGCTGGATGAGCCGCAAGCCAGCATCTTCGTGGCGAACGAAGCCAAGGAGGGACTCCAAGTGCAATAGAGACTGGACAGGTCTGCCGGACTCCCAAGCATTACCGATTTCAAGTACGATAGAGCCGTCCTCCGTGAGCAGGTCGGAGAATATGGGGGCGAGCGATATAAACCACTCCAGGTATTTTTCTCCGGTCAGGTTACCGTAACTCTTTTTGTTGTTCAGCGGGTAGGGCGGTGAGGTCAGGATCAGGTTGACTTTGCCCTTCAAGGCGGCGAAATCCTTGCTTGCAAGCAACTCAGAGGAGTCACCTATAAAATATATGCCGCCATTGCGCTCATAGGCGGCGCTACTCCGAGGTAGCGATGACCGGAAGTCCACTGGTTGGTTTTTCATCGTCTTTACTGATTTTTCGACCACTTACCCATTCCTCCCCGCTGCCTTTACGAATTTCGGTGCCACCGACTGGCTCCTATCCACGCGGGGCAACGGCTGGCTAAGGAATTCCTTGCTCAGCCCGCGCGTATGAGCGTTATACGCCCATGTAACGAACTGCTCCAGCAACCGCTGATTCTCTTCCTCAAGCCGCTGGTTCTCCGCCTCAAGCCGAGCAATCTTGGCCATAGCCTCGACCACCTGCCGCGAACCGCGTGGGGTATCGGCTTGACCAGACTCGCCAAGAGTCTTCTTTCTAAGCGCGTACGCGCCCCTGATTCGCTCATGCTTGAACAGAGCCTGCCTCGTGTACTGACTGTGCAGTCTTGTCACGATGGCGTCAATAAGCGCTTCCCAGGATCCTGGCAGTGAATACAGTCCATATGCAGTTGGCACGGCGATGCCGTGTAATCGTGTACACACATGCGGGCGGATGAGACATCACCGAGCGCCAACAATATCGTCAACGGCAAGCCTGTGACAAGCGAAGCGCGAAGCAGGATGGGGTCTCGGGGCTTGCCCTGAGCAGGGTGGGCTGTAAGAACTGGTCCGCATCAGCGGGCCGGGTCCTACCTGCCCCTACCCTGCCCAACAATTCACGAAGCAGCGCCCACGATTTGCCCACCATACGTCCCCACCGTCCCATTATCGTGGCAATAGTGTAATGACCAGACCATATCCGTGGATAACGGGAGACTTCCATGGGCTGTCCATACCATATCCGTTCCGTCAGTGGCGCGTTCGTCCCATAACTGGGCATATCCTGAGCGCAATGGGTAACCAGCGGACCATAACCGCGCCGTAGCCGAAATAAAATAGCGATCAGGTCTCAGACTACTAAATACATGAGAAGCAATCGCCGGTTTCGTGGCGGCCCGCTTCGGAATCACCAGTTTCCCGGAAGCTACCGCCTTGCGGGTAGGCGCCCAGGCCAATTCCAGGGCGACCTTGCCGTGCGGCACCTCCAGCGCTTCCGCGATTTCCTGCCAGGTGCGCCTGATGCGGGTTTTTTTGGGGAGCCTTGTCAACGTGACAACGGCACTACCACGGTTCAGCGGCAACGGTGGTGGGGGGTGGTGGGAAAGAGAAGAGGGGCGGGTTCGGGGCTTTTTCTTCTCCTTCCACCCTGAGGCCTCGCCGGGGCCGGAGCCGTGGTGGTAGGTGGTGGTGGGAAAGAAAGGGGGGTGCGGTGCCCTTTTCTCTTTTCCCTCCACCCGAAACTACGCTGGTAGGTTCAGCCCATCAGGGCTGATACCTGTCAGCCTGATGGTATACCTGATGTATACCTGATAGGAGTCGGGAATATGGGTTCCTCGAACGGGAATAAAGGTTCCCGAGACGGGAATAAGGGTTCCCGCCGGTCACCACTAACGGGAATATGGGTTCCAGACCGAACGGTCAGCCGCGATGCACCGTGCCATTTTCCGTGATCGTCACCCCGGCTGGGCGGACCTCGTTGTGCTTGGATACCCCAAAGGCAAAGAATGACCGACGCTTCACGTCACGTGCGTCAATCACGTCTCCCAGTGCCTCACAGTCTTCCGCGTCCCGTATTCTGGTGAGTCCTGCCATCCAGCGGAATGCGCCGGGTGCGCCATTCCCTCCTGCACGGGACTCATAGTGCAGCCGACCGCTGAGTTCCTTGCCGCTGCTGGCCTGGTTCGTGTGGCTGATCGTTATTACCGTGCTACCATGTAGATCGGGCACAATTCTTTTTTGCATGAATTCGCTCAGGGCGTACTGCTGCGGGTTGTCTAGCTGGTTACACCCTTCCGCTACGGCCAGCGTGGTGTCAAAAATCACCAGTGCGGGCCGCAGCTTGGCGATCTTCTCGATGATGGCCGCACCGCCGGGATGGTTCATGCGCTCATCCTTTCTTTCCCATCACTGGCTGGCGGTAGTACCAGCCCTCTTGTGTTTTGTCGCTGGTATAGCCTTTGTGCCACTTCAGGATTGGGGTCTGGTCAACGGTGAACAATTGCCCGCGCGGCAGGTGGACTTCAGCGACGAAACGATGTGCGCTGCGCCAGTGTGCGTCCAGCCCGGAGTGCTCGCCGCCGACAATAACCACCCGCCCAGGCTTGATTGCCTGGCCAAACCATGTCGGACTGCCTCCCGCAATATGAACGGCGAGGCTGTAGATCAGCGAACTTTTGCCCGCGTTCGGGGGGCCGAATACATCACCAGCGACCCCGGCGGGCAGTATCCCCTCCACCAGTCAGTCCACAGGCGGTGGCGGGTCGGCAAAGTCGGCCCAGTCAATCAACTGGACAGTGGGGTTCCCGGCTTCGGTGTTCTGTGTAGTCATGGCAGTGCTCCCTGAGGAGTGGATATGCCATCTGTACGGACTTGTCGGACCTGATGCGGGTTTTCAGCGCTGGAGATTTTAGCCAGCCAATCTGATGTGACGCCGTTTCCAGCAATGGCGGCGCGACCATCGTTGGTAGTACCATTGCGATGATCGGAGAGGGGAGGGGCCGTTCGGTTTTCTTTTCCCGAGTCGCTGTGAGCGCGAGATTGATGTTACGATAGCGCGAACGTCAGCCTGCCCGGATTGACCTTAGGGTGTCCATCGGGGTGAGGGAAAGAAAATAACGGTTTCCAGAGGGGTGGTTCCGCGCTCCAATTTCGCTCCACTGACTTTGTGTTTGTCCGTGTTTCAGCGTGTATGGGCGTGCATTAAATATCAATATTTACAATCTGTTATGACGTATTGTATTGATTGGAAAAGAGGTAAAATCTGCCTCCGAAGCCGAAGGTCACTGGTTCGACTCCAGTACTGCGCACCAAATAAATCAATAAGTTGCAAGTCATTCCCCTCCAAAATTTAGCGCGATTTGATTTTACGCAGCAATTATGCCGCACTAGT
>JAJYPA010000206.1 GCA_021795795.1 Pseudomonadota bacterium | reverse complement strand
CGGCACCCCCAGGTCGCTGGCGGTCTTGAGGAAATCGCCGGCGAGGATGCCGAGGCCGCCCGAGTAGATCGGCAGCGATTCGGACAAACCGAACTCCATGCTGAAATAGGCGACGTGCTTGAGCGCCGGCTGGGCGTACGTGGCCTGGAACCAGGCCGGGCTGGCGAGCACGTCCCGGTGGGCGGCTGCCAGCGCCCGCAGGCGGGCGGTGAAATCCCCGTCGGCCGCCAGCGCCCGCAGGCGGTCGCCGGACGTGTTCTGCAGGATCAGCCAGGGATTGTGGGTCAGCGCCCATAGCGCGGGGTCGATCTGCTCCCACAGGATATCGGTGGCGTGGCTCCACGACCAGCGCAGGTCCAGCGCGAGCCCGGCCAGGTCGGCGAGTTCTTCCGGAAGATTCGGTATCAGCGTGGCGGACGGTGGGCAAATCATGCGGGCTCCCGGGCAAGGTGGAATGAAAACAGCCGAATCCTAATTCTTGAACATGGCAGGGTCGGAACGTCTTCCCGTGCGCCCGACAATCGCGTCGGCTCCAGCGCCGGGCTCAATCGGCATGATCCGTTCGTGATGACACCTGTCCTGAATCGGCTCTGGCGGGAAACATGCCCGGGCGGAATGACAGGGGCACGCACGGACAGGCGCTTTCACCAGGCTACATGCCGCGGGCAAGAATGAATCCCCGCAGCGCGACCGCGTGATTGAACCGCACGTCCCGGGCCGCGAACAGCAGCGTCACCGGCCCGGCGCCCATGGCCGCGATCGCATGGGCCGATGCGTCCGGCTGCTGCTGCAATTCGAGCAGATAGCGCCGCTTGAATTCCTCCCATTTGTCGGGCTCGTGATTGAACCATGCGCGAAGCGCCGTGCTGGGGGCCAGCTCCTTCAGCCACAGATCGATGCGGGCCTTGTCCCGGGAGAGCCCGCGCGGCCACAGGCGGTCGACCAGGACCCGCATGCCGTCCTCGGCGGACGGCGCTTCGTAGACGCGCTTTAGCCGGATGTCCATGCCGGAAGGAAATTCAGATGCCGCGCATCACGGGCGGCCCGCCGGAACAATGCGTTCGGCGCCACGCACAGCCTGTTTCTCCAGGATGACCAGCGCAATGCCGCCGAGAATGGCGGTGGAGGCCAACGCCAGCCGCAGGGTCAGGGCTTCGCCGAGAAAGGCGATGCCCCCCAGGGCCGCGATCACGGGAACGCTGAGTTGCACGATCGAAGCGTGGGTGGCCTTCAGGGCGGGCAAGGCCGTGTACCAGATCGCGTAGCCGATCCCGGACGCCAGCGCACCCGACAGAACCGCGTACCCGATTCCCGCATGATCCAGACTGGCCGCGTTCACCGTGAACAGGTTCAATGCGGCCGCGACCGGCACGGCGCGCAGGAAATTGCCCGCCGTGACCCGGGCCGGATCCCCCTTGCCCTTGCCGCGCAAGGAATAGATGCCCCAGGCGAGCCCGGCGCCCAGCATCAACGCGGAGCCAGGCAGCGGCGGGGCCGACATGCCGGGCAGCAGCAACCCGACAAGCCCCGCGAAAGCAAGCGCCAGGCCGACCAGCTGCCATCGCCCCAGGCGCTCGCCCGCCCGGATTCCGTGGCCGATCATGGTGGCCTGGACCGCGCCAAAGAGCAGCAGCGCGCCCGTGGCCGCAGGCAGGCTCACATAGGCAAAGGAAAAGCCGGCCGCATACGCAAACAGGGCCAGTGCGGACAGCCAGTTTCCCCGGCCCGCCGCATGGCCGCGCCGCGCGCGCGCCACGAACCAAAGCGTTACCGCGCCGGAGAGCAGGCGGATCGAGGTGAAGCTCGCCGGATCGATGCGGGTATGTTTGAGCGCGACCCGGCAGAGCAGGGAATTCCCCGCGAATGCCAGCATCGCGGCGGACGTCAGGGCAACGATGCGCGCACGGGTCATGAACGTTTTCCTTCCTGCATCCGGCTAGCGTGACCTGAATCGCTTCGTGTCGCGTAACGGAAAATCGCGCAGCCCGAGGCGTGCGTGACGACTCAGTCCCGGACGGGCCATTGCGGATTCCAGGCGACTTCCCACAAATGGCCGTCCGGGTCCTGGAAATATCCCGCGTAGCCGCCCCAGAACGTGGCCTGCGCAGGTTTCACGATGACCGCCCCGGCCTGCCGGGCCTGCGCCATGACCTCGTCGACCTCGGCTTTCGACGATACGTTATGCCCAAGGCTGAACGCCGCCGGACCCGCTGCGCCAGCGGACAGGCCGGCGTCCTTCGAAAGGCTCACCCGCGGATAGAGCGCCAGCTTGAAGTTGGCCTGCAGCTCAAAAAAGACAACTGCCCCGGACTCGAATTCCGTGCCGATGATGCCCTGCGTCGCGAGGCCCATGCCGTCGCGATAAAACCGCAGCGACGCCGCCAGATCCTCGACGCCGAGCGTGATGAGACTGATCCTTGGCTTCATCCGTGCGCTGCCGCGGCCTCACATGCAGCTCAGGCGTTTCCGGTCTCGGAGGTGGTGAACTCGATGCCGCCGACCCACTTCGCCACAAGGTTGTATATCCAGGCGCCGATGATCGTGAAGACGAATCCGAATACCATATAGATGACGGGCAGGAAAATCATCATCCCGGCGATGGGCGGCTTGGGGCCGGGCGCGAACGAGAACGAGGCCGCCATCAAGAGCGCGAAAGGCAGCGAAATGATCAAGTAAAGCAGCGCCATCACCTTGGCTGTCTGGACAGGCGAAATGCGGACGATCTGTTTTTTCATGTTGTCTCCCCCTGGTTGAACGATCGATTACACGACGAACTCTAGCGCAAAGTGCGCCGGCGCGCGCAACAGCCGGCCGCGCGGCCCAAGTGCCAGGCCGTGAAGGGTCGCCTCGAGCGAATGGTTGGGCCGAACCATCATGCCGGCATGTTTGCTCCCTCTCGACTGGCAGGTTAGGTAACGTTTTGGATAGCACGGCATTTCGGAAACTCGGAGCGCCCCCAAAAATTGGCTACCTGCTTTATCCCCGTTCTTCACTGTACGTAGACCATGCCTGCCCCACACGTTGGGCATAAGCCTGGAGCGTCCGCGGCCAAGCGGCGCTGAACGTTTCCACATGCTCGCGATTTGTCGTGAGCGATGGAAGCATGCGCCCTGTACTGACAGGCATCGTTATTCGGCTGCGCCTCCATAATGGGCAGCCCCCCGCACTACTTTGCGTTGCGCGTTAAAGAATAGCGCTTCGCAAACCATCTTGCGGTGGACGCTACGGTAATGGATCACAATGCTGTCCACACCCGCATAAACGTCGAGTAGCTCGAATTTCAGCGGTGGCACCGCAGCGAGGCCTTTCTGCCAATACGGCCTGATCTGCTCCTTGCCCTTCAGTTTTCCGGTGGGTTCCTGCATGCGCTCGATGATAAGGGGCGATGCCATTTCAAAGTCATCCACATAATGCGACAGAATGAGTTCGAGGTCATGGGAATTCCATGCCGCTATCCATTCCCGTGCGAACTCATGCGCCCATGTTGAATCGATCATTGTACGTACCTCTCCATGCTGCTTTGCCAATCTCTACTAGCTTCAGGTCTCAAGCCACCCCAACGACCAAGCTCAGCCGCGGCTCTGGCGACGCGAAGCGTCGACAGATACGTCGGCTGGAGCGCCCTCCTGTTGGGCGGCAACACTGGCGAGCACCAGCTCGTAGTGCTCTACCGTTGGAAACGGCTCATAGAAGTGGTGAAGGAGCCGCTCCCATTCTTGATACTGAGGCGACTGACGAAATCCAACCGTGTGATCTTCAAGCGTTTGCCATTGGACCAGCAGAACATACTTATTCGCGGTTTCAAGGCAGTGCTGGAGCTGATGGGAGAGATAGCCTGGCATCGACGCGATGATGGCTTGAGCTTGCGCGAATGCTTGCTCAAATGCAGGACCCTCGCCGGACCGTACGTTCAGCAATGCAACTTCAAGAATCATCGCTATCCTCTTCATGACGCCCAATGTCGAAGTTTAGCGGACGCGCGCGGTGCGAAGCGCCGCTTGCAGCCGATCCGCCGGAAGCGGTCGGGCATTTTCATCAATATCGCGCGTCTTGCGGTTTTTTATCCTTCGGCCAATCCTTCACTTTGGCCTGGAAATCCGGGCGTGGCTGATGCGAGAAATACTCTGCCACGTCGACGGCCTCCTGATCGGAAAGGCCGCCTTGTCCCAACGGAAACTTTTCGTGGAATCCTATCGGCATGTTCCGCTTTACAAATGCCGCCGCTGTGTACGTGCGGGCCATGCCTGCGCCGATGTTGAATGAATTGTCTCCCCACAGAGGAGGATAGACGTAACGACCGTCCGCCTGTTTCAGGCCTTCACCTTCCTTGCCGTGGCACACCGCACACTGTGCCGAATAGATATTCTTGCCGTTTTCGACATCCGGTTTTATCGCCATATCGATCTTGCCCACGCCGCGGCCGGCGACTTTATCCTCTGGCCTGGTTTTCCCTTTCATCCAATTGAAATAGGCCACCATCGCCTGCATGTCCACGGATTTCACCGGCAGCGGCTTGCCGTTCATTGAGCGCAGGAAGCAGCCATTGATCCGGTCCTCGAGTGTGATGATCCGTCCTGCACGCGAGGCGTAGCCCGGAAAGAAGGCAGACACACCCACGAAAGGCGAACCCCCCGCCACGGTGCCTGCATTGAGATGGCAGCTTGTGCAATTCAATGCATTGCCGACGTTCTGCGGCAGCAATGCCCTGGTTTCAAGATGCAGACGCATACCACGGACCAACTGCCCGGCATTGGGCTCCCTCAGCATATTCGCCAAACGCGGCGTTTCGAATCGGGACGAATCGGTGTCCTTGGGGGCGAGTTGCGCGCGATATTTTTTAATCTGGGAAGCGTTGATCGGCCCCGCGTTGTTGCCCCAACTTTCGCGCACGAAGCTCAGGATTTCAGCCAATTCCTGATCGGACAGCCGGCTAAAGCCCGGCATGGTGTATACGCGCGGATGCGCCGCCGTTTGCGCTGTTTTCCAACCCGTCAGGGAAATATGAAGAAGTGTCGCCGGGTCAGGCGATACTATAGAAGGGTTCCGCACCAACGACGGGAAGATTCCTTTTACGCCGGCGCCATCCAGACGATGGCAATCGGTACAGAACTGCACATATCCCAACCCGCCCCGCGTGGAGAAAAGCCCGGCCGGGATTGCCGATGCGGCGACCTTGGCCGGCACGGCGGGCGGGGGCAACTCGTCCTTGCCCGGCGGCAGCGATTTCAGATAGGTGGCGATGGCCGTCAAATCAGCATCGCTGAAGTGCTGCGTGCTGTGGTGGATCACCTCGACCATGCTGCCGGAAATGCTGCCGTAGCGATTCTGTCCCGTCTTCAGCAGCGCAACCGTATCTTCCGCTGTCCATAGGTTGCGCAGGCTGAGTGCCCGCCAGCCCTCTACCGTTTCGCCCGCAAGATAGAATTTGCCTTTAGCCCCCTCCTGAGTCATGGCTTTTTCTTGAAAGGCAATGCCGCGCGGCGTGTGGCAGGCACCGCAATGTCCCAGTCCCTGTGCCAGATAGGCACCGCGGTTCCACACGGCATCCCGGGTTGCATCCGGCTTGAAAGGTGTGTCATCAAGGAACGCCCAGTTCCAGAGTGATAAGCCCCAACGCATACTGAACGGCCAGGACATCTTCGCAAGCTTGTTGGGCTGGTTGACCGGCGCGACTCCCCGCATGAGATAAGCGTACAACGCGTGCATGTCTCCGTCTGTCATCTTGGCGTAGGACGGGTAGGGCATGGCGGGGTACAGATTGCGCCCGTCGGCGGCGACTCCCTTGCGCATGGCGCGGTCGAATTGAGCGAAGGAATACCGGCCAATGCCCGTTTGGGCATCAGGAGTGATATTGGTGGAATAAACCGAGCCCATTGGTGTCTTGAGTTCCAATCCGCCGGACATCAATTTTCCATTGGGTGCGGTGTGGCAGGCGATGCAGTCCCCCAGAACGGCCACATACTTCCCGCGCTTGATCAGTTCGGGTTTCTCTCCGGAAGCCGCTGCAACTTGCGAAGCGGTATTTTCCCCCGCCGGCGTATGCTCGATGGCCTGGGCGCCGTGGCTGAAAAGCAGAGACGCGCCAAGAATCGCCTCCAGAAAAAATTTGGTAGCAGTCATTTGAGAACTCCTTTCGCCTTTTTCGTTACAAGATGAAGCTTCTTTTGATGCGTCATCGCGTACCTTCGTGGATTGCGTTCCGTGCCATCGCTACTCTCCCGGCGCCCAACACGTCAGCTCAGAGGCGACTCCATTGGCGAAGAATCCAGCGCGTGATTCTTCTGGTTCGCGGCGATGGGGTATGCATTTATTGTGAGGCCCAACGCCGCGAATAACCGGCGCAATGCGAGCGCCAGCTAGTATTGCGTCCGAATTGATTTGCCTTGTTAGGCCAATTGCTGTAAAGGCGCATGAAGTTAATAACCAGAAGATGGCGGATTTTCGGGATATTGAGGTAGATCATCTGCGATTTCTAACCAAGGTTGCTTGGATGATACCCAAAAGTGCATATCCGGCCTGAAAAGTGATGGATCGTCGAGGCTGCCAACTGTCAATCCGATGACTCCAGCAGAAGCTCGTCGCGAAAAGATGGTTGAACCACAACGCGAACAAAAGCCTCGCTCAAGAGTCACTGATGAGTGAAATATGCTAATCGGGCCAGTGATAGCAACATCTTCAATACGCATTAATACGCGAGCGTTGAAAGTAGCGCCGATTGCTTTCTGGCATTCTCTACAGTGACATACCCTCTGATTCAATGGTTCAGAAGTCGTTTCGTAACGCACAGCATTACATAAACATCCGCCGTGAAATGTATTCATTCAGAAACCTCTTTCACCAGTTGCTAACGTAGAAGTAAGTCACCGGCGCTGCGCGGCTTTATCGCGCAGCAGTCCGTGTGGACTGCCGGGTTAGCCAGCTTCGCCCTTGGCAGAGACTGCCTCTTCTGTGCGTTTGGCTTCGCGCTCGACATATTGCTCAGAAAGCGATTTGCCCACACAAACCCTTAACGTTAATTAGGTGCCATCGGCATTGTTGAACTGCTTCTCCAGATCTTTGCTGGCCGCAATTGCCCGCTCTCTCGCATTGTCCCCAAACTCACACCGAATGTTATCGCGAGCCCCCGCTTTGAGTAGCGCTTGAATCATAGGGATGTTGCGTTGAGTTACGGCAATGTGCAAAGGGGTCTCGTCCATTTCTCCCAGCCCAATCGCCCATCATGGCTCAAACGATTGCATCATCACGGACTGACGCCGGTAACACTTCCGGCACCCAGGCTGCCGCTTGTAACGATTGGCGCGCCGTGAGCAGATTCCATGTCGGCACGGGTCACACAGAACCCATTCAAGATGCCGGATATACGACTGCACGCAATTCCGACCAGCCACCACTATCGATCAGGTTTCTTGCTTTTGGGGGGAGTCCATATACGCAGAGTTGGGCTTCTTACTTCTGCGGAACCACGGCAATGGCATCAATCTCTACAAGAAAATCGGGGTGTGCCAATGCAGACACAAAGATACCGCTAATGACGGGTGGATTCGGACGTTGACCCCACACTTTTTGAAATGCCTCGAATCCGACTTGGGCCGATTGTCCCTGCAGGATATAGACGTTCCACTTTACGATGTGTTGAAGTCCGGCCCCGCCTGCCTCCAAAGCTGTTTCTATATTCCGAAGCGCTTTTTCCGTTTGCGCTCTGAGGTCGCCCTTGCCGACGATGTTGCCAGAAGCATCCACAGCATTCTGGCCACCAACATAGATTGTCGTTGCATTGCCGCTGACAACAATAGCCTGCGTATATGCGGGATTCTTGTGCAAGCCCGCCGGATTGAGATGTTGCACATTTCCATGCATCTGCATTTGCTCCTCCTTTGGCGTGAGAGCCTGACAGCCCAAGACAAGTACTGCCGATACGATTACTGCCAATCGATACATTGTCATTTTCGCAGCCCAACGTTCAAAGTAACAGGCGCTGCGCGGCTTCATCGCGCAGCGTCCTGCTGACTGCCGGGTTGGGCGTCATTGGATTCAAGTAGGCCGCGCCAGTCCACGTGCTTGCCAATTACCTCGAAACGCTCAGTGTCGACGTAACGGCCAGGAAGCTCTTTTCTGCAAGCTGCAAGGTACTCAAGTATCGCGCCATAGATACCCTTGTTTGTATAGGGATGCGGAATGTTTATCTCCGGGGCTAACTTCCACGAGAGGTACTCGATGGTTTTCGTTCTTGTGCGAACGATGCGCTTCTTCTTGACGCCGAAATACTCGCCGCGAATTTGCGAGCCAAGAAAGTGGAGCCGGATGTACCCGATGATTTCATTGAAGATCCAGCATCCGCCATAGGAACGTTGGAGGTGATCTCGGATTGCAGCGTAGTGGTTTGGGTCGGCCGCCTCTTTTGCACGCATTGAATCGCTAAACGGCGAATTCTTGGGAAATACAATCGAGTCAATGTGGTCGTCACGCTCACGGTAATACCTCTCCTCTGGGAGACGATAGACCGGGATGTCGTAGAAGAACCTAAGTGTCACGGCTTTGACGCCCAACGTTCAAGCTCACCGGCGCACCAAAAGCAAGCGAAGCGCCGCTTTTGGTGCGTCCGTGTGGAGCGCAAGGTTAGGAGTTGTGTCGTGGCACGATTGCACGGATCAATGCCTTCTCTCAATGAGTTCTCTCACGGGCAGAGGGAGCAATCCTCGGAGCTTGCTACTGATCATTTCCTCGTGTCGTTGCCAGATAATGCCGAGATAGATAACTCCAAGGCCAATGATTGTCAGGACGAACGGGAACATCATGCTGTCCTTGAATACATCGTAGGCCAAATGTCCAAGGTAGCCCGCTGCGCCTAGACCACCGAACACTGCGAAGACCCTGCGCGAAAGCATGGCACCCACAACAATCATGATGAGGTTGATACACAGATAGATGAATTTGTTAAGTTCACTGTCTGAATGCATCATCGACAAACCGCCCCAGAATGCAATAACGCCAAACAAATAGAGCCAAAATGCATAATCCTTGTCATGCCGGGTCCGAATGTCCACCCAGAAAGCTAGCAGTACGATGAGCAGGCCAAACCACAGCGATACGAATTTTCGTAACTCCCACATCAAGTCGGCGTCGCCGAAAAGAAAGGGAGTCAAGTCCATGCTCATGTACCAGAGTGTTACCGTTATGGGCATGACCAAGAATGGCAGGCGGTAGCGCCACAGCATGACCGCGCCACTCGCAAGCGTGGCGAATTCCATAAACATCCACCGCCAGTCAATGAGCGTGTGGTACTCACGAAAAACTTTCCCTTCGGCCCACCAGCCCAGTGCGGCTTGCAAGCCATAGACCGCCAAGGGTGTGAGGACGACAACAAAGGTCGCCGTGATGCCCGCGGGAATTGGCAAGCGGCTGCGGTTCAGAAAAAACTCCGTGAGCCACAGGCCAGCGCCGGCATAGGCAAGCGCGATGAAAAATAATCCCCAGCCGCCGAAGCGTTCCCACCCGAGCGTCATGAACAAGCTCATTGCACCAATGGCGATCAATCCGCCGAGATAGTAAAGAACGTGTGTGAAACGGAAACTCGGCGTGTCCTTTCCTCGTTCACTCAGGAATTTCCAAAGCTGCTCCGCCTGCTGCTCATTGATCAGGCCGTTTTCGGTTGCGTCTTTAAGGAGACCACGGTTTAGTTCCATGCAAACTCCTAACGCAAAGCTAAGCGGCCGAGCGTCAGCGAGGTCCGCTTGAGCGCCGGGTTGGGCGGCTTTGTCACTTGAGTACCCCGCGTGTCACCCCGGGGGGCAGTTGCCAGCGATTCGCCGCGAGATCCCGGCCGCGCTGCGAAATCTCCCATTGATGCCCTTCGTGATCCAACGCGCGGTAGATTCGACCGCCCCAGAATCCGTCTTCTGGCTCAGAGACTATTGTCGCTCCCTCGGCCTTCGCACGTGCGAAGTGTTCGTCGACATCTTGAACATAAACCTTCATCATCAGGCCCGGCGTGTCGGGTTTTTGCCGCCAGACTTCATCCGGCGTGGCTATGTTGAACAGGCTGTCCCCCACCTCGAACCAGGTCATGCCCCCTCCGGGCCAGTTCAGACGCGCCTCGTGGCGCTCGCGAAACCCGAACACGCGCTCAAGCCACTCGATGGCGCGAGCCAAATCGGTATAGGTGATCGTAGGTACGATGTCCGGCGCATCCCACATTTTATTGCTTGCCATTTCTTCCTCCATGCCGCCCAACCTTCGAGCTAACCGGGCGCCGGCGGCAGGACGCCAGGCCCGGGCTGGCGAAAATGTACCGCGTACCGCCGCCCGGGTCTGGTGGCCTGCCGTTGGCGCTCCGCTTGAGCGAGGTGTTAGACCCCGCTGCGCAGTTGGAGGTACATGTGAACTTCATCGTAGAGCGCGCCGCCTACAAGCATAGCGCCGGGTTCCTGGCCAAAGGCCTTGAAGCCTACGGATTCGTAGAGGCGAAGGGCGGGAGCGTTCGAGGCGTTGACGCAGAGGTTGACCTGCAAAATGCCGGGGACGCTGCGCGCCAGTGCAAGAACCTGAAGCAAGAGAGCGCGGCCGATACCTTTGCCTCTGGACTCCGGCGAAACATACATTCCCCAGATCATCGCCTTGTGCGCGAGCTTGATCCTGCTCTCGCGGCCGAGGGCGACGAGGCCAATGAGTTTATCCCCTTCGAATGCTCCGAATACTCCGCGATCCGTGTTTTCGACAAGGCGCGACTCAACGGTTATACGAGGAAAGTCTTTCTCTTCTTCGTAGCTCGATCCGAAGGCCGATGGTTCGTTCTGTAACGCCGCCAAACGCAGAGCGTGGAAGGCATCAGCATCGGACGGCGCGAGACGACGAATGTTCATTGCAGGGTCTAACGTAAAATTGAGGGGCTACGCGCTTTTGCGCAGTCCCACTCGAATGTAGGGTTGGGCGTCATTAACGCTTCCGCCGAATGATATAGGCGTTGTCTGCCAACGCAAAACCGACCTTTGGGTAATAGGCCATCGCACTGGGCGCGGACATCAGGATAAGGGATACTTCGTCTCCAATAATAGACTGGGTACGTCGAATTAGCTCCCGGCCGATGCCATGCTTCTGATAAGCGGCGTCAACTGCAAGATCGGAGAGGTAACAGCAATAGCTGTAGTCCGTGAGCGCCCGACTTACGCCAATTAAGCGGGTTCCGTCCCATGCTGAAATGACAACGTTTGCGTTCGCAAACATTTGCGCGATGCGCGGAATATCCTTCGTTGGTCTGCTAATGCCCGATGCCTCGAAGACACGAGCAATTTCGACAGGCTCAAGTGGCTGGTTCTCGCGATACTCAATCATTCGACATTAATTCCATTATCTAAAGCGTGTGACGTGCCGAGCATGATACCCAACGCCCGAGTTCACCCGCGGCCCTGATGTCGCGAAGCTGCGGCTGGGACGTCGGAGTGGAACTCATTGTTGGGCCGATTACAGACTGCCAGGATCATGTCCACGGTTTCTCCGGCGCACTAAGTTTTTTGGCTTAAAGGTGCAGTTAACCCTTTTTAGCTTGCCAGCCTTGATGAATTCCTCCGCAGCGTTAGAAAACAGCATGTTCCAAGTCGTTCGCATGTTGGAGGCGAATTGATAGAACTGACTGACGCGTGCATTGCAAAGTGGCGCTAAGTGAGGGTCCCACTCTAGCGTCTTTCCGTCTTTATCCTTTGCCAAGAGGCCGAACATATCCAGGCCCTCCAAGATTCTAATTTCCGGACTTGTATCGGGTTTCCAAGTGGGGTCGTCATGCAGGCAAATATTGCGTGCAACAATCAAGGGTTTCTGCTCATTATGAAAATCTTCCATTAAAGATTTTCGTTGCTTTTTATCTAATATTTTATGGTGATTCAACCACAGCGTGTAATAGCCGAAGGCGTCTTCAAAGCGACCGAATTCGTAGTAGAAAAGGCGAACCAGAAGCTTGTATCTCCTGAACGGGTGATTATCTCCGAAGGCCCTTGAGGAATCGGCAAGCAGGCCGAGATCAGAGATTACCGTGTTTATATTGTCAATTATCTCGTCCACATAACCAGAAAGCTGGACAAATGCGCCAGCGAGATCCTCCTCAGGGGACAATTCACCAATGGACACCTCGCCGCTGGGATCGAGTTTTGCTCGCTTCGGAAAGGTCTCGCAGATGCGGCTCGCTACGAACCGAATTTCGTCTGGGACCCTGACATGCTCGATCTCCTGATCCATCTTCAACGATCGGCCCAACGTTCAAGGTCAGGGGCGCTGCGCGGCTTTATCGCGCTGCGCCCCCTGCACCGCAGGGTTGAGCGCCTTGCCATAAGAGTGCTTAAATTGGTCATGAATGCACCTTCTCGTGCCGTTCCAGCATTAGTACGAACTGTGAAATTCTCGTTGCGCGCGTTTCGGCCTTCTTGGCAGTTTGAATCCTGAACAGAACAGTGTACCGATTCCGACTGTCGAGCGTTCCGAAGAACGCCTTAGCACGCGCATTGCCATCCAAAGCAGACTGAAAATCGCTTGGTACAGTTATTTTGCTGGATGAGTCATATGCAGCGTCCCATCGCCCGTCGAGCTTTGCGCGCTCAATCTCGTTGAGCCCGGCAGGTTTCATTTTCTTTGCTTTGATCAGAGCCAGCGCTTTATCCCGGTTTATTTTCGACCAAACGCTCTTTTCCGAGCGTCGAGTAAATTTCTGGAGCCAGAATTGATCGCTGAATG
>JAJYPA010000205.1 GCA_021795795.1 Pseudomonadota bacterium | reverse complement strand
CGTGGTGGGGAAGAGTGCCTAGCCATGTGGATGGCTGGCATCAACTATGAAGTGGTGCCCGGCATTACCAGCGGTGTGGCGGCCGCAGCCTGTGTCGGCGTGCCCCTCACATACCGTACGATCAGTCAATCCGTCCTGTTCGTAACAGGACATGAAGCTCGGAAAGGGGAAGCGATAGACTGGGTTCATCTCGCAAAATCTGCGGATACACTGGTGATTTATATGGGGCTAACACGAATGGTCGAGATTCAGGACGGCTTAATCGCCGGTGGACGGCATCCGGATACACCGGTTCTCGCGGCACATTGGGCGACCTTGCCACAGCAGCGCTATGTGTGCACTCAATTAAATTGTTTTTCCGACGTAATTCATCAGGCCAATCTCGGTAGCCCGGCAATCATCATTGTGGGTGAGGTGGTACGGGTGTTTCAACGATTGTCACGGCAGGAAATGGCCTGTCCAGGAGATATGGAACCATCTCAAATAGGCGACCTCATGGAGAAACTCTGTGGTGTTCCTATTTAATGGATGTCATGGAGGATAGAGATGGTTGGATCTGTTATTACCTTTATAGTGTTTACTGCGCTGGTTTGATGCATTTATTTCATGTGAGACTAGGGGCATGTAATGAATAGAGAGATTGTAATTCATTTTTTTAGGGATAAAGATAATGCCACTATGGCATGCCAGATTGAAGGTGCTAAAAATATAGTTTCTGGGTTTGCTCTGAGCGATACACAATTCACTCCATTGCATATGCTAAACATAGCCTTTGGTCAATGTTTAGCCGAGTTGGCCTTGAGGTTTCTAGAGCGCAGACACCTGAAACCATGTTGCCTTATAACGCTCAGCATGAGCGTAAATGGCACAAGTCAGGTTCGTATA
Source organism: Pseudomonadota bacterium (assembly GCA_021795795.1). The sequence goes on along the minus strand of JAJYPA010000205.1, from coordinate 11,832 downwards.
GAACGTGCTGATGTCGTATTGAAACTGCCGCTACGACTGTCAGAAGAGGATGAGATCGTCTTGATCAGAGTATTGCATCAGTGTCCTATACATGCGGTTATCTCCAGGAGTATTACTACCGGTATCGTAGTGTGTGAGGATCGTGAATCAATCTCAAACTACGAAAAAAACATATTAACCGATATGCAACATACAGCGGGGAGCATTTCCCCTGCCCCCATTCCAGATTACGCTTTGTGGCATAGATGAATCCGTGATATCAACCGGTTCACACTGGATTCACTAGACGATCTCTCAACAACCGAAGGAATTACACCCCGCGCATCATTTTCCATGATCCCCAATCCACAGAATCCCATGACAAGAATCCATACGGGCCATCTAGATGCCCTGAGTGGCTGATCATTCTTCTGATTCAGCGCGATTTTAAGGCCAAGGAGACATCCGCAGTTTTCGCGAGATCGTCCAATACCCCGAAACCAGGGTGGACAACCCCGACTCTTCGTGTGGATAGATCAGCAGTCCCCTCCATGGTAGTCGTCTCGTTCATCCCGCCGTACCGTAGAGCTTTTCGTTCCATGTGGCACTCCCATGGGAATTGGACATTTGCCGATCCGCCACTGTAACTGCCTGGTCTACCGTAAATCTGGTGTTGCAGGAGATGCAACGGAGATCTCACCAAGTTGCCTTCAATGAAGGTGTTAGGATTATAATGCAGGGCGTGAATGGTATGGGTGCTACTTCGTGGGTGTGGATCATGCGGATATATCGGCGGGCGGAGGGGAAGCAGTGATAGTGGGTCGTTTCATCGTGGCCGTATTGCTATGGATCTGGGCCGGAGGCGCGATGGCCGTACCGCTCATGCTCTTCGGTGTTCCTTTACAAGGCGCGACGCGCGCCACCCTGACTCCCGCTTTACAGAAAGCAGGGCTCCCCCTTATTCCGAACGGCCCCCAGCAATGGTTCGACACCTACCGGTTAAACGGGCAGTTACCCCAACTACAAGGGGCGAGCATGTTTTCTGTTAAATATACCAAACACAACCGTTTCGCCGTCGCCGAGTACAAGTTCCCCAGCTTCAATGATACCAGACAGGTCCAGAATATTATCACCATGGTTGAGTACAAATATGGACAGCCCAGCAGCATAATTGGCGACGTGGAGCACGGCCCTGTCACGGCACGCTGGAAAGAAAGCGGCGATATGGAAATCAAGGTATGGCGGGGATGGCCGGTAACCACCACCTACATGGATTTAGAGAACATCACCAACGTTGCTCGAATGCTCTCAGAAACACGTGCCGGCAGGCACGGCAGGCTGTTACCTGCCAGAACAGATGTCAATGAACAGAAGGAATGGCAACCCCCATCACTAGTGGAGCAAGCCACACCATCCAGCAACAAAACGTTTCCATTGCTGTGGGAATGGGGGGTCATTGCGTTCTTTTGTATTCCAGCCCTAGCTATGGTCATATTTGGCCACTTTATTGCCAGAGTAACCCGTATTCCTCCAAATTTTAAAGTAGCGGCCCATATTTTATTTACCAGAATAGGTCAGTTTGTCCGCAGGCCGCAATGGTTTTTAAGAGGGGACAAGAACCGCTAATCGATGGTAATTGGTAGATTGTTTTGCCACCCTTGGTCATCTTCCGGAAATGGAGCGAACATTAAGTAACTGGATAATTAATATCCTGGTAAAATTTGTCATCAGTTGATTATACGAGAGGCATTGCGCGGTGTTTTGAGTAGACCGTTAGAAGAAGCGCTCTGAAGAGGGGGTGCGGCGCATCTGTCAAGGAGCACGCTGACCACCGCCAATCTCGAGAGATAACAGGAACTCCCCCTGCCGCATGTAAAATGAAGAACAAAGATATTGGTATCATATCAGGCCTGGGTTCAAAGAATGTTTAATTGCCTTACGGCCACATTTGTCTCTGATCCACATCAGAGCCTGGCCAGACTCCCGAGATTGGCAGTGTCCCCTCCAAGCCTAAGATTATGATCAGGGCCATCAGACCGAGCACCAACATGATGGATACCGTGTATCCAGACAAATGCACGGCGTGTTTCCTGTCAAAAAGCCTCTTTCAGTGACTGGCGGGACACGGAATAATCCCGTCGGATCGACATTGTGGGCTTTCATATGTTTCGTTGACAACCGTACAATATCTTGTGTGGCGTGGTTGACACCAACGTAAGACTCACTGGAATAATGCTACACCGATAATCGTCATTACAGTGACGGTCGCTCTCTACTTTAAGGTTTCATGCCTTTTCTCCACGTCTCTGGCGGCAATAAAGATTCTTCCTGTTTTTTTACGAAGCTGATCAACCTCATGCTTGAGCAAGCGTAGGGCCAGACGTACCATGCGATCATCAATGTCTCTGGCTGAAAGCTTTTTCCCAAAATCAATAATTTCACAGAGAACCACGTAATCTATGTACTCTTCACCACTGATTACCGTTGTGACTTTTCTATTTTTCATCGGAGATTCCGGGATTATTCCGTATTCCATCTGTTCTCGGACTTCTGAAGATTGTGGTGCATTTGTTGCTTCGTCCGTGTTGCTCCTGTTTGATTGCATAACATGCTCTCCATCTATTCCCGTGGATGTGTCAGTATAGTATCACATACGAGCCATATCTATTATAAAGAATTCTTACTGTATAAAATATTTCCCGCTGTTTGCTGCTGTGTCAATGGCGTAAGAAGTTGCCATCACGGGTTGCCACCAATGCTACTAGACAAAATATGCTATTTTGTCTAGTGTTATGTCCACCGGCAAAGATCTTGGCATGCCACCCCTCCCGGAGAGGTCGATTTTCGTGATACTGCTAGGATTGGTGCCTGTCACTGGTTGTGATCATCGCGAGAACTCATGAATCTTGAAAACTTGGACGACAGCGATATTCTACAGATACTCGGCGATCTCTCCGAAGGGTCGATAAACGTGTATTTTTGGCATATATCAATATTTCACACTTGGATTTCAGAAAACGCGATTTCTTGGAATGATGTGACAAGAAACGTAATAAACGCATATTTTGATAAAGTAAAGAAAGACAGAAACTGGAGTATAAGTACCACAAATACGGCATTATCAGCACTTACTAGATTTTTTGATGGTCTTGTAGAATATGGCGCTATCGAAGACAATCCATCCCGCGGGGTAATTAGCGACAGGCGCGCCAGAAGATCGTCTGCACGAATACAAAAACGGTTGCCGGTAATTCTATTCGAGGATGAAGAACAACGTTTTCTGGAAGTTACTCAGGTGTTAGGGCTAGACACCCCTCTGTCTTTTCAAACACTGCGTGCCCGACAGATCGCTCGATTGCTTTACTTCACTGGACTTCGCGAGCACGAGGCCATTCAATTGCGGGTGGCGGATTTACATTTAGATTCGGACATACCGGTGATTCGAGTGATTGGCAAGGGGGACCGGGAACGAGAGGTGCCGCTTGGACCCGTCATCCAGCAGGAATTGCTGCTCTTTCTCGAAGCCAGAGAAACTTTCTTGCGCGTGCAAAAGCGATGTACGGGCTCGCCGGCGCTGGTGTTTTGCGATGCAATGGGTGGGGCCCTCTCACGCAGTGGCGTGTATTACATCGTGTCCACGACTTTTGCGAGTTTGGGCTTAGTAAAACGGAACAAGGGTCCACATGTATTGCGCCACACGTTCGCGACGCGCCAACTTCGTGCGGGTATTCCGGTTGCAGTGGTGAAAACCTGGCTTGGGCATTCTACCCTTGCAATAACGCTTTCGGTATATGAGCATGTGGCGGAGGCCTCTGGAAGAGCGCGACCGGTATGATATAAATGCACCCCACTAGCTGACTGCTCCGATGGATGTCTGGGCTGATTAATACGGAACCGCTACTTCAACCGCATGCCACATCTACAAACCCACTCAAAGCGATATATTTATGTTTACGACCCCGGCGGAGTACGTGGATGCCTGTCACCATCCGCTCCACCCGCTTGTATCAAATTATAGAGGTACGCAGTAATCAACCCAAGCATGCCGCCAACCAAGGCACCAGCTATCACACACTCCAAAGACTGTTGTGCATAAGGCTGCGCGAGGCGCGCCAACCCGTGAAGATTTTTCCCATCCGCCATGACGATATTGAAAGGTAGTTGTCCGATGAGTGGGACTGCTGGGCGAAGAAGGTAACCTACGCCGCCGCCCAGCATAGCAAAAATTACTATAAATATGCTTCTCATTTCAAAATCTTCGTCAGACTATGGGTCACAAGGTAATGTGTATGATGCAAGAAAACAACTATTACAGCAAGAGTCGTCCTGCGAGATATCAGCTGGCTCGCCATCGTCATGGATATGTTCATGTTGACTAAGCAATTAATCAATAAGTAATTGTGTATTAATATTGGTTCGTTTTGTCGCTGTTGTTCCCTGGCCGGCCCACGGTTTGCCATGGAAAACTTTGTTGCTTGTTCCTGGTCAGCCAGCATCTAACTCTGCAACGGCACTGATGATAAAACCAAAACAAGGGCGTTCTATCTGCCGTCTATTCTGAGAAGTGTCATATCCCCACAGAAATGGCTGTGGACACTACCCCGTATCCACCAAGATCCAGATCTTGACGGAACGCTCGATGCATCAGACGATGCCTCCCCTGCCAAGATCGGAAACATGTGTTGGAAAGACAAGGCGAAAACTTTGATGGCGTGTTCAATCGCATCATGCGGGACGCGCTAAGACCAACCCATCGGTTTTACTCGGCTGGGAACCACGAGATCAATAATACATACCGCCTGATCTCAGCGACTGAGAACCGACAAGTGAAAAAAGCGTCTGCCTAAAAAACTAAATGCGTCCATATTATGGCTATACTTAGAATGCAAAATAGAGGAGTATGGGCCGAAAGACGTGATGAAGCGCAGCCCCCATTTTATTGTTGGTTTAGTGGCACTGGAGGTGTTTTATGAATACAAACGGTTCTCACATCCTATGGATACTTGCCGCCGCAACGCTAGGCTCGGCAATGACGCCGGTCGCCGCGGCGGCTGAACGCCCAGTGCAGCCAGCCACGAACAATATGGGCAAAGCGGTTGAAGGAAACGACACTACGGCATCCGGGGAAAAATACATCAAGATTCTTGCCCCCGCCAATGGGACACAGCTCAGCGCCGATACCCCCGTAGTCTTATCCTATGATGCTACCTTGGCTCCCCACGGCAACCATATCCATGTTTATGTCGACAACCGTATGGCTGGCTTAAGCCATGAGTTGAAAGGAAATTTCACCATAGGCACGTTGGCGCCTGGTATCCATGCGATTTGCATCAAAGAAGCTACCGCGGCCCATGTTCTCATCGGGGTCAACCGGTGCATTATGGTTACGGTCAAATAAAATGTCGGGTTTTTTCTTCAGCTCCCAACTACTGCTCTATGCTTGCATCCAAGCGTTGCACAACCTGGGAGCCGTGGCTATCGTAGGTGGGGGGGCGGCGGCGTTTCTGCTGGCGCGCCGTCCTTCTGGTGTGCAGAAAGTGCTGGTGTGGGTTATCACTTTGGGATGGATAAGCCAGGGGGTAACCGGTATCCTCTTTGGGGCTACCAGCTATTTCTATGATGGCCGCTTGCCCGACATTCATGGGATCGCCTTGGCAGCCCTGTTTCTCAAAATGGCTTGCGCGGCCATAGGCATCATCCTCGGGGTGGTCTACCTACGCTTTGAACGTGGGTGGTCTAGAACGACGCTGCGCCGGATCTTGGGTTTGGACTTCGGTCTAGGTATCACCGCCCTCACTGCCGCAGCGTTTCTGCGTTGGTTTTCTTAACGGGGCAAAGCCTCCATGCCAGCGCGATATTCTCTTCAAACCCAACCTACACGATCGGATTATCGCCAGCCCGAATAGAAGCCTGAAACTTCCGATCAGATCCGAGTGCTGAACCGCTTTATCGGAAGGTTCAGAAGATCCGGTGTTTCTAGCAATGTCCGTTGTCGTTGTCGTTACCCTTCAGGTTTTCCTCCGCCTCTGTGCGCCACCAGGCGGTCATCTGGGCAGGTGTATGAGCCACGGCCTTATTGGGATAGCAGGTGATCGGATCATTTTTCGACAGGGCGGCATTCTGATACCAGTAAAGCGCCTGATTCCAGTTGGCGGGTTCTACGCGTCCGAGTTTCAGGCCCGGGTCATAGAGGGCCCCCAGATAATACTGGGCAATCCGGTTCCCGGTGTAGGCCTGCTGTTTCAATTGCTGCAAGGCAGTGGGAGAGTGTTCGGCCTGGTTCCTGAGATGCAGCAGCATCCCTCCGGCCCAAGACGTGATCGGGGCCGTCAGACCGAGTGCCAACATGATGGATACGATGTATTTGCCTGGGTACATGGTGTGCTCCTTTCAAAAAGATGTTTATTAACAAACGACAGGGAGCAACTCCTCGCCGCGATATGATATTGTGGGAAATTTTCCCACAATTCGCCGCGATGGTCAAGTCCCTGGAAGCACGCCTTGCCATGCTACGGCCACTCGACAAACGCGAATCCCACCCAAACGACTGCTGAGCGCGACCATGATCCCGATATTCGTTTGCAGGCATTCACATAACCCAGATACGCAGGCACGGCACAGGATACACCTCGCGGTATATCCGTCTTGGTGGGTTGTCTAAGCGATTGAGCGTTGGAAAGCGCAGAAGTATCCAACGGAGCAAAGGCGTATCGGATTAGGAGATACGTTATCCATAATGGAGAGCTTCACTGGTGAGATAGAAGACGCAATATTCCAAGTTCAGTTTTCCGCGATGGTGGCAGGAAATAAACCGACCGTGGGGATCATGCCATTGGACCAGGGCCATCTACGCCGAGGCAAGGGTAGACAAAACGTCCTCCACTATCGACATTCTTGTCAACCCTCCGCATAATACCTACTTTAAACCTTCACAAACTATATGCGTACATGTGAGAGAGTTCTGTAGAGCACGGGTAGGAAGGGGCTCGATGGAGAACATAAGAAAAATGACCCTCGGAGCATCGTTGGTCTATCACAAACTCATTCATTGGCTACTTGGGCGCACGCGAATTTTTTGATAGCCTTAATTCTCTAGTCCGCAGGCGGCATCAGCAAATGGCCTGGAAAGCCAATTATTGTGTATTTACTCTTTCTCTAGAAGGACATAGGCATGCCAACAACATCACTTACACAATCCACACCAATGAGAGTACTGATCATGATTGGTATCGTTTTGTTTGCCTCCGCCTGTGCAAAGAAGGAAGCCCGAAACACGGTGAAAAACACCTCCTCTGGAGTTACCTGTATAGGAGCACCTTCTTTTTGCGGAAAAAGATCTGTTAAAGTATACTCAACTACTTAACATGATAATGGAGCGCACAATTAATCATATAATGTTATTTTGTTGTTACCAATGAAATATGTCACGTGATTCGCTATCTGGAAATAGTATATGATCTTCTAATAATTGTGTGCGTCTATAGTGAGAAATAATCTGTTTTATACCACGTTAGCCTAACAATATTGCCCCCTTCCTGCAAACCGCTACCGAAAATTTACATTATTCCTTTGACAATCGATAACAGGAATGAAAATGGTTAGAACCCTGCTTGTATTTATTGCTCGACTATTCTTGATGTTTGGCGTTGCAATGCTCCTCTTCGCTTGCGCGAAGAAAACATCATCAGAATCCGATCTACAGAAAAGTTCTGCGCACACTACGGCATCATCAGATATTACTTCCGCGCAAGCAAAAATGACGAATCGCGAGCTTTGGGACCAGATGGGGAAACAATTAACCTTTATCCAGAAAGGTAGTCATGGACCAATAATATACGACTTTACGGATACGAACTGTCCAGTTTGCCACCTTATATATACCACAGAAGCACCCCTCATTAATGAAGGGAAACTAACGGTTCGCTATGTTCCAGTTGCCATGATAAAACCTAGCAGCATGCCGGAGGCAGTCGCCATTTTGCAGGCGAAAGATCCCGTGGAAAAATTACAGAGAGTCGAACAGCGGATTGGTGATAGCATGAAAACCGGCAAGCCAGCCCACCTGCCGCGTGCGATAGTCGCAATAGGATTGGCGTCTCATAAAACAATCGAATTAACAAAAAAAATAGAAAATAATGATGACTTTTTACAAAAAATAGGTGTCAACGACCTTCCAGATGTTATTTATATGACCAAGGAGGGGAAATTGGGCCTCATAACCGGTCTTATAAGCCAGAAACAGTTCACGGATCTACTGCCGCAGTTACAATAGCTTGTATCGATGGCGGCCAAAAATAGGTCAAATGCTCGCGAAATACATGTGGCACGGTATGTTCAGATATAATGCACACAAAAGCTTAATCACGATTCAATCAAAAATAAGTAACATACGTGTTTGCGGTCGCCCGCCCTAAAATGGATGAGCTACTCAATATACTATCTATTTCAGGGATAATCTTATTGTTAACACCACACCATTCTATGGCCCGTTCACAAATGCTTATTTTTATACCAGATGATTTTGCAGATCTCATGGATTCATATATTTTTGATAAACGCCATTCACCTAATGCAGCAGTAGCTTCCGGTGCCGCCGCTATTATTCCGGAATCTCCGGTCAATACTATCTCTACCTGGTAATCTTTCGAAGCAACCTTAGCTTTATCAAAAATGTCCACAATAGTAGTCCAATTGTCTCTATCCAGAGTTGTAATAATTATAAGCAGATGCTTCATGATTGCCTCATTATAATAGTGGCACTAAAATATGGTATTTTTTTGGTGCATATACATCTGTCGTGATCCTATTTCTGTCGGTCAAACCACTCTCCAGACAAAATCTCATCAGAATCCCTCAATCTGAATAGTGTTCTTTGCAACGAGTCGTAAAATACCCATCCAACTTGAATGGCGCTTGCTACCCGTAAGAGCTGGTCACACCCAAATATCGCCAAGAACCACAGATGCGGACGCTATGCACTTGGTAGACCCCACGAAAATACGGCGCAATCGCGTCACCCTCAGGTTGAAACCACATGCTAATCCTAATTGACTGAACATATTATGGTATCCAAGAGCCGCTGTGGCAAGATGGTGATGCCGTTTCGAGAAAATAGCTCTTAGTACAGCGCCGCGGATAGTTATACCATGATGCAAGACCATGGCGGTCGAATCATGCGTCAACATAGATCGCTTAGCTAGTCAGTGCAGTTTAGATAAAACGACTTGCATCATGTAATGACTCATCGGAATCTGCACAGATATACCACTGATTTATACGTTTCCGCTGGGATTTTTTCTCAGCGCCTGATGTGGCCGGTGATGGTTGCACCACCGATCCACCGGCCTATGATCGGCCTTGCATCTTCCAGTGATGGAAAGCAGGTTTGCCAGATACACTGCTTTTTCATGGTCCGGAATCACCGTTCGGTCATGCCATTCTACTAGGGCGTGTGCGGTTCGAAAACTTCTGCTGCAAATCGGGGCGCTGTACGCTCACGACAAGGCGCCGTGAGGTGAAAACCAACCCATTATCGCTCCGAAGAGTGAGCGGCCTTGCCCGCCGCCGAGCCAGCGTCCAGAAACGGCCAATCAGGGCATCCTCCAGTGTCGCTTCTGCCACTTTTTGGCACGCGGTCGTGCCGGGACCGTCTCCATTCCAGGATTCCCGGGAATGACAGTCCATGGTGGCCGTCAGCGCTATCCATCGCTCCTGCGGGACACCCCAGATCCGGGTTATATCCGTCGACCAGCGTGCATTGGGCGCCTGTGCCACCGAAGGCATGCTCCGGGGACGGGGACGGAATCCCTAGGGTCATATCATAATGTTCTTCTTGAAATCTCATTTGTCCTGTCAACCAGCGGCACTAAATATGCTCTTTCTCTTATCCAGACACTGACTATCCATTTTTCCCCTTCAAAAACCGGCAACCCAGCATGCAAGGACTCCTTCAACTGAAGATTCTGCGCATCGGTATTCCGGAATAAAATACCCGTTCCTACGCTGGGCACTATATTAGTCATGATATGCGGGAATTGAGTCCATCCGCCTTCTTCCACATCATTCAAATATAACAGGACCGTTAATACCCTGTTACCGCCATTCTTCAGTTGTGGTGCCCCTTCCAAAAAGGAATCATAATGTATATCGTACGCCCCACCAGGGGTATAATGTAAGATCTGTAACGGCTCTTGATGTTCTTCTGCAATCCCAACAAAACAAGCAATACGGTGTCTTACTTCTTCAATTATTGGATATGAATCTGCCGCTGGTGATGCCACCATGCTGCGGCGCCCCGGTGTTTGGTGGAAAACACCAGAAACACTGTCAACCACTTCTGAAGGTTCCGCATTAGATCCGCCAATAGCAATTAGTTCGGAGCATTCCTTATCGCTTATGAGCCCGCGGAAATGCACCAACCCAATGCTATCGTTGACGGAAAGTATCTTTACTCCCATGACGACCTCCCACACCAGAGATGCCCCCGATCCATGCGGGCAGATAGGCGCATTCATGCTGAACTATATTCCATCCTGAGTTACGGAACCTGCGTGGCAATGCACACCATCCGGCCATAAAAATGCTCTCGACTATAACATGCTGATATATCGGGGAGTCTCACTGCCAGACAAGCACACTTTATCGCATACGAACAGGCGCGTGGCACCCTTACGTCAGAAATATGAGCGAATCCATCTTCAATGCAGCTGGGCCATCTGCATGTGAATCATCGCTTCGTACTTGCCATTTGTGTTTATGACTCCCTTAGGAACGCTAACCGTATGATATCTGTTTCCTATTGCCTGTCGTATTTTGTCATATCCAGATCTTATTTTTGGCCATTCCTTCGTTAATTCAATGCGTGTTGGGGACCATGTAAATGATATATATCCATCTATTACTTCTTTTGCAGCATCAATGATATATAACGACTTTTTCGCCCCCTCAAAATCTGATGGGGTCACGCATCGAGACAGATTCTTTTTGGCATATAGCGCGTACAGCCAACTGGATTCATTGAATGATGCTCCAGGAGTTTTATTTTTGTAAAATCCTGCGTCACTGGTAACATGACCAGATGCAACAACAGCATCATGATAAACGGCCAATGTCGGAGGTAGCACGCAATCATAAAACGAATTCATAGAAGCTGCTGATGCGCTCTGCGCCATCCCTAGCGCAAACCATGCTAAAGCAGTCGTTACCCATCGCAACACTCTTGTCATAACAACTTACTCCTGTTTCTGACCTGTTAACATTGCACAGGCACCATTGTCTTACCGTGACAAAGCATGGCATTAGACATCGTACCAATGGTTTGCCCCCGCAAAAAGACTATTTCATTACTGTAAATGCTTTCCCATTGGGAGTGCACAGGACAAACGGTTTCCTTTGCGCAGATATTAAAACCGAGCACACAACGCAGTTCCACAGGACGACCTTCGACGATCTCAATTATGTCCACAATATTTAAAGACTCAGCACCCGGGCGCAATACAAACCCACCCCCTTTTCCCTTCACGGAATCCAGAACTCCGCGCTTGGCCAACCACCGTAATACCTTGTTGACACACGGAGCAGATCCTCCCCCGATACAATCAGAGATAACTCGGCTAAGCACAGGCTCTCCGGATGGTTGCGCGGCCAGGTAGACCAGAATCCTCAGCGCGTATTCACTGGCCTTACTCAATATCATAGGATCTGCCCAGTTTATATTTTTTCAATTTCTCTGGTTCCAGCAGGAGGGCCATGCGTTTTCCGCTCCAGCTTTGCAGGGCGAGCAGGAGACCGACGGCGGCGAGGAGATAAAACACGCCTCGTTCTCCCGCTATCCCCAACCCCCAACCCCCTACC
>JAJYPA010000204.1 GCA_021795795.1 Pseudomonadota bacterium | reverse complement strand
TTTCAAGCAGAAATCCCAACGTGTTCTATGAGGCTGGCATTGCGCATGCACTTGGAAAGGAAGTAATACTGATTGCGCAGTCTCAAGATGATGTGCCATTTGACCTTAGGCACATTCGTTATGTTAAATATCTCAACAATGCGCAAGGACTTTCGGTGCTATCTGATGCCATCGCGTCGAGGATACAAACGGTTATCGGCCAGTAGAAAACGTGCGAATGCGCATAACAACGCGCCATAGGAGCCACGGCCCTAACGGGCCGCAACCTGATCTCAAATTTTAAATGCTAATGAATGCCAATCAGCGCTAACACTTCATCAACTATCCGCACAAAATACTGATCATCTATCCGATGGCCTGTCGACATGGCAACCCATTGACGCGATATCGGAAATACTAAGCACAGGTAATCGATTAACTTGGTCAATCATGCTACTGATTTCATCCACAAACTGTTCAATATGGACCGCTATTTGACAGGCTAACGTGCGAGCTCTAGCCGCAAGTGAGCGAAGCCCCGCCGGAGCTTGTCCGCTGGAGCGTTGGTTAGGCCTCAATTCGCTCATGAAAGCTGCATCGCACAGTTCGCCTTGATAGCGGCTGTGATGTCAGGGCGCTCTGGAGTGATGACTTCGTTGAAAATGTCTTGGATAAACATGCCTGTTAACCTTTCTCAGCAACAAGCCGGACCGGGATATGTTCCATACAGGCATTGAGCAACCTCAGGGGCAGTTCTGGCTCCCAGAAACGGCGATTGAAGCGATAGACAAACTCGTTCAGATATTCCTGCAGATATTTGCCGGATACCCCATGGAATGTGCCCAAAAGAAAGGCCTTGAGGTTACCAATGGCGATGTGTACCCACGGCAACCACTCGTCCACCTGATGCGGTTTGGTCACGCGCCCCTCATGCTCTTGGCTCTCTCCGAGAACTCGCAGCGCTATTAAGCCGTCGGTGCGGGTAGGTTGCTTGGGGCGCAAGCGTCGCCGCGCGAATTCGCGAATCCGGTCGGCAGAGACCGAAGGCGTCGTCTCGATGGCAATAAAGCCCGCCTTCTTGCCCCGGTTTTCCACGGCAACCAAGATCGGTGTTTTGCCTTCGGCCCCTCGACCGCTCTTCCCCCCAGACCGGCGTCCACCGACAAAGGCATCGTCCAACTCTACCAGCCCTTCCAAGCGATACAGACTGTCGCGATCGCCCATGGCGCGGCGCATGCGGCGCAACATCCGGTGAGCCGTGATCCAGGAGACCCCAATCTGCTTCGACAGCCGCAGGGCGGACAATCCGCCCTTGTCGCTCGCCATCAAATAGATGGCCAGGAACCATTGCACCAGGGGCACATTGGACGAATGAAAAATTGTGCCGGCCGTCACCGAGGTCTGATGGCGACAGTGCCCGCACTGAAAGAGTTTTCGTCCGGCGATCCAGTATCCGCGGTCATGGCCGCATTTCGGACATCGAAACCCCTCGGGCCAGCGCTTTTGTTTCAGCGCCTCCAAGCAGGCCTCTTCCGTGCCAAACCGCGCTTGCCACTGCAAGAGGTTCGTCGCTTCAGCTTTCATCTCAGACCTCCTTTCTCTATGCCTCACAGAGAGTTAGAGCTTGATTGCTGAGAATGATTCAGAGGCATGTGGATAAATGGCGCGACCCAATACTGGGAGTTCTCCTCTGGCTGCATGTTGCACTCAAGTGCATCCAAATAATCGCTGGACATCATGTAATGATCGTTTAAGAAAAAGACATATCCGAGGTGAAGCGCAAATATATCTTGCGCGTCTCTTCTAAACCTTTCAAGCAACTGGCCGCGGTTCTCTACATGAATCTCGTTATCATTGAGCATTACGTAGCGATAGAAATTATAGTGTGTGTGATCATTACATCTGTCGCGCAGGCGTTTGTATTTATCATCTCCATATAGCAAGTCGTTAATCGGTTTAAGCCTTTCTGACGCTCTTATGTATTGAGACATCACTCGGTAAGCTGGGAGCGTTTCATTACCCTGAAGCCAGTTGTTAATTTTCTCAACGATAAATTTTTCGATGCTGAAGTTTTCTTTCAGGTAAAGAGTTGAATAGACGTTAATTACTGCCGAATCGTAGTACTTCCGGAGCAAAGCGTATGCGTCATTGATACGCCCGGCATGAAGGATGATCTTTATCGACTCAAGCGTACCATGCATGGATGAATAGGCGTAGGTGTCGATGTTGTAGGTGGCTTTTGTACCCATCGTTACGAACTGAAATACTGACATGGCCAATTGCTTATAGAAGGCGGTTTCAATTTTGAAGCGCAACACCGCTATTTAACTCTCTGATTTTCTCTGCCATAACTTCGGCGGGTGTCCGGAACCCCAGAGATTTTCTGGGACGATTATTGAGTTCCGCTGCCACCTTGGTCAAATGTCGCTGGGAGTACCCCGATAAGTCCGTGCCTTTCGGGAAGTACTGGCGCAGCAGGCCATTGGTGTTTTCATTCGTAGGCCGCTGCCAGGGGCTATGCGGGTCGGCAAAGTACACCCGCAGCTGGGTACGCTTCTCCAGCTCTTCGTGTCGCGCCATCTCCTTGCCCTGGTCGTAGGTCAGGGTCTTTCTCAGCGCCTTGGGCAGCGTGCGTAGGCGTCTTGTGAAGCCCTCCAGCACGGCCTCGGCCGAGGAGTCGTCCACCCTGGCCAGGATAACGAAACGGGTGCTACGGTCCACCAGGGTGCCGATGGCACTCCCATTGTAGGCACCTTTGATGAGGTCTCCCTCCCAGTGGCCGGGAATCTCCCGAGCCTGTGCCTCTTGTGGCCGCTCACGGATGGAACGCAGGTTCCGAAGACCACCACGACGGTCCTTGCCCCGGCTGCGTGGACGGCGTTTCTGGTGGCCTTGTCGCAAGGATTCCACCAGCAGCTTCTTGAGTTCACCCGCCGGGTGCGCATAGATGTACCGGTAGATAGTCTCGTGCGAAACCCGCTGGCTGGGGTCTTCCGGGTGCTCCATTCGCAACCTCCCGGCAATCTGCTCCGGTGACCAAGCGTGCTGGATAATCTGCCGTTCCACAAGCCCTGCCAGAGGGCTGCCTACAAGCAACTTGCGCGGACCACGGCGGCGGTGTGACCGTGCCCAAGCGCCCCCTTCCACTGCGTCATAGTCGAACCTGGACCCACCTCTTCGGCATTCCCGGCTGAGGGTAGAAACGCTCCGGCCCAAAGCCCTCGCTATCGCCCTCAAACTCATGCCCTGGTTCAAACCCTGCTGCAAGCGATTCCTCTCAGACGTACTCAACTGACGATAATGTCTGCCCATCTACCACCTCCGGTCCAGTTTGACCTTTGGTGTTCCGCTTCATTTTTGAGCCGGCCCAGGCATTTTACCTTTCGTATTTCCCTGAATCCGTGAGTTCTCTCTGATGGTCACGATTGCCAGCTGTTGTGGTTGCGATTTGTTGGCAAATCGTCGGGCACTTGCCCGCCAGGATGGAGAATTTTCGGCTCGAAGGGTGGTTTTTGCCGCAGGAAACGGGGGTTTTTCGACGCGATGGCGCAGTTGGCCCTGCCGATCAGCGGCATTCTCAGTGGGTTTGATACTCAGGAGGGCTTTAGGGCGTGGACCAAGCCGTGTGGAGGCGGGTGAAGGCTGCAAATGCCACGGTGTCTGCCGGGAAAGCGAGGATCCATTGCCGCGCATGACGCTTGATCCGGGCCGCGAGGGTGATGATCTCCTGGATGACGGTTTTCACCCGTCGCCGCTTGGCCGGATGCCGTGGTGGGGCATCTGGTCCGAGTAGGGTTTCCTGTCCCATCATGCGCAGGATGTTGTAGGCCAAGGCACCCAGGGCAAGGAGGAGATCGTTGGTGGCAAACTTCCCCGAAGGCAGACGCTCCAGATCCAGATCCGTCTTGATCTCTGCATGGAATTGCTCATGGGTGGCATGATCGGCGTACAACGCAAGGATCGTCTGCGGGTCGAAACACTCGGGCAGCGTTGTGTCCCAGCCTTCGAGGGTATATTCCGGCATCGGCAGTTGTTGGCCGTTGGCGAGGGACGTCCGTTCCGTCAGGCGCAGGATCCGGCGTACCGGGACCGTGCCCAGCGTTTCCGGGCTTTCCCAAAGCGGGATCCGCTTCCCCTGCCGCGGACTCTCCCAGCAGGTTTCCGAATCCTCCAGGCGGGCGGCGATGAGCCGATCCAGGTCGTGGCCGCGCCGATTCCATTTGACGAGGAAAGCCAGATCCGCCCCTTGGGCCTGGTGTGCACGGGCATAGCGCGCCAAGGTGGCGGCGATGGTCTTGCTGTGAAAGCCGGCATCCATGCGTACCAAGATCGGTTGCCTGGTGAGGCTCAGGGCTCTAGGCAGAACACGGTCCAAGGTCTCGTCGGTCGCTTCAGCGCTGTGCTGGGTTCCTTCCCGCAGTTCCATGCCAAGGTTCCAACCCTCCTGCCCCAGATAGGCAGCAATGGGGGCGTAGCCCACGTAGCCGGTATAGGTCCAGCCGATCCCTTCCTTTCGGGTGTTGGAATGGTCGAGGGTAAAGACATCCAGATCCAGTGGGACATAGCCACAGGACAGCGGGGTGATCGGCGCCCGAGCCCTCTGCAGCAGCCGGGTCAGCGCCGTGTCTACTATCGGCAGAAATGCCTCGGCATGGCGATCCAGGCGCTACCGCAAGGTGGCACTGGAAGGTACGGCGCGCAGCCCAAGGGCCTGGGCGAAGAAGGGATCCCGGCGAAACCGCTCAATGGCCTCAAAGTCGCTCTTGCCCTGACAGGGCAGACCCAATTTCGCGATCAGGATACCGCTGTTGGGTATGGCGCTGCACACCGGGAAGCGCGGATCGATGAGCTGACGCAGTCGCGAGAATCGGACCACAGCTTGGCCAACTAGAGGAAAGCCACCCAGGGCAGTGAGGGTCTCTGGGCCTTGGCAAAGGTGAAAGTCGTCGGCTTCATGCGCACCCAACAAGTGAACCAAAGAAGGCCGCATTATGCAAGATAAAACAATGAACTGGAATGGTTTTCTGATGCCACAGTCACGGATTCAGGTTTGTCCATAGGATTTATAGCCAGACTGACGAGCACACAGCAGTCTTACAGGGGCATGCAGGCCACAGCTGCCGCAAAATTGACAAATCTTCCGCTCTCGCCTAGCTTATAAAAAAAGGCGATGAAGTCCGCCTCGAACCGCCCCTGTGGCTAATGACTTCTACCACATCCCCGCTAAACGGGGCGGTAGATTGTCTTTTGCAGGCAGGGGGAGGTGCACATTGAAGGACATTCTCTTGCAGGTGGCGCAGGTCCTGACGGTTCTGTTGCTCTCGCCTCTCCTGCACGGATTCATCGTCAAGATGGAAGAAAAGGTCCAGCGCGGCCAGGGCCCTTCCATTTTCCAGCCCTATCGGGATCTCTGGAAGCTTTTCCACAAGACGCAGCTGGTGCCGGAAACGGCAACCTGGGTGTTTTTCTGGGCGCCGATAGTCGCTTTCGTGGCCATGATGATCGTGCCCATGCTCATCCCGGTGCTGACGAATTTCCCTCTGCCCCTTTCCGACATGGGAGACATCCTCGGTGGCGGTCTGATCCTGACCCTGGGGAGCTTTTTCATTCTGCTGGCCGGACTGGATACCGGCCAACCTTTCGGTGGTCTGGGATCGAGCCGGGCGGTGATGCTGGGCATTCTGGCAGAGCCAACGCTGATTCTGGTCTTTGTTGGCATCACCTTCCTCGATCATTCGATGCTGCCTTTCGTTGCCAACCACCTGCTCGCTAAGAACCCGGTAGCATACTGGAGCCCCGCCCATATCTTTCTGATCCTCGCCTTCATCATTCTGCTGACAGTAGAAACCGATCGCTTGCCCATCCATTCCACCATTCCCTACGAAATCTACATGATCGACGAGGCGCGGATTCTGGAATATTCGGGGCCGCTGCTGGCGCTGCTGAAGTGGGCGAGCTGGATGAAGCAGTTCATCCTCTACACCATCTTTCTGAATGTCTTTCTCTTTCCGTGGGGTCTGTCGGTGGGTGGTGACTTTGGCTCGGTACTGCTGGCCCTGCTGATCATCCTGGCGAAATATGGCGCCGTGGGGTTGTTCATGGTGCTGGTGGATACGGTGCAGTCGCGCCTGCGCTTCTATCGTTACCAGGAGCCCCTGGCCCTGTCTTTCCTCTTTGCCGTACTCGCCATTGTAGCGGATCAACTGTAGGAGCCTGCCATGCTGATCTTTCATCTGGGTCCCCTGGCAACGTCGCTGTTCAGCTTGCTCGCCATCCTCGCTCTGGTGCTGTCCTTTGTGATGCTCGGCTCGCACTGGCTGAAAAATCATGTCTACGCCTTTGCTGCGGAATCCTGGGTGATCGCAGCCATCTCGGCTTCCATCGGCTATTACGGGCACTACCCGGAGCTCTATATCATCGCTGCCCTCTCGGCGCTTTTTCGTGGCAGCCTTCTACCCTATCTGGTCCTGCGTCTGGTGAAGCGTCTGAACATCAATCGCGAATTCACGCCCTTGCTCAAGCCCTCGTCGAGCATGCTTCTGGGCGCGGCTCTGGTGATTTTTTCCTATGAGGTGGCGCGGCAGCTGGGCGTTGCCCTGCATCTCACCGATAACATTGCGGTGCTGGCGCTCACCTGCATGTTCAGTCTGAAACTGATTGGCTTTTTGATGATGATTCTGCGCTCCGAGGCAATCAGTCACATTCTCGGCCTGCTGGTCATCGAAAACGGCATTTTTCTTGGCTCACAGATCATCGTTCCGGGTATGCCGGTGCTGCTGGAACTGGTCATCATCTTCGATCTGGTCACCATCGTCGTGGCCTTTGGTATGCTCGTCCGCTTCCTGCAAAGCCACGCCGGAACCACCAGCAGCCGCGGCCTGCAGAAACTAGTGGGCTGAGCCATGGTCAACTTTAATGCCTTGATCGCCGCCTTGTGGATCGTGCCATCGCTGGCAATCATCGCAATGCTGATCATTCGCCGCCCTGTTTGGGGGGAGTTTCTCAATCTACTGAGTGCCATCTTCGTCTTCGCACTGACCCTCACGATTCTCGTTGCTGCTCCCAATGCGGCCTGGGTCGGTGGCAGCCAATATCTCCTCCTCACCCCACTGGGAGCTTGGGTGCTCTTCTGCGTCGGGGTCGTCTATCTCCTGGCCTCGATCTACGCCATCGGCTATATGCGTCTGTTACCGGAAGAAAGGCCGCGGCTGTACCAATTTTACGCGTTGCAGGCCGGCTTTGCTCTGACCATGCTGATCGCGCCCTTGATGAATAATCCAGGGATCTTCTGGATCGCTATCGATTTCACCACCATCGTCAGCGCCTTCCTGGTCGGCTTCGAACGCGAGGCGGAGTGCATCGAGGCGGCCTGGAAATATCTGATCGTGGTCTCCGCGGGTCTGGCCCTGGCCCTGCTCGGTATCATCCTCTTTTACTGGGGCGGCACCTTCAGCCTCGGCCCCACCTATGCGCTCACCTGGGAAAATCTGCGCCTGACGGCCCCAAAGGTGCCGGAGGCGCTGCTGTTTCTCTCGTTTCTGCTCACTCTCGTGGGGTTTGGCACCAAAGTGGGTCTCGCGCCGATGCATACCTGGCTCCCCGATGCCCACAGCGAGGGTCCGGCCCCGGCTTCGGCCATGCTTTCCGGCGCCCTGCTCAACATTGCTCTGCTTGGCATCTATCGCTTTCTCTCCATCGTCGACGCCGGGGGGTATAGCCTTATGGGCCACACGGCGCTGCTGGTCCTGGGAGTCATCTCCCTGGCCGTAGCCGGGCTCTTCATTGTGCGTCAGGATGGTGCCAAGCGTATGCTCGCCTATTCGTCATTGGAGCACATGGGCGTATTGGCGATCGGCTTTGGCTTTGGTGGGCCAATCGCCTTCGCCGGCGCCATGTACCACATGATCAACCACTCGCTGACCAAATCCCTCATGTTCTTTGGTGCCGGCAACATGATGCGCGCTTACGGGAGCAAGGCGATGAGCCAGATGCGCCGCGTTCTGCGCTACTACCCCTTTTCCGGTGGAATCTGGCTGTTGGGGGCGGTGGCAATTACCGGCGCGCCACCCTTTGGTCTATTTCTCTCGGAAATCACCATCCTGCGCGGCGGCATCCTGAGCGCCAATCCCTGGGCCGTGTGGGTGATGGCAGTGTTGCTGATCCTGATCTTTACCGCCTTCCTCAATCACTTCCGGCGCATGATCTGGGGCCCGGAACCGGAGCCCGGTGAGGAACCGACTCTCAAGCTAACGCTCTGGAACGTCCTGCCCATGCTGCTCGCCTTTGTACCCATTCTGGTCCTCGGTCTGTGGTGGCCCAATGGCCTCTGGACGTTTTTCCAACACGCCTTTGCGGTGGCGCCATGACTACGTCTCTCTACGCTTCTCAGCTCGAAGTCCATGAAGTCCCGGCTGACACCCTCGAAAGCCGCGCACAGGAATGTCTGCAACAAGGGATGCGCTTCCTTATGGCCTGGCATGATTGGGAGGAGGACGATGTCTGTGTCCTGCGCTACTTGCTCAGCCACCCGGGCAACCCTCGGTTTCTGGTGCTAGAGCTGCGAGCCGCGCAGCGGATCCCCTCTCTGGCGAAGCTGGCCCCCCTGCTTGGCTGGTACGAGCGCGAGATGCAGGAACTGGGAGGGGTGGTATTCATTGGCCACCCGGAACCGTACCCCCTCGTGATTCATGAGGGCTACCAGCTCGCCACGCCGCCGCTCGGCCCCAAGTATAGCGGTGGCAGCATCACCGGCGCCTATGCCCCACCCACCATGCCCGAGATCACCAACGATCAGGTGCAGGACCTCTACTGGGGACCGGTGCGGGCGGATTTCGTCGAAACGGGGGAGTTCCATTTCTCTTATATCGGCGAAGCGATCCTCCATTATCACCCACGTCTCTTTTATAAGCATCGTGGCCTGGAGAAACGCTTTCAGGGCATGCCCGCAGAGTCGGCGGTATTTCTGGCCGAGCGGGTATCCGGGGTGGGTAGCGCCTGTCATGCCCTGGCCTACTGTCAGGCCGTCGAGGCGGCCTGGGGCATCGAGTTACCCTGGCGTGCGCAGTTGCTGCGGGTAATCATCGTCGAGCTGGAACGACTCTACAACCATCTGCATTTCTTCGGGTTACTCGCCAAGACCACGACGCTCAAGGTCGGCTCGGCCACCGGCCTGCTGCTGGAAGAGCGGGTCAAACAGCTCAACGGCAGGCTCACCGGCTCGCGCTTTCTGCGCGGACTGTTCTGTATTGGCGGTCTGCGCCGCGATATTGCCGCAGAACATCTGGGCCGTGAACTCGAGCCTCTCATAGACGAAGCCAACGCCTACTTGCAGGACCTGCACAATACCGCAACCCATCTCGATCGCCTGATGGGTACAGGAGTGCTATCGCGGCAGGCCGCCTTCGACCAAGGCGCCACTGGCCCCGTTGCCCGCGCTTCCGGCCTCGATCGGGATCTGCGCCGTGACCATCCCTACGCCGCCTACAGCAAACTACGCTTCAATGTCCCGGTACGGGAGAAGGGCGATGCCATGGCCCGCGCCGAGGTACGTGCCGAATCGCTGCGCGAGGCGCTGGCGCTGATCGTGCAGGCAGCGGGACGCCTCAAGCCGGGGCCGGTGCGCGCCGACTTTGCCATCCCCGATGGCGAGCAGGCAGGGCTCGGTTGGGCAGAAAGCCCGCGCGGCTCCCTGCTCTACGCCGTGCGTATCCGTGCGGGGAAGCTGCAGCGGGTGAAGATCAAGTCGCCATCGTTTTCCAACTGGCGGGTCTTCCCCCTCACCGTTCACGACACCAACCTGATGGACTATGCCATCAACGAGGCCAGCTTTGGCTTGACCATTGCGGGTTGCGATCGCTAGGGGGACGAGATGCCATTCTGGACCTGGACAGGAATCAAGAACGGTCGCGCCAGCACCCACTGGCCGGCGCGCGGGCCAGACGGTCAGGAGGGAGTACTGGGGATGCCCCGCTGGCAACCGGAGCGTTGCGCGCCAGACTGTCGGGCCTGCGCAGACGCCTGCCCAACGGCGGCCATTCGCCGGGAAGACAACGGCATGAGCGTGGATTACGGTCGCTGTATCGTCTGCCAGATTTGCGTGGAAAGTTGTCCACAGGAGGCTATGACGCCGTCGGGAGATTGGGCTTATGCCGTTCGCCGGCGCGAGGATCTGCAATGGCAGGCCGCCGTCAATAGCGAAGACGGTCAGTTGCTGCGGAAAAAGATCTCCCAGAGCCTGCGGCGCAGCCTGCATATCAAGCATGTCGATGCCGGCTCTTGCAATGGCTGCGAGTCGGAAATCGCCGCCCTCGAAAACCCCTTTTACAATCTCCACCGCCTTGGCATTTTCTTTACTCCTTCGCCCCGTTTTGCCGATCTGCTGCTGGTGACCGGTCCAGTGACCGCCCCGATGCGTGACCCCCTGCTGGCCACCTGGGAGGCCATGCCAGAGCCACGCATGGTGCTGGCAGTCGGCACCTGTGCGGTATCCGGAGCACCCATGGATACTGGCTATGCCGGCGGGCACGGGCTTGAGGGACTCTTGCCCGTAGATGTCTGGCTGCCCGGCTGTCCGCCCAATCCAGCGGCGCTCATCCATGCCCTGCTGCTGCTCCTGGAGCGGCAGCCGCAGAGAGTAGAAGGGGGCCGTTATGCTGACTAGTTTCGCCATCGCCGTGCTGTTCCTTCTGCTGACGATTCCCCTGGGCCTGCTGCGCCTGACGGTGCTGGCGCGGCTGTCGGTGCTGGCCGGCAGCATTGCCATCGTGGTGGGCAGTGCCCTGGCGTTACCTCAGTCCCAACAAGCGGCGGTGCTCTGGTCCTTGAGTGCGGAGCAGGTGAGCTGGATGCTGCAACCAGCGGCGGCCTGGCTACTCTTCTTCGGAGCGCTGGCGACCGTGGCGGCCTTTCTTTCGCCTTGCCGGGCGCGCCGCCCTGCTCTGTGGTACGCCGGCGCCGCCGTCGCCTTGCTGGGCAGTCTGGGCGTGGCCGGCCTGCAGGAGGGCATCGCCTTTTTGATCGCCTGGGAATTTCTCAGCTTCGGCGGAGCCGTTCTGCTCCTGGCGGATCGCTGCGCAGCCGCGGAACGCTTGGGTCTGGCCAACCTCTACATGCTGGCCTTACTGGAGATCGGGGCAGTGGCTCTGCTGCTCTGCGTGCTGCTGCTTGGTGCGAGTGATACGCAATTTTCTACCTGGGCGGCACGCTGGGCGCAGTACCCCAATACCGCCTTTGGCATTGCTCTGCTCTTCCTCATGGGTTTTGGCGCAAAACTGGGTATTTTGCCCTTCTATGAATGGTATCCCGGGGCCTACGGCAGCGGCACCGGTGCTTCCGGCGCCCTGCTTTCCGGCATTGTGCTCAATGTAGCCTTTTTTGCCCTGGGGCGCGCCATTCTCGACTGGCTACCCGTTAGCTCTGCCACCAGCACGGGCATCCTCCTCGTCGCCGTCGGCACGGTATCGTCCATCCTCGCCATTCTCTACGCCTTTCAGCAGAACGACTGGCGTCGTCTGCTCTCTTTTTCGACGGCAGAGAATGCCGGCCTGGCGGTAGTGGCGCTGGGCGCTGCCTCGCTCTTTCGCGCCGAAGGCTTTGTCGGACTGAGCACCCTGGCTTGGACCGTAGCCTTGATTCATTTGGGGGGCCACAGCCTCGCCAAGGGCAGCATGATGCTGGCCGCCGATCGCGCTGCCGATGTCAGGGGTGATTACCAGATCGCACAAAGCCGAATCCTTGCCCTGGCCCCTTGGACTTTAGGCCTCGGGGCAGTACTGGGGGCCATGAGTCTGGCGGCGATGCCACCGACCGCTGGTTTTGCCGGCGAGTGGTATCTCTTTCAGACGGTCTTTCAGGACTTCCATTTACACAATGCCGCCGCACGGATCGCCCTTGCCCTGGGTGGAGCCGGACTGGCGCTGACCGCTGCCATCGCCCTCGCGACCATGATCAAGGTCTTTGGCATCGGACTCCTGGGCGGCGACAAGGCGCATCGGCGTCCGGGCGGCACCTGGCCCGTCTTCCTCTTAGGCCTTTTCGTCCTACTGTACGCCGTGGTCCTACCCTGGAGCCTGGACTGGTTGCGCTTTGCCCATTGGCCAGCGGATCCCGCCGCCGTCCTGGCCATGACCCGCGGGCCGATTCTCATCCCGCTGCGCTTCCACTTTGCCTTTATTTCGCCGCCCTTACTCTTGCTGGTAGGGCTGTTTTTTGCCTTGCTGCCCGTGGGTCTCATCGTCTGGAGCCATCTGCAGCACGGCCGGCGACGGGTACCAGTCTGGGCCCACGGCCTGCGTCAGGTGCCGGCCAAAAATGCCGTGACGGCGCTGGCCTTCTCCAATGCCCTGCGGGTGTTCTACAGCTTCGTCTATCGGCCAACGAACGATCTGCAGCGGGAGTATCGCGGGCGGGAGTACTTCGTGCGCGAACTGCATTTCAATTATCGCGAAGCGCCTTTTTTTGGGCCATGGCTCTTTCGCCCTTTAGTGCGGCTGACGCAGATCTTGGCAGATCGGATCGGACTCGCTCTGCAGAACGGCTCATTGAATGCCTATTTGGCTTATATCGGCCTCATGCTCATCATTATACTCGCCAGTGTTTTCTATATTTGATGGTAAGGAAGAAATAGATGGGCGGTTTCAATTTTGAAGCGCAACACCGCTATTTAACTCTCTGATTTTCTCTGCCATAACTTCGGCGGGTGTCCGGAACCCCAGAGATTTTCTGGGACGATTATTGAGTTCCGCTGCCACCTTGGT
>JAJYPA010000673.1 GCA_021795795.1 Pseudomonadota bacterium | reverse complement strand
AGCGTCCCCATGCTGACGAGCAATGCCCGGCATTAGCCCCTTTCGGCGCAGGTAGCCATGAGCAATGTCCGCAGCCTTGGCATGCTCCCAGACCCACGCACCACGCTTGGCGGCTTCTCGGTGTCGGGCTTCCTGTTCGGTCTGGGCGATGGTCCGTTCCTGCTCGACGCGGCGGCGCAGGATGGCGAGTTCGACCTGGTTCAGGGACCGAGAATGCTTGGCGCACCAGTTGGCGCGGGCTCCGGTTTTCCATGAGCCACCAGCGCCAGAAGCAGGCGGGTCGAGGTGTAGAACATGCCAGCCGTTGCGGGTTCCCCATCGGTCGCCTTCGACGTGATGGCGGTGAAGTCGTCCATCGGACACTAGCTCTGACGGGCTTGCCGGTGCAACGCCGGCAGCTTGGAGCGTATGGAAGAGCTCAAGGCGGGGGTCATTCATAACCCACCCCCTGTCTTTTGACTACGAGCGATTCTTGGGCGGCCTCGCTGGCGGGGAACGGAATCGTCTGGCTGTCTAGACGGGTTTAACGCGTACTCGAAGTGTTTTTGGGTAAATCTCGGCCCGAAAGCGGTTTTGACCGGGGCGGGGAACTGGCCGGCACTGACTTTGTTGCGAAGGGTTTGGGGTGCTACCCCAAAAAGCTCAGAAAATGCAGAGTATGTGTAGAATAATTGTCGGGGTGGTTCGCCGTCTCCCTCGCCATCACCATCGTCGTCGGCAGATTTGCTGCCCGACTTGCTACGCGTGGCCGTGGCTGCTCCGGCTTGCCGGCCTTGGCCGCGGTGCCCTTTGATGACACTCTGGGAGTGGGCAAAAGCAGCTTTTACATTTCCGATTGTGCCGAGTTGAGCGTATGGAGAACGTCTGCTTACCTCACGGATGGCCAACCGACATCGATCGACGAACCGGACCGCATCTCTGGAGGACGATATGTCAAGGGCATCTGCAATGGCGACAATCGCTCTGCCGACCGTGTGCTGTTCGATGTGGAGCCACTTTACAAGTTCCGCAAGAAGGCCAGTGATACACGAGGAGCCCAAAGATAGGCCTGTAATCGCTATCAGTGATGTCACCATCGCTGCAAGCGCATCCGCTCCGTCCAGCGTCAGCCACGCGCGAAGGTTACCAATTTGCGCCATGATTAAGATCGTCGGCACAAAAATATATGCCAGCAAGACCAACCACCACAGCCAGTCTCGCAACCGGCGCCCATTTGTGCCCTGATTAGACTTCCACATACCTCAGACCCTCCATATAGTTGACGTCAAGCACCTACCCTGTGGCGCTGGCTACTCCCAAACCATACTTCGCCTTCCTGACTTAATCAAGATCAAACCATCTCATGTTGTGAATGCTCGTTGTTTATAACACAATATATGGTATGCAACCTGGATCAGGCGCTCGTCACTGGCGCGACACTGGCGCGACACTGCGAGATGGAAGAATCGGTATTTATCGGGATAGATCGGGATATGCATTTATTCAACTATATGATTTATAAAGGTAGATGAGATGCCTTGAAATTCTTGGCGTAGGCAAAAATACACTATGTTGGACTCCGAATCCAAAGGTCACTGGTTCGAATCCAGTACCGCGCACCAAATGAAACAGGGACTTAGCTGAGCACTCGCTAGGTCCTCTTTATTTTTTGGCCCACCATTCGATGAATTTGAAGCGAGTCCGGGGTCTCGGGGCTGCCCTGAACAGATGGTGGCGGCGATCACCGGACGCTCCAGATGTTGAACGGTATACGCACTTGAGGGAAGGGCTATCAGACCCTCATGAATGAGACGCTGGCTGCGGCTGCGCGACCAGAGGCGGCGCCCGTGACCGTGGAAACCTTGCGGCGCATCCTGCGCGAGGAAATCCACGCGGCATGAATGGATCGGTTCCGTAACTTAGCGATGGATGCTCCGGAAGGCGCGGGCCATGGCCTGGGCGATGCGAGGGGCTGGACGGAGAGGGGAGGCATCCGGCCGCAAGCCTTGCAGGCTGCAAGCCGTCGTTGATGCGGACCATCTCCCAGGGCTCGTTGATGTCGCTGGCTGCAAGCCGGGGTTGATGAGGGAGATAGACTGACTCACTGCCCATCCTTATAGGGCAATACCTCCTGGGCCACAGGCACCATCGCAAATTCTGGATCCTTGTGCAGCAACACGGCATCATTCAGCCGTGCGGCCGCTGCTATCCATGCGTCCGCCAATGAAATACGGTGCGTAGCCTTTAGTTCCGCCGCAGCGATCAGCAATTCTGGCGTCTCGTGCTGCCAGGTGATGGGCAAGGATAGGCATTGCTCGTAAGCCAGCCGTCCCGCCTTTTCATCCTCATCCTTCCAAACGCGGTACAGAACTTCCATCAACGTAATAAAACAGGCATGGCAGGTCGTTTCACCCTGCAATGCCAGCCCCAATATTTCGGCAACCCGATCCGCCCCCGGTTCATCGTCCCGCAACGTCAGCAACGCGGAAGTATCCAGGAGCCAGCCATTTACAGGATGCAAGCCACTCATTCGAGTGCTGCATCTTCTTTTCGATCCTCCAGGAGTCTGCGGCTTGCGCCGCCTTTTCCTTGCCCTCGAAATGCGGCTACGGGATTGCGACGAACTGGGACCACACGGATATCGCCATCATCAATCACCCATTCCAAGCCATCCGCTGGGCCAAGAGCGAAGCGGCGACGGACTTCCGCTGGAACAACAGTCTGACCGCGGGATGTGATCGTGCTGCGCATGACATGCTCCATTGCATTACCTAAAATAGTACTATTGTAATTCATCCAGGCGGATGAATACAAGAGTGCCTATAGCAACCGCAAATCCTGGATGGCATTCTTCCTATCCC
Source organism: Pseudomonadota bacterium (assembly GCA_021795795.1). Next base: position 101 of record JAJYPA010000673.1, on the reverse strand, counting down.
AGCGGCACGTACCCCGCTACCCACCAGCCCCCCGTACCCCATAGGAGGACCCAAGCCACGGCGCCCAGGAAGCTCCACCATGCGAAGCGCCAGAAACCCAT
>JAJYPA010000203.1 GCA_021795795.1 Pseudomonadota bacterium | reverse complement strand
GGTGGTTGGAAGACGGGCCACCAGGGCCACGGGCCGGGCGATTCACCGGCTGTTGCCGGGTCACCCACTCCGTCCGCAATTTTTCGGCATCGCGGAGCAACAGGTCCACCTGGTGCATGCCCTGCACATAAAATCGGCCGTTATGGTTGACAAAGAAGGCGGCCACGGCCGGAGCCTCAGCCTGACCGAGTCGTTTGACCAGATTGGCCAGTTGGCTGTTGACCTTCTGGTTGCGCACGGGCTCTGTGCCATAGCGACCCTGGTAAGCCTGGCTGTAGGCTTCCCAAGTGGCAGTAGTTGGAGCCGGTGCGGATGCGACGGAGGTGCGCTTGCGCACCCCTGTCGCAATCTTTTCTTCTTTTATTCTGTATTCTGTATTCTGACTAGGGTTATTTCTGGGTTCTGTTTTCAAAACCGTCTGGGTTTCAGTTTGTACGTTTTCGAAAACCGTTTGGGTTTCTGCCTCAAAACCGTTTGGGTTATTTCTGGGTTCCTCTACGCTTTCATTACTCGCGATAACCGTTTGAAAAACCGAGTCATCGAATGGACATTCTGCAGTGTGGACTCTGTCTAGCCAAAAATCATCATCGTCTAATATGACGTTTCCGCTAGCTGTGATCTCGCTTGACGCGGCCATCTGTGAATGAGTGATTATATGGTTATTGCCCGTGTTTTTTGGAACCGTCTGGGTTCCCGTATCGTAACCATCTGGGTTCTCAGCAGTATCATTCTTTAAACCGTTTGGGTTTTTTTTAGGTTCAGTCACTAAAACCGTTTGGGTTGCAGTCTGGGTTTCGTCCTTAAAACCGTTTGGGTTATTTCTGGGTTCTTCCGCGATGTCATCGAGAAGCTTCTTAGGACGCCCGCCGCGAGCCCCAACCACTCGGTTTCTTTCCGCTTTCTCAGCGTAGACGCTTACCTCTTTAGTGACGCGAGCGTGTGTGTACCCATCCCGCCCCTTGTGAAAAAACTCGGCGAGCACGCTTCTGATGGCCTCCTGCTCGGCAGGATTGATGGCTCCAAGCAGGCGGAAAATACGTTCCGGGTTGGCTGGAAGCGTCCCCCCTGAGAGATAGGCCTGATCCAATAAAAGACGATAGGCTCCGTGCTCGATCAGGCTCAACTGTGCCGCGTCCCGCTGATAGTCAGCGATGAAAAATTTGTACCACACCATCTTTGGCTTTTCAGTGCCCATATCGAAACCCCACTTGTAAATATATCAGTGACACATGGATCCCATGCTTAAGTGCAAGAGGCCATTCATTTGCGCGGGAAACCGCGTGTCCAGCGCATTGCCCAGCAGGTCCGCGTAGGGCGACAGGGCCGCGCCGATTTGTTTGGGTTTTACTTTCTTCGATGCAATGCCCTTGCTGGGCGCCAACCCGTGTTGCGCCATCACCTGGTCGCGGACGGCGGGCGATAGGTCATTCAGCGTGATGCGGGCCATTACACACTCCAGATTTACCGAACGGATTGAATCCCGTCACAAAATGCCGCGCATACCATCCACGGCGAGCGTTTTGGCAGGATGCCCATGTAGTCCACCCCTCACGCCTGCCAGAGTGCTTCACGTCGCACCACGTCAATTCCTGGTGGTCGGATCGAGGATGGAACTTGAACCAGCACAAGGACGAGTTTGGATAGGGGTTACTGGCAGAATAGGTCCCGCAACCAGCCAGCGACGTGATTATCGCGCCAACCAGTACCATTCGCAGAGCAAAGCGGACGGCCGACGGGAGAGAGTCGGTAAGCGTCAGGCGGGCCATCTATGCCTCCAGACAGACCGGTTCAGAACGGGTATCCATGCGATACACCAGTCCTGGACTCACCACGACTTCTCCATCAGACAGCCGCAATAGATTGATGGTGCCATCGCGCTCCACTGGGGCGACATGGGAAAACCGGATGATCTGGTTATCGTCGTACACCAAAAACTCGTGGATGGGCCGGTTTTCGTATTGTCCGATGACTGGGCCTTTTCTGACGATATTGCTGCTTACCCGCATGTCACCACCCCACCGTGCTGATTGCGCTGCACCGTCACGCCATGCGGGAACTGCAGATACTCCACATGGTTTACGCAAACCTTGGTGTAGCCGGTAATGTCGGCAACGGTCTTTCGATAGGATCCGCAGCCGCTTAAACCGAGTACAACCAACAACACGACGATCCCGGCTCTGTATATCTTTTGCACCCTGACTCTCCTTAAAAGTTAAGCGCCCAAAGCGAACATATCTGTTGCCGACAGGGGTTCCGGCAATGAATCGATGGGCACACCCTCCGTATATCCGCAATCCGGACACACCCATCCGTCTTTGGTGGCCAACAGACAGCCAATGTCCCGCCCGTTATCGTGATGCGGCATGATGGACCGGTTCGGGCAGGTGTGCGGGTTCCCGTCCAATTCGCCGCGCTGGATTCGGTTGCGTTGTTCGACTTGCTCTGGGGTCCAGTTCTTCATGCCACCATTCTCCCTATGGCTCCATCGCCTTTCGTATCTGATACGGCTTCAACCCGGCAGCCACACATCCCGCTTCCGTGGCATGATAAAAATAGGTATCTGCATAAGGCCGCCCCTTGTATACCAAGCCTGCGGTCTCCAGTCGTTCCATGCTCTGTATATCCGCGCCGCCTGGCGCAAAACGGTTGCGGTAGCCCCACTGCCGCTTTTTAGTGTGCGAACCGATGCCGAGCATGTGGCGAAGGTTGTTCATCCAGTTTGCGCGGGAAACCCCGGCATTCATGCCGGGGAGGGATAGCGCGGCGGTCAAAGACCGCCCCATTCCCGCTCTCCTTGTGTCAGTGCTATCTTGTGGATAAATCATGCGCGCGGCACCATTCCGGTATTACACAGGTAGGGCTTTGCCTGGGAAACGGGTAGATAGGTCTTCCCAACCAGGGATTGGAGTTCGGCGGAATGCAGATAAGCGCCGCCGTTCTTGATGCCATGCACAACAAACGGTTTCCCTTGCCACGTTCTCACGTCGCCGCCGACTGCTGGCGCCTTCGCCCGGTTCGGCGTGTAGAGCCGCACCGCCTTTTTCACCTTCAAACGCCCAATGTCCCGCGGGTGCTTCCTGCGGAACTCGGCCAATGAATCCACGTCGCCCTGATCGCAGCGTTTGCGGCGGTTGTGCGCCACGGGCTTTTTCTCACCCGGCAGGTAATACAGCCGATCCCGCTGCGCGTGAATGTGCGCCCGCCGATGGCGGCGATACTGCGTCATGTCCATGTCCAGCGTATCCCGCTGGTCTATGGCGCCGGCGCCGGTCATGGCGGCGGCTACCGACACCGCGTCCATCGCATGGGTTTTCTCCAGGCCGAGTCGGCGGCGGGCGGCCACGGATTGTTCGACAGGGACCGGCACCAAGCCTGCATCCGTCGCCTGTTTCCGCAGCTTTCCGCAGACGGCATTGACCGTGCTGGTGTCCCGCCACTGCGCGCCGTCCGTAATGGGCAGAGCGATCAGTCCGGCATGCACGTCATCGTGACAGTCTTCGCAGAGCGTCACCCGGTTGCCGGCACGGTCGGAGCCCTGTTTCGACCGCTTTCGCAGATGATGATCATGCAAACGATTCCTGCTTTTGCAAGCCACGCAGCCGCCGTCGCGGCGCACCACGAAGCGGTGCGTCTTTTCTCCGGCCGCCTTGCCGATGGGCGAGACCTGATAGCCTGAGCCGGTCCGCGGCTTGCCGTGGGCCAAGGCCCGCAGATCGAAGGCCGCGCTCTCGAAGCCTTGCGTCACCTGATGGGTCGGCAAGGGCGCCAGGCGCGCGAGCCGGACATACAGATTCCGGTGCGTCTGCACACCGTGCTTGAGGGTGACCGAATCCCGCTTGCCCCGGCTCTCGTAGCGCGGCGGCCGGTGTTTTGCCGTCTGCCCCTTTTTCTGCACGTTCTTCCGCCTGTGATGCCGCCGTGAATTCCGGTACATGGCTCGTTCGTCCATCAATCCCCGGATATCCGGGGTGCGCGCCGCGAGCGTGCCCTTCAGCAACACCCGCAGCGTGCCGTCCTCCAGCAATTCGGTGACGGCATAGCCGACATTCCTGTACCCCGTATCCAGCGTCACGTAAAACCGCCGCTTCACCGTTTTGCTCCGGTCAAACGACCGTTCGCGGAGCACCAGCACCGCCGGTTTCCCGGAAATGCCGCCGCCCACGATCTTCCCGCGCTGGTGTTTCACCTGCTTGCGCACCCAGTCCATCCGACGCGTCGGGTGTCCGGGCCTCCCATGTTGATCCATTACGAATACGAACATCTTCCATCTCCTTCAATGACCGTCCTCAGACGCCTATGATCTGGCGCACTTTCGTGCGGTACGTTTCCCTGGGGCACACCCGCCTCTTGCGAAGCGGATGCAACAGGTCCTGTGAACGACGCTCACAGCAAGGGATTGCACCTCTGTCTCGCCAGGCTGGGATCTCACCCGGCAGCGTCAGTTTCGTGACCTGCTTTACTCCCCTGTCCAATCACGCCGTGAACTCACAACGGCACTTGCAGTCGCGCTCCACCACAAGCTCCGGGCTTCAGCCCGGAGTGATTGACATCTGTGTCGGCTATCACCATGACAGGCTCTCCATTCCTGAAAGTTGTCGCACATTCGTTCATGCCACCATCCTCCCCGTCCGCTTCAACAACTGCTCCACCAGCACCGGGAAATCCATCGCGTCATCGATGACCGTCACCCCGTATTCCGGGGCATCCAACCCTTCGTACCCGCGATCCAGCAGAACCGGCAGACTCACCGCGCCTAATGCGGCATTGGCATTAGCCGGGTGATCGTCGAGAAACGCAACTGCGCCCAAATCCCGCAGCACGTCCGCCTTGGCGCCGGCTAGAGCCGCATGGCCGACACACACGATGCGGCCGGCTGGAATCAGCCCAGCAAGGCTCTCCGCCCGCGCGGCGCGATGCCGCTCATCGATGCTGGTCACCGCCCAGATTGTGCAACCCAGATCTTCCAGGGCGTGCACCAGATCGGCGGTATGCGGATATAGTGGCAGGCGATGCCATTCATCAGCATGGTAGGCTCGCCATACCGCGTCGCATTCCTCGCGCGTCAGCGCGTAGCGCACACGCATGCTGTGGCCCCGGCTAACTTGTGGCAGGATGCGCCCCAGCAGGTGTTCCGCGCACTGCCGCCAGTGGGCGTCGAAATCCGTGAGGATGCCATCTACGTCCAGTACAGCGATTAGTCCAGCGCCTTGCAATGATCTACTCACTGACAATCTCCTCCCAATGTGGGACATCAATTTCAACCATTTCTGAAGGCAATGTTTGAACATGACTTGCTTGTTCGGCTTTAGTCTTAATGCGTTCCAGCAAGGATATACCTTCACTCAGAATCCAGGCGTCGCAACGTTCGCCAGGAAAATCCCCAACTGTTTTAAATGTCAGCATAGGATCGCTGACCCATTTGTCGCCAACAGTCATATATACTCGGTAACGGTTAATATTAAGGTCTGCCGCAAAAACTATGGCATCGATATTCCTGCGTGCAATAGCGTAGGACAAGCTGTCAAATGAATGGATAGAATCGGCAAGCCAGAGCACGTGCTTACAATGACCCTCAGCACTCTCGTATCGTGTTTTGCCGCTATACGGCGTATGCATCCGGATGGCAATAGCTACGCGCGACATAAAAGAAACCAGATCGGCCAACTCCGTGGTGAAATCAAAATCAGCACGCATAAACATCTCCTATTAACTCACCATCAGGATAGGTACAAGTATGGGCATCACCGATCAGAGTATAATTCTGCAAGCAAAAACGACGGGGTATGAACATTAATTTAAGCACGAAAAAGTACGTTGGAAACGGTCTTCTCGGCGAAGGCGTGCTGCCGGTCTACGCGTGGCAGCACGCGCCTCAGTAGCAGCATCAATCAGCGGAGTTGGTAAACCACTTTGGCTGGAACTTGCTTGCTGTTGTGGTCCCAGACTACGTATGTGTCGCCATTGCCGCCATTAACGATAATGTCGTTCTTGGTACTCCCCATTGCCGGGATAAGCGCAACCCCGCCTCGATATGAAGGCCCTTTCCCAAATCGTACCGGTTTGATGTGCACATCGGCCGTAGACGCATATACGGATTCGACATGAACACCGGCAGGCAATAGCACTTCCGTGATGGCACCTGGCGATGTCTGGATATTAAACGTCTTGACAGTACCGGCAAATACAGACCCGGAGACCAGGAGTGCGGCAACAAATACTGCGTATTTCAGATTTCCCATTTCAAACCCCTATGTTAAAGTTAAAGCACAATGTACGAGCATGGTTTCCCGCACAAACTGGACAAACACCAACAAGCACAACAACAAAGACATCAGAAAAAGATTAACACTGTCATGACACCGAAAACCTTTTTTGGATGAATTACTCCGTCAACCCCGCCACTAACCGCTTCGCCATGCGGTTTCGCAGCATCTTTTCCTCACGCGCCGTATGCGGGTCCGGGCGTGTCACGGGGGTTCCCACCAAAGGTTGCGATAGCACCCCATGCGTTGCTCCCCCGTGCAATGCCACCTGACCCCTGAGCACCAGCGACCCCAGCATGGCCAAAAACCTCAGCCTATCCGCCCGTTCCCGAGAGGGGGTATTGAAGATGTCTTCGTAAATTTCCTTGTGCCCTGGCTTGATCTCGGTAATAACGCGCATACCCGCTCCTTACTTGACTGGCTCTTCGGCCAGCGCCATGTGGAAATTCCAGAAGCCGCGCGCGTTTGCAAGTGTCGGGTCCTCGCTGATCAGCACCTCGCTTTTCGGGAAAACCTCCTCCGCGGCAGCCTTGTAAGTAGCCGCTCCGCCACCGGACAACAGCAGATAAGTGATGGCGTGATCCACATGGCGAATACTCGTCCGTAGTTCGGTTAGCGACTGCGCGGCTACAGATAACGCGGCTTTTTCGAGATAGGGGGCCAAGTCCACCGTGTCACTGAACACCCGCAAATGCTTGCGACCCTGGCGAATAGCGTCCTCCACCTGGGTTTGCGAAGGCGCCATCCCAAAGTCATCCGCCATTTTTGTCCGCGCCGTCTCAATGAGTCTGGACATGGCATTGAGGCTGCTGCCAGACGATTCCTTTGCGTACCGCAAGCCGGGCTGAATCATGGCCCAATCGGTCGAGAAATAGCCGGGGTCCAGCGTCAGGATGGTTTCCTCCTCCAACTGCGCCGGATCCGGATACCACTGCATGGCGTCGAGAACAGCGCCGATAGGTTGCGGTACAACCTCAACCCGTAACACTTCCACATTCCGCTTGAGACTCACCTGATGCGACCCCTTGAGAAGCGCCCGCAAGCGGTCCCGGTAGGACTTCTCTTCGAAGTGGTGTACGGGGAGTCCAACAACCAGCAGGTCGATTATGTTTACTCCGGCCAGCGCCATGCCGGCATGCGCCAGCGCCGTCCATGACGGACTCCCCACATATCCTTCATGGAGTTCTCGTGAATGACGTTGCACCGCGGACGGGGGCAATCCGGCAACCCAAGGCTCGCCATTCACCAGCACCCTCACGCCGTCTTCATTGCCGTCGCCGCCGCCATCCGAGAAGAGCGTGCTGGCCACCATGCTGGCCGGAGCCGCGAGCGCTGGTAAGTTGACTGTAAATGGCGCCCCTTCGCCCGTATCGCCAAACGCCAGTTTCAAATTGCTGTACCCAATATCCATACCGAGAACAAACATCCGGTCACCCCTTGCTTACGCGAAAGTATTGGGTGAAATCGTATCCCCGGAGAGATGGGCAAAAAGTCGCAATAAAACGAGTTTTTTGTTCATTCTGAATATGCGTTTTGCTTGCTGCGCGACATTCACTAAAACCCGGCAGGCAAAGACAAGGTGTGTCCAGACCGCCATGCCAATATAGCGACAAGCACAGTCCGGCCGGACGTCAGAAAGGCAAACAAGTCACGGTTTTTAATAAAAATACGGCTGTACGAACGCGGCATACTGCGGGCATGAGCCAACCTTACACGCACGTCAGGACCCACGCCCGAAGACTCACCCAGCGATTCCTTGAATGGCTGGAGCCATCTTCGCGTGGACATCACACACCCGACGATTTGTTGGCGCCATTGACAACCCACTCGGGTGGCGCGACCAGCACCCAGACCCCCAGGGAATGGGCGCGGCAAACCAGCGAAACCATCCCCACCTACCCGCCGTTCCGTAACGGCCTGCCCTGCGTCACCGCGGAGCAGATCGTGCGCTCACAGGACGAACTGATCCGCGATATATACCGCGCCACTGGCGTAACGTCGGACCTTTGGCGGTCTTTATACCTGCCCATCATCTATAACTACGCCGGCCATGCCCATCTGTTGCCGGCCAGCGAAACCAACCACCATCGCGGGGCGGGCGGGCTCTTCCAGCACGGGCTTGAGGCGGCCTACAATGCGGTACGCCTGGTGGATGGCAAGGACGCCGGAAAAAAATCCGCGCACAAAGCCGATGCCGAAGAACGAAAAAAATATGACGATCGCAAACGTTTCGCCACCTTCTGCGCGGCTCTGTTGCACGACACGGGGAAACCCATCAGCGATATGACGGTGGCCGCGTATGAAGGCGGTCCCGTCTGGAACCCGCTGCTGGAGTATCTGCCGGAGTGGGCCGCAAGCAACGGGGTGGAACGCTACCATATCCATTGGCGCAAAAACCGCAAGGAACGCCATGAAGCGGTTTCGGCGATTCTGCTCCCCAAGCTGATGGGCCATTTTGCGCTCGCATGGATGCATGAGTCGGAAGAAGGGGCGCTCTGGGTCGACCTGCTCAGCAAATCCCTGGTGAATTATGAAACCGGTTCCAACTCGGTCCGGGATAACGCGATAACAGGCGACCAAATTTCCGTGAAAGAAGATTTGTCCAAACGCGCGGAATCCGGAAACGATATCGGGATTCCACTGGAGCGGTACATGCTGCACGCCTGCAGGGAAATGCTGTTCGAGAACTTGTGGACCGCCAATGAGAAGAACAGCGTCATTTGGGTCTGCAAAGCACCGGACGAAGGGATTGAACGTCCGTTCGCTCCGGGCACGCCGATCGTGGCGTTGCTCTGGCCACGTGCCGGTGAAGCGATCATCGCCAGATTGGCCAAGAATGAAATACCTGGAGTCCCGCGCGATCCCAATATCGTGGCCAGCATGTTGATCGACCGGGGCATTGCGGTGCCGGCACGCCCCAGCACGGAAAACAATTCCAGTATTAACACATGGCAAATGCTGCCCCCCGCCAACGATAAGGAAAATGGCATGGGGTCCGCGGACACGGCCGTCGTTGCGGCGATAGGGCAAAAAGTCTTGGTCATCGCCCACGCGGAATACCTTCTGGATCCCGTTCCACCCCCCAGCGACAACCGGTTGTTTTCAGCAAACCGCACCACTTCATCGGCTACGAATGTCGAAAATTCCACACCTGCGGCGCCCGCCCCCGCAGCGCCTGCTGGGCGCGATTCGCCCAGCACTGCGCCTAAATCACAAAAGCCAGCGGCGCGCCCACAAGCCCCCGCCCCCAAGGCGAGCGAATTTCATCAACCCAGGTCTGAACAGGAACTTCTGGCGGGGCGAACGCCTTCTTCCGAAAAGCCCGCGACACTCGAAGGAAGTCCACCGAATACGCCCAGCAAGAGCACGCCGGAACCGGAAAACCTCACCACGGCCACCAGAATTTTGCGCGCATTGGCCATGGACATCGCCCTCAGGAGACGAGACGCCGCCATTATTGTCCCCGCAGGTAACAGTGCCATGCTGCGGTTCCCGCAGGCCCTGGAAGACTTTGGATACAAACCCATCGACATTCTCAAAATGCTGGATGAGGAAGGCATGCTCAAGCCGGACCCCACCAATCCGGAAAAAATGATCCAAACCATGAATTTACCAGGGGACGCCAAACCCAGCAAAGTCGTGGTGCTGTCCGAACATGGCATCTTGGCGGTCCCGTGCCTTGGCGTCAGTCATGCCGACATCACGCCGGCGCAGGTCAAGGCGGCGCAATCCTACCTGACCAGTATCGCCGCCAGTTGTCCGACGGGCAGATTCGCCCCTGAAAAATCAGGAAATGAAGGCAGCGCCGGACTCTGGTTTCTGCCGGCAGACTGGGCGGTGTTCCATCTGCGCTCCTGGTCCGGCAACCAGTCCTGTCCAGAATGGATCCTCCGGCATTTCGATAGTGGTCCAGGAACCAAAGATGCGGAAGGCCCTTACATCCGGTTTCAGGCATCCAGCGAGTAATCAACAGGGGAAGTCTGGTCATGGCATCGAAGAAAAAACAGAAATTCAACCGGCGCGTGCCCGTTTACGAAATACCCTTCAGGCCCCCATACGAGTTGTATTCGGCAGCCGGCTGGGGGGCGGCATCCCTGATGGCGCTGGGATCATGGGCCATCACCGATGTGCCGTTTTTCCCCGTCGCCATCGGCATGAGCATGTCCTTCACCATGGGGGTCATCCGCTTTCGTCAGGGGTACCGGCAAAAACTCAAGCTGGACCGCATCCAGAACGGCGGCGAACTCTGGTTCATGCCATGGGCCGACGCCGACCTCAAATTTCAACGAGCCACCGACGTGGATGGCATGTGGTACGGAAAAGGCTTTGAATGGACCCCCGCCATCGCGGAGAAAGCGCACTACCTGCTGGGGCCGGGCGCGCCACTGGTGCAACCCCTGGAGGAAAAGCTGGAAACCAGCGCCGACGATTTCAACGGGAAACACTGGTTGCATCACCTGGATGACGAAAAAGATCTCATCGTGCCAGTGGACCTGCTCAAAGGGCAGACGATCATCGTTGGCACCACGCGGTCCGGCAAATCCAGGACTTTCGAGGTGCTGATCGAACAATGCGTCCGCCGCGGAGAGGCCGTCATCATCATCGACCCCAAAGGCGATAAAGGACTTGCCGAAGGAGCGAAGAGAGCCTGCGAAAAATACGGCTACGCGGAACGCTATTCCTACTTTCACCCAGCGCACCCGAAAAAATCCGACGCCATCGATGTCATGGCATCCTGGTCCCGGGCCACAAGTCTCGCCTCTCGCGTCGCCGCTCTCCTCGCGGCGGGCGGTGACGCCAACAGCGATCCGTTCGTTTCCTTTGTCTGGCGCATCGTCAATAACTTTGTCCACGGGTTGATGATCTTGGGAGAAAAACCCAACCTGAAACGATTGCGCTCGCTGGTCGATGGTGGCGCCGAAGCTTTTGTGCTCGCCGTCCTGAAAGACTTCTTGCAGCAGGAAAAGGTCGAGCAGGCGTCCATCCATTCCTATCTGATCGGCAAGGACGGAAAACGGCTGGAGGGTGTGGATTTGCAATTGGCGGGCTACAAACGGTTTTACCGCGAGATTTACTCCAAGGATCATCCATCTCCGGAAATCGACGGGCTTCTCGCCGATCAGGAACACGACAAGGAACATCTTTCCAAGATGATCGTGTCACTCACGCCTATCCTCACCATGTTGACCAGCCATCCGTTGGATAGCCTGCTGTCCCCGGATCCAAAAACTTTCGAGGGCCGGATCATCACTCCGGACCGCATCCTCAACCAGAATCTCGTCGTGTATGTGGGTCTCGACACGCTATCCGATACCGTGGTTGGCCAGGCGATCGGTTCCGTGTTGCTGGCCGGGATCGCCGCGGAAGCCGGCAATGTTTATAACTACACCGACAACCCGAAACCCTTCAACATCTTCGTGGATGAGGGGGCGGAGGTCCTCAACCAACCACTGATACAGATCGCCAACAAGGGCGGCGGGTCCATGTTCCGTTTATTCCTCGCCACCCAGACCTATGCGGACATCGCCGTGCGCCTGGGCAGCAAAGATCGCGCCTTACAGGTGATCGGCAACATGAACAACGTCATCGCCCTGCGCATCAAGGACAGCGATACCCAAACGACCCTTTCAGAGTCGTTCGGCAAGGCCGCCATCCGCCGCATGAACATGACTTACGGGCACGGCGTCAGTCCAGCCCCCCACGACATGTCGAATGGCACTTACGCCGAGGGACTGGTGCCGACGGAGGCCGATCTGTTTCCCGCCGACCTGTTCAGCTCGCTTCCACCGCTGCATTTCATGGCCATGTTCGCCGGCGGCAAAATCATGAAATGCCGGGTGCCCCTGATCAAAGACTAGAGACGACTCATCGTGAAACCTATCAGCCTCGCCCGCAAGCAACTCCGTCAATCCATCAACGCCTCCAGATCCGCCAATGGCATTCGGTACCTTCTCGCCATATGGCCGGACACCTGGGACTGGATGGAACGCATGAACACGCATTTCCATGGTTTGCCCATGCTCACGCCTGGCACCGACCGGGTGTTCGACCTGGAAATACACAACGTGCTGTACGACATCGGGCACTTGGGCACGGCACTCAGCAACGGCACGCTGAAAGCCGCCGTCCGTCGCCGCATCCTGACCAGTCTGGCCGCCTGCGCACGCACCACCGTGACCAATGCACAGGGCGAAGCATGGGACTGGACGGACATTCCCTTCGCCGGGTTTTTGGGTGCCGGGAAAGCGGCTCGTCTGGACCGGCGGGATCCGGATATCGCGGGATTGCGGATCATGACCCGCCGAATCATCAGACCCGTGCCGGATTCTGAACTGACCGACTCGGAGATTCAGCATCTGTTTCTGACCGAGAGCACCGGCCAGCCGGCATTAGGGGACGCCTCCAATGGCTGACTTCATCTCCGAAGAACGGGTTGTCGCCAAATTTCTGTTCGGTTTGATCCTGCTGGAATTCGCGACGATCATGATATTGGGGTCCGGCATCCCCCTGC
>JAJYPA010000202.1 GCA_021795795.1 Pseudomonadota bacterium | reverse complement strand
TTGTTATAGTGGCTTATCAGCGGTGACGCTCAGGGTACAAAACGAGGTTTAAGGGGACTCATAATCCCTTGGTCCACGGTTCGAGTCCGTGCGGGCCCACCAAATAAAACAGCGTGTTATTCGTTTGTGCCCAAGGTGCAAAAGCCTTGATAAGTCGGTTTTGATAAGGATTTGATAGGTCTGCGCGTTTGCTAGGCCACAGATACCTCAAGATTGAGGGGAGAAATATGGCTGACTCCAAAGAGCTACGCTGCCCAAGGTGCGACGGTGCCGAGTTCGCCAGTCAAGATGACCGGATCGTCTGCCTGGATTGCGGCCATTCCATGCAATTTGAGGATTTGCAGATGGTGGCACTGCTCGACGTGCTGGTTGAAGATGTTGAGGCCACCAGGCATTGACCGCCCAGATTCCAAAGGAACACCTATGAGCAACTATCAGGACCTCGCCGGATACCGTAAGTGCGTACAACGAACCCAGGCAGCGTGGCCCGCATTTCTGCAGCAGCGTGCGTCCATGCTTTCTGCTCAGGAGCGTTTCGGCAAGGTGGCAGAAAAGGCCGCTGAGAACATTGTTGGCGCGCTACTCACCAATGTGCTGGATTGGCAAGAGCGCGATCTGAATTGGCAGCTCGGCCGTGCTGATCTGGTGGTAACCCACAACTTCACCAAATACCTCATTGTCGAGGCCAAGCGCCCAGGTAGCCTGTCTAACAGGACCGCCGTTGATAATGCGCTCGCCCAGGCCATCCGCTACGCCCACGAACAGCACGTCAAGCAGGTGGCTGTGTGTGATGGCATCCTGTTCTTCGGTGCAGACATCGTTGAAGGCGGCAGGAGTCCGCGCGTAGTGTTCAATCTGGCCCAAAAGGAAGCGCCGGTTGATGCGCTCTGGTGGGTGAGCATGGATGGCGTCCACCGCTCTTGTGAGGTGCCCGCCGATTTATCGTTGCTGGGGCAGCCTGGTGCCGTTCTGTCTGCCGAGGATACTGCTGGCGCTGATCAGGATGCGCTGCTTCATCCGAAGTATCAGATCCCTGCTCGTTGCTTTGCCTATGTGGGCAATCCCAGCAAGACGTCCACCTGGAAGCTGCCCTACCTGTTGGCCGATGGCTCTACCGATCTGAAGCGGTTACCCAAGGCCATCCAGTCACTCTCCAGTAATTATCGTGGCGCAAAAGTAGGCGGTATTCCCGATGAGGCTATTCCGCATGTGTTTCGCCGCCTAGCGGGTGCCGCTACAGCGGCAGGCAAGATGCCAGCGTCAGGCGTCACGGTCGCGGCCGCCTATCAGATGCTTGCAGACATCCTCCAACAGATGGAACTGGCCGGGGTATAGGGTAAACGCTCAGGAAGGCGTCATATCTGCCCTGTGCTGCATCCTGTGGGGACACTGGCGCTCGGTGTTGGGGTTCGGCGGTCATCATGCGGTCACGGTGCCAGCGCCAGCAAAGAAAAGCCCCGCACATGGCAGGGCTGGTGATGGCGGTGTCACGGTAACACCCGGTGAACATGTTCTCGGCGGGTGCACTATTCTTGCCAGCGGGTAGTAGCGGGAAACAATGTTCATCATGTTTATGTGTGAACGATGGCCATGGCTAGAAATAAAGCTTCTTCAGGGCGATTCTTGAACCCAGCGCATGCCAATAATCAGTATGATTATGTTCAAAGTGGGCTGCGACTGTGCCAGCAAGCATGTCAGTGAATTGCAGGTTGAGGCAATACTGACTATCACGTGGGGTAGTTTCCAGAACTGTATTCACGCGCTTTGTGAACCAAAGCTCCGTTTGTAGATAGTCATGTAGGCTGTTGCCGCTCTCAACTTTGATTGACCGTGGGTCTGGCACAAATGTTACGCGATCATGTTTTGCCATGGCGTCCAAGAGCAAGAGCTTAACCATATAGTTGTAGAGCTTATTCGGGTCGGCCCTGATGTGGTCCAGGACGTTACATTTTTTGACCACAATGGCGTGGTAAGAAATGTCTGGATGTTTATTGGGAATGGCTAGAGCGGCTTCCGCAAACGCACTGCGGCCGGTCGGGGTCATACCTGACCATTTCTTTTCTTTGGCGCTACTCCAGTCCCTCGCCTTGTGAAGACCTCGGATGCACCTTTCTGTCACCCTATCCTTGTCAGGTGGCGCAACAAGCGCTGCAATGACCAAATATCTACTTGATCCGCCACGCTTGAATGGGAGACCAAACTGCCAACCAAGGTCTCCGCTTTCGTCCAAGTAAATGTGAGCTGTCATCGCCTCAAAATATAAAAGGCTCCGACCGGCACGTCAGAGCCCTAAGAATAGATGGCAGCCCCTGAATCCCACGCGTTTACACCGCGCTTAGGAGCCCTTTGCATCGGGGTCCGGAGTTGCTCAGGATTTACCTGCCGCTGTTGGTTAGGTTAGGTCAATCGCCCCCCGATTGCAAGCCCTTGCGGTCCTTTGCAGTCCACTGCCGTTCATTGCGGTTTATTGGCGTTCATGATTCCCTCGAGCACTTGGCATCGTTGTAACCCCCGCACCCGAAGGTGAGGGGCTGCATTACAGGGTGACTGCTATGCCTTAACTGGTGGTTTTGAGGGATGCTTGCGCTTCATGGTACGCGCCCACCCATTCAATGCCCTGTTCATCCAGTAGCGCCCTTGCCACCAGAACAAGACTGCGCGGGTCCATCTGCTCGAACATGTGACTGTGTATTGCCAGCATTTCGGTCGGCGTGCCCCATGCAATCATGCTGCCTAAAACGTTGTCGTGAAGAGTAATCTCTACGGCCTCATCGTCAATCAACGTCCGTCCTGCGCTATAACGCCAAGGGTGAGGGCAACCGTCCAGCAGTGCATCGGTGGCTTTGATGGACCGTTTCAGCATCGCGTCGGCCTTGACGATACGGGTGCTGCGGTACTCTTTCCAGTCGCCGGTAGGCGGCGCGATATAGGCGCCATCGTCTGCAACGATACCGCGATAAGTTTGTGATGCGTCGCGCTCGGCCCGTACTGCATCCCATAGCGTCATACTTTCGGTAGTGATTTCCTGTTCCATGATTAAGCCCTCTGTGCAAAGTACCTGAATGGCTCAGGCGGCCAGGGGCTCAAAAGTGCTGTTGGAGCACCGGACGTATTCCCGTTTCCGGTATTGTATTCCGGCCACCCCCGGCCATAGAGGACGCGCCTACCGCTAAGCAATAGGCATAAAAAATCCCGCAAGTCTGACGGGGCGGAATCCCGCCAACAGGTGTTTTGAGCACCATGCGACATAGGCTACGGCTGGGTAAGGCGGGTGTCAAGGTGAGGGATAGGATGGCCGGAACAGCTCCTTATTAGGAGCGGCTTAGGTGCTGGGAAGTCGGCTGCTGGTTATTTGGAAACGTTGGTATTGGGAATCCTCTAGCGCAGCATTAAAAAGCCTAGCAAGGTGTGCATTTTTCTTGAAATCCCTTGGGCGGTCCGCAGATTTGTCTAGGGAAGTGCCTATGTGTTCGTAAATTCTGTTGATATCACTTTCTATTTCTGGCACAGAGTTATAAAAAGAATTCTCTTTAAAGTCAGCAAAAAGATCGATATATGCAGGGCCGTCCGGAGCGCGTTTTACATGTGCCTCCAAGAATTTCGAGAGACGGGTGTTTTGTCTTCCAGAATAGTCCCTAATAATATCCCACACTTCGTTTTGCAGAATTATTCTCGGGTTTTCCGCATGGGTAGACTCCAAGTTATATGCATCAAGAAAAGCTGGCCCAAAAATCTGCGGTGATGTGTCCGTGCCCCCATCCCTGTGAAACAGCTTCCCTTTTGCAATTCCGCCCCGACTGGTGAAGCCAGCAACCAATAATTCTCTACATTTTTTGAAGATTGCATATGTTAATAGCCCGAGAGCCTCAATATCTTCAGGAACGGACATCACCATAAAGTCAGAGAAGGTATGAATGCGCTCTTTAAACCCGTCTTCTGGAGCAGTTATTCCAACAAAAGTGCAAAATATTTCTGATAGAACTGGACTTCGAATCCCATCAAGGGCTTGATGAATCCTGGCGACAAGCCCTGAATCTGCTTGCTCCCCGGCGGATTTTCTTATGATTTCCTTAAAGCCAAGGATATCCACAAATGCCACGATCCGCTCTTCATATTCGCTGTCAGCCCTGCGCCCATCTTCCTCCTCCAGCAAACGGTTGTCGGAAGATGAGGTGTCATTAAGCTGCCCCTCTGGGAGAGAGATGGAACCAATCTGGAGCAGCTCTACGTTCTCCCGGCGATCGTTATTCGCGTCCAATAAATCTCCTCTTGATATTACTTGTTGGCGAGGGATATAAAATATTTTTTGATTTCATCATCATTCATTTGACCAGAGTTATCTTCATCCCATACCTTACGCCACGGCCCATCTTTGTCGTGGGAAATGGCCACCAACTGATGGGGTGGCAGTTTGCCATATACATCCCATATCTTATCTAGAAAATTATTCTCATTCTCGGTTAATGAAGCTTTGTGATGAGCTAGGAGATGGTCTTCTGGGATTGGGTTTGATAAATAAATCTTGAAGGCATGGTACACCCCTGGCACGACTGGGCCGTATCGCCACGCTTCGAACTCATCATCAATCAACCGCTCATTTGCCAAGGCCAAATACCATCCCTGGGAAAAGTAGAGTAACTTTTGGAGGGCAAGATTCGAGATGGGAGAACCGGCATCAGATGCACGTTTTATCAACTCATTAGCAATTTGCAAGGAGTCGCGTGGCATGTCATTTTCCCTCCGTATCCTCAGCCTGTCTAGAAAGACTATTAGTATCAGTCCGGCATAACTGCAAAATGGCTAGCATGGTTATTCTTGCCAGTTGCCGCGCAGTGCGGTGAGCATCTTACTCTAACAGAATCCAAATTGCTCTAACCAATCGAACAAACATGCATGGTGTGTGTCTGAGTTGTCGCTGGACGCAGGGAAAGTCTGAGCGACACACAGTTATAGTGCCAGGGCCTTGCATGCCCGCCAAGCCCTAGTAGACCACGTTTCCGCAAAGCCACAAATAGGTCCGCTGATGCACCCAACGGGGCGCTCATGACCTGTTACCCAGAAATGTTTTCTTAAGCCCCGGCAGGTCCGCATGGCTCAATAGCAGGATTCCGCATTTCTTCGCCAGGGCCTGGGCTGCCGGGGTGTAAGGCGCAGTAGACACCACAGCGGCCGCATGGGCTCCATAGAACGCCTTGCCAGCCAGTACTTCTTGCACGGCCTTGTTTCCGACCGGGCGGACGTACCGCTTGCATTGGACCGCAAGCTTTACCCCCTGGATTTCGGCGATCACGTCCACCCCCTGGTCACCAGAGGCACGGGTCACCTTTGTCGCCCATCCATCTCTGCGCAAAACTTCCGCACAGTATTCCTCATAGCCGGAAGGCGTCATCTCCAAAGGCCTGGCAACCGAAAAGAGCAGGTCTGCTTTCGCCTTCCGCTCCCGGAGGATTCTGGGGATCTGGCTGATTGCCGCGCCAACAATGATGATCAGGACGACCCACACCCATGGGTGGCGATTCGCATACTCAAAGAGCCACGCCAGCAACGCGAATGGGGCCGCGAGTACCAGCAAACCAATCATTGCAGCGTCGTTGTTTTTGCGGCGTCCCATACCCAAAGAGCCTATCACCCAAGATAGAGTGATAGGTTAGTCGCCATCTGCCAACTTGGCTATGCCCGCCATCTATCGAGCCGCCGCGTGACTCTGCAGGAATACCCGACCAGCAGGACGGGCTGGCGGCTGGTGGACGTGGATCTGGGCGTTGCGCATGCCTTCCGTGATCGCCTGATAGATGGTGTCGTAGAGCTGCTTATCGTTGCGGGTGTGCGGCCGCGTAGTCACGTGGTACGGCTGGTTCTGGCTTACAGCGCTTCACGTTTGCACCCGGTATTCTGTCCAGCCAGTCCAGCGCTTGCCGGATTTGCGATCCAGCATGACCCACTGCCCGGAGCGCTGGGCCACCCGGTGAAGGGCTTCCCGAGTCTTTGGGTGGAGTTCTGCGGAGAAAAAAACGCGCTGGCCCTCGGTGCTGAGGCGCTGACGCCTTTCGCGCTGATAGGCGGTATTCATGAGGCCTCCGGTCTGCCGGAATAGGTACACTGTAATTTTATACAGAACCGCGCCGGAAGTCCACTAACCTGCTGTCGTCTATGGCATTTCCGCCCGGTTTTGTGAGTGGCCATATCAAAGCGCCGCATCATCGCGGGATATTTGAACGATGATTGCCGCTTGCTGGTTCGTTTCCACCTTCTGAATGGGTTGGAAGCCCGCACGATCCAGAAGCGCACATGAGGCCAGTACACGGGCCTGAGCGCCCTTGGCGTCGGCCTTTCCTGCCGCGATTTCCGCCAGCGTTTTTATGGCGGGGCCAACGTGGTCACGAATCGCTGCAACCTGTTGTGTGTGCCATTCAGCTTGCAACTCACTCACACGCGCGAGGACGTTAGGGTTTCTCAGTAGAACATATCCCTGTTGTGCAGCCCCAGGCAAGGAATATCCAGCCAGCCGCGCGGCATTGGAAGCATTGCCGGTGCGGGCGTACTCAAGTGCGAACTTCTCTTGACGTGGCGGGAGTCCCGGTTCGGTAACTTCAATTTCCGTGCTCATTTTTGGAACCTCGCATATGCGGTAGTGCTGCGGTGCAAATCTCTTTGATGGTGTTCACAATCTCATTGCGTAGGGTTTCGACCTCCCCCCAATCGCCGTCACTCACTGCGAGGACAAGGTGATTAAGACTGTCTTCGCATGCGTCGCACGCCAGGGCCTGCAACCCCCAATAGGCCGATTGTGCCGGGGTCTCTTTTGGTATCATGGCTACTTCCTCTTGGGTAAATGGGGCATGATGGATAGCACCCCGGTGGATTGCGTCGATTCTAGTGCCGTTTCCGGCCCGGCAATGGGCTGTTTACCGTACAATCGCGCCAAGGCATTCATATATCCCGCTGGCATCGCTGGTGCTTCCCTACGGCGCTTCATGGTAGTGACTCCCGGATAACCAGACAGGCGGCGTCCAGCGAGATTTCGGCCAAGCTGCCGGGTGCCGTGAATACCCCCGGTGCTACATGGTGCAGGTCCAGAACGGCACGCCACGGCTTTCTACTTTGCCGATAGAACAGTATGGGCTTGCGGCTCAGGTCATCGGCATGCCGCTGGGTCTGACTCCACCATGACGCAATACTGAGCGTTTCCTGCCGCTTCACCTCGATGGACCAGCCCGGCACGTCCAGGGCATCAGCGCCACCAGATCGGGTCTGTTGCAGGTTGCGGGTAATGACGATCCCGAGTTCAACGCCGAGTATGGCAAACAATTCTCTCTCACCGCGACTGCCTTTATTCCGTTGCATGGCGCTCATTCGGCCTCCAGAGTCAACAGGGCCACCTATGCGCTCGGCAAGCATCTGCATGGCCTCATCACGGGCTGCGCGATAAAGGGTCTGTTGGCGCTGTGAAAGTTTCTTCGGTACTGCTGGGTCCCACTCCACCAGGACGTGACCAGGCGCCACCGTGAATGTCGCGGTGAGGTGTTTTCCAATATGCCGGGTGACGATCTGGGCGTGGGTATCAGTGTGCATATTTGCCTCCACGAATTGCCCCGGATAATCCGGTCTCAGTCCGTTGTCCCATTCGTCCCACCCCTAAAGGGTGGTGGGACAACTGGGACGAAATATGGGACCCGTCCCGCTTGTCCCATTGGGACATTTTGGGGCTAATGGGACGAAGATTTAAGGCGAACATAGCTCCTCCCTATCAGTTCAATTTTTCCAGATTCGATAAGCGCATCTTTGGCCCGATGGAAGGTGCTTTTAGCCAGCCTGGCGGACTCTTTCCAATCCCTGACCGCAACCCTCACCGTTGCCGGATCCCGTGCGGCGCCCTCCATGTTCTCCTGATACTCGGCCCACATCCCACGCAATACCGTCAGCGCATGGTCGGTGTTGGCGTTCAGTGTCTCCTCTGCGTCTGGGGCATCGGTGGGCACCGGTACGGCGCTGCAGACGGCCTCATTGTCCTCATTGACGATGGGAAGCTTCACGTTTTCCAGAGAGAAGTACATCGACGGGAACATCTGTTCGTCCTTCGCTTTTTTGCAGGACACCTCAATGACCCCCTTATCCATCGAAATATAAACCTCTGAATCCATCGAGGCCCGGAAAGCGGTGCTGCCGCGCGCCCTGCCACTCTGTACTCCTTCATGGTGAATCAGGAGAATGGCAGCGCCGATCTCGCTCTGAATCTCACCACAGACCCGGATAAAGTCGGCCGCATCTTTGGCGCTGTTTTCGTCGCCCACCAGGTGCCTGTTGATGGTGTCGATCTCGATCAGCGTGGGTGTGGTGCCACTGTCCTTGATGGCCGCCAAAATGATCTCCTTGGCCGTCTCATCGAAGGGCACGGTGCGCCGTGTGACGAAGAGCTGTGCATCGGCCAGATTGGCGGCTGGGTACTTGATGTTCCAGGCTGCAAGGCGACGATCAAGGCCGCCGAACCCCTCACCCGCGAGGATCACGACAGCGCCTTTCTTGACGGGAATGTCGTGCCAGGGTTTGCCGGTAGCGATGCTGCAGGCCCAGTCCACGCCAACGAAGGACTTTCCTGATCCGCTCTGACCGAAGACCATGCCGATAGCGCCGACCTCAAGGACGCCTTTGATCAGGTACACGGGAGCCCGAAGACTGCCGAGAATTTCTCGTATCGGGCGGAATAGCGGCCTCTCTGGTGGTTCTGGGGCCGGGAGCACGGCGGCAGCGGCAGCACGCGGTGTATGCGGTTGCTGACCATCTGAATAAGCGTCCATGGGCAGCGCTTCGTCGGCCCAACTCATGCCACCACCCCCTGGCGCCGGTTCCACGCTATGGCATCGTTAAAATCCGTATACCCTTGCGCGACGGCTTCGGGAGGAAGGCCGGGCTTAACCCACTTTGCACGGGCAGCGATGGCGGCCTTCCGGCCCTTTTCAAGCCCAACTTCATCCGCATCAGCACAGACAACGATTTCGATCTCTGGCCATCGTTGCCGTGCCGCAAGAGCCACTGCCTCCAGGTTCCCGGCATCGAGCGCAGCAATTACGCAATCGTCTGGGGTCGCCAATGACGCAATGGTCATCGCAGTAGCCCAGCCCTCGGTAATGTAGAGCCATCGCCCAGGGAGAGTCCCTGCCGCCAGCACGAAGTGACCGCGCTTTGCGGTACCCGGCAGGAACATTTTGCCCCCCGCCTGGCCGATGAACTGCACCCCTTTCGGATTGCCGTCAAAGTCCTGCACCAGAAGCACTAGACTGTCACCCGTCTGCAGAGCGTTACCGGCCGCCACACGCTTTTTCTGAAGATATGAGAAAGCCGGATCCGGAGTATGCGAGGCGGCCCATATCTTGACGGTCTTGCCAATTGCCTCCTGGTGCCGCCGTTCCTGCTCCAGGTCGCGCCGTCGCCGGTCGGCTTCCATGCGCTCACGAAGAACATCTTTATCGTGCGCAGATAGCCTCCCGCTGGACTTTTCGCACCAGGTTGCATGAACACCATGCTTCCACGACCCGAACGCGGCGCTTACCGGTGGGTCCAGGTGGACCGTGATCCACCCGTTGCGCGAACCTGGCCGGTCGCCCTGTACCTCGAAGCGGTGCAGACCCCCATCCATGATAATCTGCTCTGGCTTCGCTGGCGGAATCGCCGCCTGGATGAGTTGATCAATAAGCGCCGGGATCATTTCAACAGCTCCAGCAAATCACGGATTTCGGCCAGCATCTCCTCAATCAGGCCGAGGTCATCAACGCTGAGTTGTGCACCCGATATCAAACCCCGGCATTCCAGAGAGAGGATATCGCGCGGCGCCCACGGGGTGTGGTAAAGTAAGCCTGTTGGTTGGTGCTGTGGGAAGCCTCCGGATTGCGGCCGGGGGCTTTTTTGTCTGGGGCGTTCATGCTGCTGCCTCCATCCATTTATCCAGCTCATCCCTTAACCACACAACTGCGCCGGGTGATAACTTCCGGGGCTGTGGGGCTTTGCGCTCACTTACATATCGTAAAAAAGTTGATCTTCCCAAACCGCAATATGTGGCCGCCGCTATCGCACGAAGGCCGCGTTGTTCGAGTTCCGGTTTCATCTGCACACCCTTTGTTTGTCTAAGGTATGCCCATTAAATGCCAGACAATTTTAGCTACCGAACATGGCCGGAATGGTTGCAAACAATTCAGCGGCCATAAAAAAGCGGCACAATGGCCGCTATTGGTAATGTTACTTATCCCCCCTTGTTTTTATGTGGTTATTTTACAGAAAACCGAGATTTTTCTTAAGAAGTGTCAAACATGGGTTGGCAGGCTGTCGGACTCGCCGCCGACGGTTGCCGCCGGTTAACTCGGTGTTCTCCGAACTCCGCCGCGCCGTGATCTCGCTTGGCTTCATGGTCACGCCTGCCAACGCCGCCAGGTCTATGATGATGCGCGTCCGGATGCGTGGCTGGGCCGCTGGTATGTACTGCTCCAGAGCGCGTTGCACGGACGCCTCCTTGGTGCCCCCACGCGCGAACCATTGGAGTGGGGAGAGCACGCCGGGGAATACCCTGCCGTCTATCTCGGCAGCCTCCAAGCGATAAACCGACGCGGCTTGTTCTGCCATAGTGGCAAGACCACCGATCCGGTGCGATGGCGCTACGGTCAGTTCAAGGCGGCCAGTCACGGCATGGCGCATCATCTCCGCTAGCTTGCCCGCGATGTCCGCTGCTTGATCCTCTCCCTCGACGCGAAGTAACTCCATCGCTTGCTGCATGTGTTTTGCTGCTTGGCGCAAGTTTCCTTCCCGCACCCGCTGCGCCCCCAGGTCGCTGTTGTCCTCCAGGACACTTTTCAGGTAGAGGGGTAAAATCGACGCCCGCATTATCCCGCCAGTGACATAAGGCAGAGCGCGGTCCAAGGCCGGAAGGCCGGTCGGAGGGCATCCCGCTATTATTGGGCCACGCCATTCGGAAAACTCCACGCTGATGCTATTTTTCTCTTCTGGCGTGGTCGCTTTTCGGATTTCAGTCATCAGGTTTTCATGGTTGGCATGGTAAAACCGTTGCTGCTCAGCGTGGGCCATGATGATGTTGTGCGCCGTCTCTAGCTGCTCGCTGGTTGCCGCCTCAGTCGGGGTGATGGGCTTTCTCCCTCGCTTGCCGGTCACGCCGCACCCCCTGCCCGAAGCGGAACCACAATACCCGTATCCTGCGCCACCCAGCGTTCCCACTTCGCCAGGGCCTCCCCTTTGGCGTCCATGTGAGCACTCTTGTCGTAGTGCTTTTCTTGAACCCCGGATATGCCGTGACTCAATAGCTGCGCCCGGTCATCCTTGCTAATGCGAAGCTTGCCACTCATGATGGTCTCAATGCTTCGGCGAATGTCACTCAGGCAGAAGGGCTCCACGGCCTCGCCAGTCTCCACCATCGCCGCGCTGATCTTCGTGACATAATGGCTGGCATTATCCAGCAGCGCCGGACCCGCGCCGGTGATCGTGAATAAAAGGTCGGTGCCCACCAGAACAGAGCGTTCCGCCAGTTCATCCAGCAATACCCTCGCCGCGCCCTGAACGGGCAGTATGTGCTTGCGCGGGGTAACGCGTTTGCCCTTGGGATCGTACAGGGTGATCTCGCCATCCTGATAGTCTCTCACCGTCGCCCGGATAAGCTGTGTGTAGCGTTGCCCGCCAAGTAAAATCAGTGCCTGCAAGGTCTTGGATAGTGGGTGATCCAATGCCCTCAGCCGCGCCCACAATGCCCTGAACTCCGCCTCGCTGAGATTGCGTTCTCTAGCTCTGGACGTGCCCGCCGGAATCCCGTCTACCGGGTTCACCGTAAGCATCATTCCGGCGCTGGCGTCCTGTAGGGGGTCTAGGTCGGCACGGATAGCCACTGCATAGGCGCTGCGGAGATAGGAGCGCAACTTCCGCATTTTGTCGGTATGGCCGTCCGTTTTGCCGTATCTGCGGAGAATCGACACCCATTCATGTGCGGTGACACTGGCTGCGTCCCGGCCAGCAAGCGCCGGGTAGTCCAGCAGCATGTTCTTGAGCACATATTCAACTTGCTTGGTGCTGCTCTTGCCTCGCGCCCGCAAATCCTCCAGATAGTTGTTCAGGAGCTTTTCTACCGTCCTGAGACTTCGGGCACGTTCTTCCGCCTCATGCGCGGCCTTGGATCGTTGCGCGGCCTCCGTCTGTAACTTCTGGTGCAGGAGTAAGTCGCCTTCCGGGGCATCGCGTCGTTGTGCTGCCAGTTGCAAGGCGCGGTCGCGGGCCTGCGCCAGGGTAAGGCGCTGATCGGTTCCTGAATCCGGCTCAATGATGATGCGCCTGGTTTTTCCGCGCACGTTGTAGCTGTAATACCAGGTGGCCCCGGTGGACCAGTAGCGAAGGCATAGACTGCCCTGCCCGTTGCCCAGGTTCTGATTCAGCCACCCCGTATTGCCGGATGCAATGGCCGCTTTTACCTCGCGGTCGGTGAGTGCTTTCTTGATAGCCATGCCCTGACCCCCTTTGATAAGTTCTTGATAGGTAGTATAGCGGGCTATGACGGGAACACAAGGGACTAATCTGGAGTAATTAACGCGTTATGTGACTGATATTTATGGACTCAGTTATTATCAAGAAACTGCATGGAATTGTCTGGGATCGGTTATCTTGTCACTCATAATCCCTTGGTCCACGGTTCGAGTCCGTGCGGGCCCACCAATTAAATCAGTTAGTTATGGCGTTAGTGGTTGCGGTAGTTTTTGAGTATGTAAGCGCCATGTAAGCAGTTCAGAAAAGCTG
>JAJYPA010000201.1 GCA_021795795.1 Pseudomonadota bacterium | reverse complement strand
CGCCTTGCAAAAAGCGGGCATAGAAAAGGATATGATTTACGGATTTTTTATAGTAAAATACATACAAATCAATAGGATAATTTTGTCATGCTACTCATGATTGATAACTACGATTATGTTCTATTAAGGGCCAACAACATAACAGGAACTCAGAAAATAAGCGCTGAATCAATTGTAAGTATTCTATTACCTTCTATTAGCGGCCATTGACAGCTAAATAAAAAGGGGGCATAAAAGGGGGCATGATTTCAGCCATGCCCCCTTTCCCATGCTGACGGACCTAAAAGTTCGCCAGGCTAAGGCTACAGGCAAAACCTATAAGCTGACCGATGGTAATGGTCTCTATCTGGAGGTCATGCCCATGGGGGCGAAGCATTGGCGTTACAAATATCGCATTTCCAAAAAGGAAAACAGGTTTGCCATCGGCAACTACCCGGAGGTTTCCTTGCAGGACGCCAGAATAGAGCGTGATAATGCCCGCGAACTGGTGAAAAAGGGAATCCATCCCGCGCATGCCCGTCAACAGAAACGCGCTGAAAAACAGACAGATAATGCCGTAACCTTCAGGCTGGTGGCGCAGGAGTGGTTGGACAGGAAGCGGGAGCACTGGACGCCCTACTACCACAAGCAGGCCTCACAATGCCTGGAACAAAATGCCTATCCCCACATTGGGAAACTACCCATCCGGGAGGTGAAATCGGCGGATTTGCTGAACATCATGAAAACGATGGAGGCACGCGGCGCCGAGACCTATGCGCTGCACCTGCGCCAGTGGTGTTCGTCCATTTTTCGCTATGCGATAGTTACGCTGAGGGCCGAAGGGGACCCCGCTGCAGCCTTGAAAGGCGCCATTATCCGCCCGAAAGTCAATCATTGCAGAGCCATGGATCGGACGGATATTCGTGACTTTTTACGCCGCCTGGAGGGCTACGGCGGGAATCTGACAACAGTCATCATCCTGCGACTTTTGATGTATTTGTTTGTGCGAACGGTAGAATTGCGGAAGGCTCGCTGGGAGGAGTTTGATCTGGACTCAGCGGGATGGATGATACCGGCAGAGCGCATGAAAATGCGGCGAGTTCATCTGGTACCGCTATCCACCCAGGCTGTGGAGCTACTTACGGTACTGCAGGGTGTTACCGGGGCTGGTGTGTGGCTGTTCCCGAACTTTCGTAGACCGACAGACTGCATGAGTGCCACTACGGTCAATCGCGCGCTGGAGCACATGGGGTACCCTTCTGGCGTCTGGACGGGGCACGACTTTCGGGCGACCGCTTCTACCCGTCTGCATGAAAATGGTTTTTCGTCAGTTGTTATTGAGCGCCAACTGGCTCATGTGGAAGGCAACAAGAGCAAAGCAGCGTACAATCACGCCGAATATCTGGCAGAGCGCCGATCCATGATGCAGGCCTGGGCCGACTGGATCGACGCAACGAAGCTGCCTTAGTCTGCTCCGCCCCCTCCCCTCGCTGCCATTTTGTCAGCAAGCCATGCCTTAATCTCTGACTCCAGCCATCCGACCATCCGGGGACCCAGCTTAATCTGGCTAGGAAACAACCCTTTTTTCATTAGGTTGTAGATGCTAGCCGTACACATGCCAACCATATCTCGAACCTCACGCAAGCGGAGCACCCGAACTTTTGCATCCTGATCAGGCTTGGCCTTCTGGTGCGTATTCTGGAACATTTTGCGGCTATCTTCCTGTTTGGACATCGCTTCCAACCTCTTTTAAGGAGTTCTAAAGAGGCTCAATTATTATACATTAAACATTTATTTAAAAGACATTATAAATGTCACTTATCGTTTGTAACTACGATCATATTTTCCAGAACGGACCAGCACTAAAGGCGCAGATATGCCGTGTGACTGGCTGGCTGTGTGGGAGTTTGCTAATGGGTACCGGTGCCCACGATAGTGGGAATCGTGAGCCGGGATCTGGGTGAGTTAGAATTTGAGGCTACTTTTTGGCCAGCAGTGTATCTATTTTTTCTCGGCGGCGCTGTTCCGCATCCTGAATTTCTCGGAAGATCCGATCTTGCTCGTGCTCTGGTAATTCCTGAAAAATCTCTACGATGGCCTTGACGCGCTTTGAGGTAATGACAATAGATTCAATATCTTGTTCTCCACTAAGGAGCCAGTCAACGGAGGTCTCAAGCTCTCTCGCGACCCTCGGCAATTTGAGTTTTTCGACGAATCCCTCAACAAACCAGTGCTGCACAGCCTGTGGCGACTCATCCATACGTCTTGCGAGTAGCGCTTTTGTGTATCTACGGCCAGTCGCAGCTTCGCGCTTAACCTTCCGCTCGAAGGCAATCCTCATACGTTCTGCAACATCATCGTTCGTTGGGTCTTTTTGCATCCTAGAAGGATTACGCAGGAACGTTGTTGGGGGAAGTCGTTTCCGCTTGACATCAAATAAAAGCTAGGGTTTATTATAAGAAGCGACTTGGACTCTTCCTCCGGAGGACTTTTATGAACATTGAAGCATTGCGCAAAGCGCTCGACATATTCCCCCATCAGCGAGCATTCGCGGAAAAGCTGGGTTATCACGAGTCCGCGCTCTCGCTGATTTTCAGCGGCAAGCGCGGATTGTCACCTGCTTTGGCAGCGAAAATTGAGGTGGCCACCGATTCTGCCGTGCTCCGCGAGGAGTTATTACCCGAGGTTTTCGACCGCTCATGGTCACAGCGGAACCCGATCCGCAAGGCGAGCTAATGCCTCACCCAAAAAGAAAACTCAGGCCATACGCTGTCTGCTGCGAGGACGGTGATGGCATCCACCCCCTGCGGGGATTTCGCTATGCGACGCTGGCGTCTGCTGAGTCTGCGCTGGGCGATCTGGACTGCGCGATGTCCTACCGGCGGCACCTGGGACTTGGCGGCTGGCAACGCGGCTGGCACAGCTTTGTGGTCATCGACATGAGGGATGCCTCTTGAGGTCGTTCACGCCCACAAAAAAACAGGCCCAGAAAACTGGACCTGCCTTTCTATTCGCTGTTGCTGCTCTTCACCGGATTTTTGCAGCGGATGAGGCGACCCGCTACAAAACGGCTACTCTTTCCATAATGAGCAACATAATCAGCTATTTGGTGTTATGCTGGCCTCTTTCTGAAAGCGGGCAAAATGCCATATCAGAAACCCATTTCCATTCCGGATACAAGATGTCTTCTTTCGACGGACGTCATCTTGCACCGATTCAAATTAAACATCACACACTCAGCGCCACATACTCGGCAGCACAACCATGCACTGCACAACACCTAGCTATAATATAGCAGAAAACGGGTTTTACAACACCCCGGCTTCGGCGGGTCTGGGCAACCGTGGGGTTGTCCCCATCCCGCTCACGGGCGCGATTACGGCGCTCCAGAACGCTGTCAGGGATGTATCCAATTCTGCGCGGAACGTACTCTGCCAACTGGTCCAGTGTGCCAAGGTGTACAACCTCGCAGAACCTGTGTTTCCAAGGGTGGTGACGCTTCAAAAGTGGCTTGGATGTTCGGAATCCACGATTCGGCGGGCGTTACGCGAGCTCGTTGATGCGGGTTATATCGTCCGTCAGTTGCAAGGCCGTAAAAGTTACGGGCGCCTCGCTACTGTACGCACCATCCTGACGCATCGTGTCGCCGCCCTCACTGGTCTTTCCTATAATCCGCACACTTGCGGTCAGCGTTCCCTGTTTAGCAAGATGACAGAAGAAGACTGCCATATCAGCCCCTTCGAGGCAGTTTTTGGCGGCGATGCAGAGGATCAGCACTATGCGCAAGAATCACCAGCATCCACCCCCCCCAGGCGCCCCAGCAACCCCGTCTCTCACGACAAATTTGTCGCCGTGCAACAGGGGGGTGCCCACGCCAGCATCCCGGAAGATCTCGTGTTTTTGCTCGACAAAGGGGCGCATGTTTTCCAGGTGTGCCGCTGGATGGCTCGCGCCAGAGAAGCAGCATGGAAACTCAGCGACCTGGTGCAGTTGCGTAAGGAAAAAATCCTGAATGCGGAAAATCCGGTTGGATACCTGGTTAGCGTGCTGAAGGCGGCGGAACGTGGTGAAAAAATCACGCAGTACAAGGCTTGGAGAGATGTTGGCCCTGGTGAAGAGGATCGAGCTGTGGCCAATACGCGGAAATATCTGCTCGACCAAGAAACGGCGATGAAACGATACGGAGACACGCTCGTCGAGTGGAGTTCGTCAGGAGGGCCACGATGGATAAAAACCGGAAAGAATCAGCGGGACGGATTGGTGTTTATGGTGGACCCAAGGGCGGACATCGCTGCCATCCCGATACAAACCATGTCCGTAGTGGCGCTCGATAATTATGTCCAGGCGGGCTCGGCGAAAGTGGTCCATGCGTACAGACAAGCCTCTGGTGAAGATGTGAGCAAAGGGTTTGGATTTCTAAAACGGATGCTGAAGGGGAGGGGTGATGCTGATTGACATGGAATGGTGCGCCGATCCTCTGGATATGGCGACGAAAATTGCGGAGAACGAGAATCTGCAGAGGATTCAGGAGCAGTTGGACCGAGCGAAGTGCTCGGAACAGCCGGACGAAGACGAAAACGGTACGCGGTATTGTCTCGACTGTGCTGAGGTCATTGATCCGCGCCGGGTGGCCGCGGTAAACGCCGTGCGCTGTGTGGTGTGTGCCACCGCACGGGAAGCCCGCGACGACAACAGGCTCCGGCGGCACGGCGGCATCAATCGCATCGTCGAAGACTTGGCGGGGCCGCGTGAAGTATTTAACGCCGGAACCGAATTATAGAAACAGGGGGTATTTATGACCACGGAAAATCTCAAGCTCAAAGTAGAAGATCTTGTTGTCTTTGTTGTGAAAAAGTGTAATGAGTTGGATGTCTGGTTCTGGGTTGATTCTGGCTTCGGGTTACCGCTGCTGCTTATAACTGCGGCGGTAGCGATATGGGCGCCGTCGGGATCCGGCTGGACTCCGCTAATCAACGCTGTGTTAATTCTTTGGGTATCTTACGCTGTGACATACCTCGTGTCTCTTCTCTTGCTAGTCTGGAGTTGGCGTATCGTTGACCGGCGAACTCATGACCGCGAGATTCTGTCATGAGCACCCTCCTCATCGTCGAATCCCCCAAGAAAGCCCAGCATATTGGGCATATTCTTGGGAACGGCTGGCAGGTGAAGGCTACTCTCGGCCATATCCGGGATCTTCCCGTCACCGGGGAAGCCGCTTATGTCCGCCCGCCGGACTTCGCCATGCGCTACGAGATTCTGGATACGAAACACAAAGAGATCGTCTCCGGACTCCGGGCCGCGGCGCAGAGCGCCGATGCCGTGTACATCGCCACCGACCCGGATCGGGAGGGCGAAGGTATCGCCTGGCATGTCTGCCAGGTGTTGAAGATCAAACCAGGTGAAGCCAGGCGCGTCTCCTACCAGGAGGTGACGGAGACCGCGATCCGTAAGGCGTTACTGGCTCCGCGCCCGGTGAACATGCGTCTGGTGGCCGCACAGGAAGCCCGCCGTGCGCTGGATCGCATGGTCGGATGGGAAGTCTCCCCGGTCCTCAGCAATTCCATCGGGGCGAAGGCCTCGGCGGGACGGGTGCAGAGCCCAGCACTGGCGTTGGTAGTCGAGCGCGAGCGAGCCATCAAATCATTCAAGCCCACGGCGTTCTACCAGGTACTCGCACACATGCCGGGCAAAGACGGGGTATCCGGTTGGAAAGCATCCTGGATCGACGGCACCAAAGAAGGCGAATATTTCCAGGACAAGGCATTCGCTCAAGGCTTAGCCGATGCGCTGCCTACCATGCCCCTTGTCGTGTCCAAAGCGGAATCGAAACCCACACGCAAGGCCCCTGCTCCCCCCTTCACCACCAGCTCCATGCAGATGGATGGCGCCCGCGCCCTAAAGGTTGGGGTGGAAGACATCATGAAAGCCGCGCAGGCGCTCTTCGAGAAGGGGCACATCACTTACCACCGCACGGACAGTCCGAATCTCTCTGAGGAGGGTGAGACGCTTCTGCGTGCGGCGCTGGAAAAAGCCGGGCTACCCGTTGTGGAAAAACCGCGCCGATGGAAGGCCAAGGGCGATGCCCAGGAAGCACATGAGGCGATTCGCCCTACAAAGCCGATGGCAGAGGAAGCCGGTGAGGACGCGAACCAACGTGCCCTCTACCAGCTCATCCGCAAGCGGGCGATGGCGTCCCAGATGCCGGATGCGATCTATCAGCAAACCTCATGCACGCTGAATGGCGGGACTTTTCACTGGAGAGATCTGTCGCGCCCGGCCCTGTTCCGCGCTGTGGGGTCGGTGCTTACGGATCCCGGCTGGCGTGCTCTCTATACCGAGAGCGAAGACGAGGGTGAGGGAGGCGAGGGCAAAGAGACAGAGGCCGCAAATCCGGTACCCAAGCTCTCCGTTGATGACCAGCTCAAGGCCGAACGCGGAGAGATGGTCAGCAAAAAGACCAAGGCCCCGCCGCGCTACACGGAATCCACGCTCATCAAGGCGCTGGAGGACCATGGCGTAGGCCGTCCATCCACCTACGCCAGTATCATCAAAGTGCTCTACAAGCGTGATTACATGAAGCGCAAAGGCAAGGCGCCCGCCCTCTACGCGACGGATCTGGGTGAGCAGGTCGTCGATGCGCTGCGCCCTTTCGACTTCGCGGGCCTGGAATACACCCGGCTGATCGAGGAGAGCCTGGATCTCATCACCGAAGGCAAGATGCCACCCCGTGACCTGTTGGCGAAATCCTACGTGGATATTCAAAGCACCATAGCAACCATGCCCAAGGGTGCGGACAACTCGCAACCGTGCCCGGTAGACGGGTGCGGCGGCACCGTCAGCCGGCGCGAGAGTAAGAAGAAAAAAGGGTCGTTCTTCTGGGTGTGCTCCAACCGGGATAACCACAATTTGCTCCAGGACAAAGACGGGACACCGGGTGAACCCTTCGGGGATCAAGTGGAATCCAATACGGACGGACCAGCGTGCCCGGAATGCGGAAAGCCGACCGGACGCTACGAGACATCCAAGAGGCATGGGTTTTTCAGATGCGCCAAAGGTCACGGAACTTGGTGGGACGACAAAGGAGCCATCGGCAAAGTCTGGGAGGCGCTGCCGGCAGGCAAGGGTGGCAAGGCCAAGCCCGAAGCTGCCGGTAAAAAGTCCGGGGGCAAACCGGCGGGAACGCGCAGGGGTAAGCCCTCAGCGCCTCGCTCAAGCATTATGGATTAGTAGGGATTAAAGGATTATCCGCATAGGACGGCGATATGCGGGTGATGTACAAAATACGCCGGAACCGTTAGACAATAGGGGTATGAGCCATGCAGATAGATACGAAGTCCAGAAAGGCGATTGAGGATGTGATCAACCGCAGAACAGCCATCCACTCCATGCAGGAGCAGATCAAGGAAGACATCAAGGCTATCGCGGAATATCTCGATATAAAGCCCGCCAAGCTGAACAAGATCATCAGCTTGGTCGAAAAAGAGCGCGAAACGGGCGATGTCGTGGAAGAAGAACGGGATACCCTGGATACGGTGGCGGATATTGCCGGAGTTCAGGCATCTGATGAGGAGGCAGCGTGATGTCACCCTTCGCAGATGTGTCACCGGAACTGGCCAACATAATCATTTCCAACGCAGCTATCACCATTCAGCTATCCGTGGATGATGAGGGCTGCGTTGGGTTGGACGAATCAGGGTCTTCTGAAAATCAGCCGATGGCGAGAAATCAGAAAGAAATCCTTAATAAATAAGTGGATACCGTCTGATTCTGGATGCGATAGCGGATATTGCCGGGTCGAAATCCACGGAAGGGGAAGCGGCATAACGTCGGAAGAGGTGTGCGTGCCGGATGTCGGCCGGGCACCTTATATTGTGGAAGAGGAGAAATACCAGGACCACCTCCGGAATATGAATGGGGAATCGGGAAGTTGGGCTGACGGTGACGATGAATAGCACGTAATATAGAGGAGGATGACATGGTTTCTTTTTGGAACGACTTTCGCAGGGGCCTTCCGATATTTTTGCGATATAAAGCGGTCGATTTCTTTACGGATGTTGCTGCATATACATTGTTGACTTTTGTGTTTATGGTGGGCTGCCCACTCATCGCATGGGTGATTACTCCGTTCTCGTTTCCGTGGTGGTTGCCCGTAATCAACGCTTCGTTTTTCCTGGCGATATTTGTTTACGCGGGCCTTGCTTTTGTTTATCACACGATGGCCCTTGGCCGGAAAGCGGCAAAACGGCATTCCGATGCGGAGCATCCACAGGATGGTTCAGAATGGACTGGACAAGAGCCGGGTAATCCGAAAAGGAGGATGCCATGACGAAACCGCAGAGAGTGGTGAAGCTGCCCATTCATATCACGGTGGACTTTGTTCCAGACGGTGTTGAGGAAGAGGCGATTATTGACCAGGTGCGCACTATGGCATGGATGCTGGACCGAGGTATCGACCTACACATCATTGGAACGCCGCCGACGATTATCCTATTGGGATGCAAATTGGAAACGGAAACCGGGCACGCCTAAAAAAGCGGCATCCCGAAAAGCACATGGATTGTTTCAGGAATGTGACGATAGGAGTAGAGTTATCCACAGAAATTGTGGGGAAGGCTAGACTGTATGACATCGCAGGTGATGTGCTATCGTACATCGCATGGAAAGATTGGTTCTGGATACGGACGTAATTGTCTCCGCCATGCGGAGTCCGAGCGGGGCCTCAGCAGCGTTGGTGGAAGCAGCGTTGGATGGTCGCTTGGCGATGCTGGTCAGTGTGCCGTTATTTTTTGAGTATCAGGCCAAGTGCGGCTCTCCCATTCACTGGATGGCGGCGGGTCTAAGCCAGGAAGAGGCGCATGTCTATGTCAGCGGCCTAGCGGCTATTATCGAGCCTGTTACCACTTATTACCTCTGGCGACCCATGCTGCGGGATCCGAACGACGAGATGGTCCTGGAAGTCGCCGTCAACGGCCATGCCGATGCCATTGTTACATTTAATCTGCGGGATTTTGGCAAGACTCCTCAGACGTTCGGCATCGAGACAATCAACCCATCTATTGCATTAGCGAGGATACGCCATGCGTGAAATATCGACTTACCCCCTGCGCTTACCGAAGTCACTCAAGGACGCGCTTACCGATGTGGCTAAACGAGATGGTACGAGCGTGAACCAATTTATTGCCATCGCGGTGGCTGAAAAGATTTCCGCACTGGAAACCGAACGATTCTTTGCCGAGAAAGGAAAGGGCGCGGATATGGCGGCTTTCCGAGCGATATTGCGGCGACCAGGCGGAGAACCTCCACGGATCGGCGATGAGCTGCAAGAACATTAGCAGGCAGTGGCTAAAAAAGGCGCAACAATTCTGGAATGCGGCAGTATGGACGGAGGTACCCACAGTTTTATGGACTGTTTACAAACAAGGAGAGAGGCAATGCTAAAGAGAGGTTTGTTGTTAATTGTTGCGTTAGGTTTTTCTGGCACGGTTTTCGCGGCCACACCGTTCGCCGGAAAATGGGATGCGCGATTCTCTGGCGGAGACCAGGGGCATTGCGCGATCCAGATCCAGGTATCTGGACGGCTCACAGGCATCTGCCACGGGCGCAATGAGATCAACACACCGTTCCAGGTGGCAGGATTCGTGCGCGGTTCGACCATCCATTTCGGAATCGCCGGAACAGGTGCCGAATTCGCCGGATACCTGAAAGGCGGTCACGGCAAAGGCACATGGCGGAATACCGGAGACGGCGGCACCTGGAACGTGAAAAAGGACGCTTGATCACAGGCAGGGATTCGGCGAATTCGGCACCTCCCAAGGGACGCGCTAGCGTCCCGCACGTTCCCGGACGTGCCCCCGCCCGCAGGGCGTGAACCGGCTCGAAGAGCCTGATATGGCCCGATAGGGCCTGACTGGGATGCGCGATAGCGCAATCCTGAAATCCCCCCCGGAGGGGGTGATGAATACCAATATCCAGCAATATTCATGCTGGCACGATGGAATACGCGATAGCGGCACGGGGGGTTGATATGGGAGCAGCACGGCAGCAACAGATCGAAGCGTTTTTCGCGCAGCGGCGCGACTGGCGGACACCGGACATCGTCATCAATCCGGTAGGAACACTGGTTCTGCATGACGGGAGGGGTTGGGTCTGTTCGCCGTGGCTAGAAGAGTTCATGCGCGAAATACGGGGACGATACAATGGTGCGGATGATCCACGAGTGATGCTCTCTATTCCTGCGCACAGAAGTGGTGCCGGACTATGGGACTTGGCGTTGTTGGAATCCGGCCTCAGCACCTACTTTGGTAAGGCCGAGTATCTCTGGCCACAGCCCATGCCGCTTTCGGCCATAGTTGCCTTGCGGAATATTGGGTACCCGCCAGGCGTAGAACCTATCACCTACATAGACTGTCTTCCAGACAGGATTATCAATACCATGAGAAATAAGGACACAGCGCATCCTGACCGGATTATCTACTGGCGGCCATCAGACCAATCCATTGTCACAATGGATCGCTTCGGGATCGGATGGGTGGACAAGGAAGAGTATTTGCTGGACATCGCACAGGTCCGGTTTGCAGGGCAGCCGGAGGATGTTGTGGCAGTTTTTGAGCCTTGAGCCGCAAAAAAACCCCAAGCCGAAGCATGGGGTTGGGATGGATCAGAAAGCGCCGTCGGATAGATGGCCCTCGGGGTGCTGAGACTTGGGTGTCTTAGTGCCGGTTTCCACCATGAGTTGATCAATGGCGACATCCATGTCTGGAACATCTAGGTGCTGCCTGTGGTACATTTCCAGCGTCTTGCTGAATAGACTGGAAAACAGCGCATTAGATAATATGGCATCCGGTTGGACGCCTGGGTAGCCCAAATCATCCAAGTCCCGCACCCCCTGGTACAGCAATAGGCGTCTGAACTTTTCGCGGTGGTTCGTCATCGTTGTTCCTTTCTAGGGCTGGGCAGATGGGGGATGCAGGTCAGTGTTTGCGTGACCAGTAGGCAACGCCCAACGCGATAACTGCAAGCACAGTAAACAGCGTCAGCCCTGGAATAAATGGTATATGCGCCATGACTAATCCTCCAGTACAAGCAGAGCAGAATATTCGGTCAACAAAAAAACTATCACCGACCAAATAACCAACGGCCAATGGGTGCCGAAGGTCCTCAGCCCATAGTAGCCAAAATAACCGAAGAACGCGATGCCGACAATGCGAAACGTAGTTGCCAGATGCTTCTTTTGTTCAGTGTTGAGCAACATGAGTACCCCCCAAGAATATTGATTCGCGGGCGGTCGCAGGCTTGATGGCGCATCCCTCAAGTGACGCCAAATATCCATTCTTCATTTCACTATCCTCATTGGAAACGGCAAAATTGCCGTGTTTCGTACCGTGAGGAGATACCGGACAGTTTCTATGTACCGGGGCACCGGGCACGAAAAAACCCCAAGCCGAAGCGAGGGGTTGGGGAGAATCAGGCGGCAGTCTTGCGACGTGCCTCGATGGCATCAAGCAACTGTTTCGCATCATCGCCGGTGAAGTTGACCTCCACCCATTGCTTCGCATACTCCAGGCGAGCGGCTTCAGTGCGTTCGATCCTTCTCATGGCGCGCGCGACCTCTTCCGACGGATCCAATGCCGGAGCGGGGACAGCCGCTTCAGAGTCCGGGGCGCTGGTAGAAGCAGCGTTGCCGAACAGCGCAGCAATCGCACATGCCAGGCCAAGGAAATATTCTTCCTTTGCGGCCTTCCGGGTGGCATCAAGCGCGGCCTTGGCTTTTACGCCCGCCTTTGCAAGAGCCGCAACAGCCGCCGTGGAAGCATCTTGGGCACGACGGAAGTGCGATTCAGCCTTCACCTCCTGCCCGTCTGTCTTAACGGACGCGACGTGATTAACGAACGTCCGACCACCACGATCAACCGACGTGGGAAAACACGCGATGGTGATCGCAACGCCAATACCGTGTGCTTTAACAGCAGCCTCCAACTTCGGAAGAAGCCGCTCACAGAACTCTGTTCCAAGGTCAAGCGAGAGAACCGTTGAGTCCTGGCCGTTGTTTAAGAAAACCCGCACTTTTTGGAACACGTTTCCCTGGGCGTCTTTCGTTTGGGGCGTAAATACCCCTGAGAGAGTGCCAGAGAGCTTGGTCAGAACGGGTGCCCCGTGTTGACTAAGAGCGGTGCGGACCATTTCGGACTTCTCTTTGGTGTAACCCGCCTTCCAACCGGCTTCACCAATAGAACCACGCGCTTCGGCGAGGGCAGCCGTGGTGGCCGGGTCGTTTACCAAGATGAATCCCGCTGCAATCGTGTTGTGCTGATACATGACATATCTCCTTTCAAAAGGTCCGGCGAAAGTGCCGTAGATCATTCCGATCAGGAGTACCGGACAGTTTCTATGTACCAGCGAAGGGCTGGCATGGAAGATGCCGCGCCAATAGTGTATTTTCACTAGACTAGGATTTTCGACGACTACGAATCAAAGAAGGGCGCCCTTGTTCCGAAACTTTGTCTATAAGGCCTGGGTCGATCCCAAGGACGAACCCTTGCTGATCGAGCAGGCACAGAGAATCAGGCGCACTTACGCCAAGGCCTGTCAGTTCGATACGATGGAGAAAGGGCGAAAATACCTCAATACAGAACTGGCAGACATCTGGTATGCCACGCGGCAAATGACGGCGACCTGGCTCAAGGGCGAACATGCTCGACGCACCATCAAAAGAAAGGGCCGTCCAGAGGACGATGATACGGAGCAGGCCGCGCACGACGGCTACAATGGGGTGATCGGGGGGGTGCTCGTGTCCGCCAACGAGATCCCCTATGCCGAGTTCCTGCAGCGTGACGAGAAATACAAAGTGTATTTCAAAACCATTACAGCGGGAGAGAACCCGCTGATGGAGCTGACG
>JAJYPA010000200.1 GCA_021795795.1 Pseudomonadota bacterium | reverse complement strand
ATTTGGTGTAGTGGAGTCTATTTGGAGTCTAGTGGCATTACGCAAATGGTATGTGCTTTATCCGCATAAGCATGACTAAATACTGGAGGCGTTAATTTCGCTTCATCGCAAATATCGAACGGCCGCTTTCGCTGCATCACCGCCCATTCCCTGGCCATATTCTTACCGCGGGTTGAGGATTTCGTCCAGCAAGTTCAGCTGGCGGGCGCCTCGGCCCGCTGCTTGGGCGTTGACCAGACCGCTCACAGTTATTCCAAGCAGACGCACGGACCCGCGCAAGGGAACTGCTCGATCCAGTAGCTCCGGTAACATAGTGCCGCGATGGCTTCTGTGTTCCCGACGGCCTTGGTCGTCGTATGTGCTCGGGTGACCGTGGCAAAATCGGGAAAGCGTGCCTTGATGTTCACCGTGTAGCCTGCCTAGGCGAGTGCCTGGAGACGGGCTGCAACCTGCTCGGCCATCTGCTGTAACGTAGCCAGCATGGCCCTGCGATCTTCCAGATTTTCCGCGAAGGTCCGTTCGGTCCCCACTGACTTCCGTTGGCGGGTCGGCTGCACGGGCCGTCTATCGATCCCCCGCGCCACTTCGTAAAACCAGGTGCCAGCTTTACCAAAATGTGCAATCAAAGTCTGCTGGTGCATTGTCCGCAGATCTGAGACTGTCTCGATACCCATCACGGATAATTTTTGCACGGTGGCCGGGCCCACACCATGCAGTTTGCCAACGGGCAGCGGCGCCAAGAAGTTGAGCCCACGTTGGGGTGGGATGACGAAAAGCCCCTGGGGTTTACGCCAGTCGGAAGCCAGCTTGGCAAGTAGCTTGTTGTAGGAGACCCCCTGCCGAAGCCGTCAGCCCCGTTTCCCGATGAATGCGGTCCAGAATTTCGCGGGCGATTTCAACCGCCAGGGTGCCACCGTCGGTGGATGCGGTGACGTCCAGAAAGGCCTCATCCAGCGACAAGGGCTCGACAAGCGGTGTGTAGCTGCGCAGGATGGTCATAACCAGACGGGAGGCCTCTCGATAGGCATCCATGCGGGGGCGAACGAAGCTTGCCTGGGGCAGAGCGATCGGGCACGGGCTGCCAACATGGCGGAGTGAATCCCAAAACGTCGGGCTGCGTAGCTACAGGTAGCGACGACTCCTCGGCCATTTGGATCACCGCCGACGATCAGGGGCTGACCGCGGAGCTCCGGCCGATCGCGTTGCTCTACGGCCTCAAAGAAGGCATCCATATCCACATGGATAATCTTGCGCAGTTTGGCAGCACTCTGTGACGCTGGACCTGACAATCGACGACCTCCTCACCTGCCCAGAGTCTATCAGATGGCGCCCAGGATCGGGGATACAGACCAAGGCTCTGCGTGGGAGGAGGGGAGCACATGGCGACGATACTTGCCGACTGATAAAGGAAAGCGGTAGATTGACCAATGGTGGGGGCCATGGACGGTAAGAGACTGGAAACAGCCGTCCATATTCCATTTGACATAAATCGGAAAGGATTGTCAAATCAAAATCAAAAAAATATTTATAGTCCTCGAGAGTCCCTGGCGAAGAGTTTTTTGCCGAAGAGAACATGGTTCCTAACTGTCCGTAAGGAAGCAGACATTTGATAAGATCTGTGAGACCATATGCCTAAAATGATACTCAACGTCAAGGGTATGACCAGTGGCTGGAAAGTGCTTCCACCTCTTCAATTCTTATAAATGGGATAAGAGATGAACATTGATGATGCGAAATTAGCTTTTGATATACTTTTCCCAGGCTGGATCGAGAATAAGATAAATATCGAAACAGAACAGGATACACGTTTCCAACTAATTGATTTAATGCTAACTGAAGTGCTCGGCTGGGATCGTGAAGATATTAAAATGGAACCCCGTGTCGATTCAGGATATGTGGACTACTTCATAAAGTCGGCGGAAAGAGGACGACTCATTGTGGAAGCGAAACGTATCGATAGGCTTCTCCTTGACACCAAAAATCCTAATTATGCTAGTTACAAAGTATCTGGTCCTGCGCTTCGATCTGCACAAGAAGGATTAAATCAGGCAAAACGATACTGCCTAGACACAGGTGTTCCATTTGCAGCTTTAACTACGGGCTTAGAATGGGTCGGATTCTGGGCGCTTCGTGTCGATGGGAAACCTCCTACTGATGGAAAGGCGATCGTGTTTCCCAATCTACAAGCGATAGATAAGAACTTTGCGAAATTTTATGATCTCTTTTCCAAGGAAGGATTACTTAAAAACCTGTACCAGGTGCACATTTATGAAGCGGAGGGCCTCCAAGTACGTCGAGCGGAGACGTTAGAGGCAGTTACTCAAAAACGCGAGATTCGTTTGCTGCAAAAGACTAGCCTGGCGGCTGATCTGGAAAGTGTATTCCGCCAGTTTTTCAGCACTATGTCAGGAGAGCACGACCCTAATATGTTGGCTCAATGTTTTGTTGAGTCCAAGGAGAGCCGTGAGGCTGACGTAAGCTTGGAAAAAATAACTCGAAACCTGATCAATAGGGTTGAAGTTGTAGAGTCAGGTAAGGGAGGTGAGCTTGAATCTCATATTAGGTCTGCCATGGGTAGAGATCATGGAGAGTTTGTGCTAATAATCGGGAA
This sequence comes from Pseudomonadota bacterium, assembly GCA_021795795.1. The sequence continues at coordinate 10,286 of JAJYPA010000200.1, read as the reverse complement.
CAAGGGTGCTGGGAAGTCCACATTTATTGATCGATTTTTTCGTCTGGTACTTGATCGGGATTTGCGGAGTTTATGCCTGATTGTCCGTATTGATCTGGCGGACTCAGATGGAGATATAGCGAGGGTCACGCAATGGCTGACTGGACGGGCAAAACAAGAGCTCGAACATGCCTTGTTTACTAATGATACACCAAGTTACGAAGAATTGCAGGGCGTTTTTTATTCGGAGTATACCCGGTGGAAGAACGGTGAACACAAGTTTTTATATGAGCGCGATAAAGGAGAATTTAAGGAGCGTTTCGGAGACCATATTGATAAACTTATAAATGACACTCCAGAATTATACGTTAACAAGCTGTTGCGACACGCAGCCATTTCTAGAAGGCAGATGCCTTGCCTTATATTTGATAATACGGATCATTATTCACAGGCTTTCCAAGAGCAGGTGTTTCAATATGCGCAATCGTTGTATAGGGCTACATTTTCATTTGTGATTTGCCCCATCACGGACAGAACGATATGGCAGCTATCTAAGTCTGGCCCACTACAGTCATATGATACGACTTCATTTTATCTCCCTGTCCCATCAACGAAGGAGGTACTGAGCAAGCGTGTGAGTTATCTAAGGAATATGCTTGCAACCGAATCAAAAAAGGATAAGTCAGATTCTGTGCTAACGAAAGGGATGCGACTCTCCATTAATGACATCGGAGCGTTTGCCGCATCCATAGATGACATATTCGTTAAAACTGATTTTGTTTCGAGAACGGTAGGCTGGCTGTCGAATCACGATATTCGTCGCAGCCTAAAAATTTCGCAGCGCATAATTACATCACCTCTCGTTACTACCGATGAGCTATTAAAAACGTATTTGACGCAAGATTTCAAAGGAATTTCAAGGGCAAGGGTAGCGCAAGCATTACTATTTGGCGACTATAATCAGTTTAATCAGGATAGCAACGAGTTTATTCTTAATGTATTTACAGTTGAGTCTGAACATATAACGAGCCCGCTTCTCATGCTGTCAATACTTCGAGTGTTGATGGACAGAGAATTCGGGGAAGCGGATTCTGAGATGGCATACATGTCAATTGACGACGTGCAAAATTATTTTGAGCCATGTGGGGTAGATCGTGCTAGCGTAAAACGCAACCTTGGCCGACTACTCGAGTATCGTCTTGTTGAGCCATATGATCCAACTGAGCAGATTGTTCATGAGGAGTTACTTATTCGTATTACTCATTGTGGACAAATTCATTATGAATTTGCGATGAAAGATTTTATTTATATACAAAGCATGGCGTTAACGACACCTATGCGAGGTCACTATACCGTAGATAAAATCAGAGGAATTCTTCAAGATGGGGGAAAAATGGGAAGAGAGGACTGGGATCAAATTCAAATGGCCTTCATTGAATATGTTCTGGAGGAGGATTCGGCGATTGTCTCTCTCCCAAGTCGGGAGATGTACGAAAGCCAGCGCGCAATGCGGAGCGACTTAAGGAGTAAATGGACTCACCTTCAAATTTGACGTTGCAAGCATTCTTCATCCCACCCAGAGGATTGGGTGTAAGCCCCGCACGCTGCCCTAGCCACGGGCAGATTCTCCAGAAGCTCCGACAGACGATAAATGTCTCCCACCATCTCATCCTTGATGATTGCGAGCTCAAACGGCAGCTTTCGCTGCGTTGTTGTCTTTAGGGCGCGACTGCAGACTGAAACCGTTAGTGGATAATGGATGGGTGTATGTATTGCCAGAAACGGTGCTCCTGCCTCGTCTTTCACTTCCTATGTTCCTGATCGTTTAAACATCGGGGATCAGGGGCTCTGATTTTGGAACCGATGGCTCTGGAGGAATTGGCGCCTCTCCGGTGGGCGGAGTAAAGTGCTCCTTGTCTACACAAAAGCACGGACAATAGCATTGGTTGGCGCTCATGGTGGCTTCCCGTAACTTGATCTCCAGCTCTCTGGTTCTGGTTTCCCTCTCCCGGTCCTCCTCTTCTTTTTTCAACATGGCCAGGGAATATTCATGCATATTCTTGAGCATGAGATTCATGTTCTCATAGATATGCGGATAGACGTCATTGGATACGTTCGTGGTTGCCTTCTTGTAGTCGAAATAGGTGGTATTTCCAGAGATTATGGCGGCAAGATCCAGAATCATGTCCGAGAGCATCCGAATGGTATTCTCTATCAGCACGCTCTCGTTAATGATTAGCTGCTCAGTATAGATGATAAGCTGTGACTCGTAGAGGATCTTGTTCCCAAACTCTCCGATCTTGTTGGCCATGAACAAGATGCGGTCGGACATTTCCCCAATGCGGTCCGCCATCACCCCGATCTGCACGGCCATGAACAGAACCCGGTTCGCCATGGGGCCCACGGCCTCGCCTTTGGAGGCGAATTCATAGCCTAGATCCATGCCGTGATAGGCGAAAATGAAGCCAAGGTCCATGCCATGGTTGGCGAACTGTGCCGCCAGCTCCATCCCTTCCTTGGCGAACTGTTCCCAGCTTCCGGCCGCATCTATGGCCTGCTTGATGACCTCTCCCGCAAGTGGTGCCCTACTCCGCCGATCCAGCATGGTCTTGTGCGTTTCTTGCACGTGCTGGTGGAGTTCTGCAATCAGATCATTCAGTTTGTTGAGCAGGTCACCATGCTCCGAGTTGCTGTTGAACATTTTTGCATCCCCCTTATGTAGGGCGGCCCTATCGTGAACCTGGTGTCCGCTGGGTTTTGAAAGAATGTTTCCCCACATCCTGGTAGCGGACTATCCACTGGATGCCGCCGTGTCGTCCTTCATGGGGATATTCCCAAAAAGGTGCCAAGTTTACGCTTGATGAACAGCAGCGCTTCATCTGCGGTTGCGGGACTGGGAATGGACGGCTGGAAGGCACCGCTGATCAGCGCGTCCAAGTGATTTCGGATGCTTTCCAGGCGCTGTGCATCGGTCATGACGGAACTCAGGCCCGGCAGGGTGGCGGCGGCTTCCAGAAGCGCGTTTTGAAGATCACTCAACCTCTCCGCGCCCAAGGCCTGGCGCATTTCTTCCGGCGTTCCTTCGTAAGGAGGGATGGGAATATGCACGGGGCCACTGTTGGCCGGGCGATCCAACTGCAGCACGGGACCGAGATCGGGGGCTACGGCATCTCGCTGGGTCAGAGGCCCTCCAAGCTCAAAGCATTTCCTCACCGTGGCAATGAGGGAGGTATGGTCAAAGGGATAGGGCGGTCCCTTGTGGGGTACGGTGCCGTTCGGCACAACATGCAAGATGGTTCCGGCGGGGATGTATGGGGATATCACGACGGTGGGCACCCGAACGCCGTATCGGTCAAAGGGAAAGGGCCCGGCTTGTACGTCATCGGGGCGCACCGCCAACGGCGGAGGGGCATGATCGTAGCAACCGCCATGTTCGTCAAAGGTGATCACCAACAGGGTCTTGTTCCAGGTGGGCGCGCTGCGCAGGGTGTTGTATACATCGGCCACCAACTGTTCGCCTACGCGCACGTCATGGGGCGGATGCATGTCGTTGGGCAACTCGGTGTCCGGGAAATACCGGGGTTCAATGAAACTGTAGGAGGGTAATCTGCCGTTTGCGGCATCCTCATGAAAGGATGTCTCGTAGAACCAAAACCGCTCCACATAGGGCCACAACCTGGACAGCGCCAACGCTTGGGGAAAGTCATGGAAATATACTTTCCAGGGGTTCTCCAACCCCTCTTTTTCGGACAGCATATTGAAGATTGTCCGCATCTCATAAGGGAAATGCGTCGGTAAATCATTTACGTACCCATGGGCGGTACCGCAATGCGCAAAAAAACGGTTGGGCCACGTTTGACACGGCGCCGAGGCATACCACTGGTCACAGACCGCGAACGCCTTGGCCAAGTGGCTGAGGACGGAGATTTGATCTGGCAGAAAAAAATGCATAATGTCGCGGGCCTGGGCACCATCCCCCTGCTTGACATAATTTTGGGCAAAGCCCGTCATGGAGGGAATCTGGTCACCCGGATTCGCCCCCGGGCCGAAGATCTGTTCGTTCATGTCCGTCCACAGTTCTCCGGGATCCGGCGTGGGGATGGTCATATTGGCCGGATCCACGAGATTTCTGCTCCACACGGTGACGATCTGGTTCAATCCATCCGGATGGACGGGATTGGTTTCATCGCCGGCAAGTCCGTCGTATTCCCTGGACTTCGGATACAACTGGCCGAGCATGTTATCGAAGGACCGGTTTTCCAGCATGAGGACCACGATATGCTCGATCTTTCCGGAAAATCCGCTCATACCTGATCCCCCAGCATTCCTCGCGCAAATTGTGCTATCTAATTTGCTCAAGTATAGCAGGCTCCGCTGGAGTCGTGCCGAGAGCGTCCTGCCCGCGGATCTCCCGGAAATGCGCTGATCGCAATGCCTATTGCCAATCCAGGATGATCGAGGTAGCGTTTGATCAACATGACGACGGTCATGCTGCATTCCGGCGCTGTCACGGCAATCGGTCCGTCCAAAACGCCAGTGCTCGCAGAAATTGACGGTACCATTTGGAGGCGCCAATGCTTGACCCAATGGATACACCGTGTACCCCGGATCCCCGCGCCGATGCCCCCGCTGCGGCTCAACCGGGTAATCCGTCCCCAACCCGTCGCCAATTTCTGCGGGCTCTGGCGATCGCTTCGGCAGGCACGGCGCTGCCCAGCCTCGCCTGGGCCGACACGGCAAAGCACGGCGCGGGCCGCGTGCCGGACGGTGCGCCCATCGATACGCCGGAAGCGGCACTGGCTACGCTGCTTCAAGGCAACCGCCGCTTCGCATCGGGACGAATGATTTCGTGCCAAGCGCCTATCGGCCCGCTGTTGCGGGAAACGGTGGAGAAGCAGGAGCCGTTTGCCGCGGTGCTCTCCTGCGCCGACTCCCGAGTTCCAGTGGAAATGATCTTTGACCAGGAACTCGGGCGGTTATTCGTCGCCCGCGTCGCCGGCAACATCGCCACGGCGGAGATCATCGCCAGTCTGGAATATGGTGTAGCAGTTCTTGGCACCAGGCTGATCCTGGTGATGGGGCATGGCCACTGTGGCGCGGTCAAGGCTGCGATCGCCGCCAAACCGGCCCCGGGACAGATCAGCTCGTTGTACGAATTCATCCAGCCCGCCGTGCAGCAGGCGGGCCATCATCTCGAAGCGGCAATTCAAGACAATGCCCGGATCCAGGCCAAGCTGCTGGCGACCTCGTCGCCCGTGTTGTCCAAGGCCATTTCCGAAGGGACGCTTCGCATCGTGCCAGCATACTATGATCTCGCCACCGGTGAGGTGAGCCTGCTGGAGGCCTGATCTGGCCGGCGAGATCGCTTTTGTTTCAGGGGGAGCGACAGAAGGGCCTGATTGCAGTTTGCGTGGCATATCACCATCTTCAAGGGAAAGAAGAAGATCATTGTTTACTGTCCGAAGGGGCAGTATTAGACTGATTGCAGGCATTGAATCGCTCGATAGTCTATACAGGGAGCATCGGGTGCCGGGCGCGAAACTGATGGCGTGGCCATTTAAACTGTCGTATGATTTTTTCTGCTGCATGTCATCAGGAGCATGATTGACGGACGATCAGAACAAAAGCCTTGATGTACTAGGCATAAAGCCAGTATCAGAGGCTGTTAATGTCCTGACGAGAGCGACAGCCCAAGGGCTGGGAGCGTTTCTTAGCAGAATTTGTCTGCCTGCAGCGGAGGAGTTTGGTTTTTTGCTTCGTGACAGAGTCAGCACGTGGAGAGCCAGTAATGCTGAAAAGGTAGTAAATAAGGCGAAGGATCTCTGCGATAAGCTACCAAACGGAAGAGCTTGCCATGCGCACCCTAGGCTTGTAAGTCTGGCTATTGAACAGGGGTCTTGGTGTGACGATGACGACATTCAGGATATGTGGGGTGGATTGATTGCATCATCATGTACCAAGACCGGAAAAGAGCAGGACAATCTAATATTCATGAATCTGCTTGCGCAGATAACCTCATCAGAAGCACGGCTGATCGGCTTTTGCTGTGAGTCTGCAAAAAAATGCCGATTTAAGAGCGGGACGCTGGGTACGGAAGAGTACCTTTATGCGTCGGTTGACGAACTGCTGAAAGTAAGTGGCAACAGAGACGTGCTTAAGTTGGACCTGGAAATCGACCACTTACGCGAGATCGGACTTCTTTGGGCCATCGCCGGAATAGGCGAAGACTCTGATAACGTGCTCATCAGTCCGTCAAGCATCGCGCTTCAGCTCTACGTCCGCTGTAAAGGCCACGTTGGATCACCGCTCGAATATTTTGACTTGCACGTGTCGTAATGAAGAAATTTGAAACTCCAGGGGGAAACCCCGCAGCCTGCAATGGGATGGCCTACTTCTGGTGAATAGATACCAACGAAAACAGTCTACCGGAGGCATTAATGAGCGCAGTTGACGACGGCTACCTGCAGCAACTTGATGAATTTTTGAGCAGGCCAAACCAAATGTGGCTGCTTGGCGCTGGTGTTAGTCTCGATGCAGGGATACCCCTGATGTACCCGTTAACGCATCGTGTAATGGAGCTTGCGGCCACCTCCGCCCATAAGCCATTGTTAGACGCATTGTTGGCAGAGCTTCCGGAACATGCTCATATTGAACACCTTTTAAGCCAGCTCGGTGACTACACCACTTTGGGTAATAGAAGTAGCTCTTGTAAAGTGAGCATCGCTGGTAATGTATATACAGTTGAGACACTTGAAGCGGCGCACATCGAGATTCTCAAGCACATATCAGATACAGTGCGATGGGGTTATCGTGCCGCCGATGGTGCCAACCCTGCAGTCGTCGGCTCATATGACAACCCAATGGTTTCTGTAATTCATCACGTCGCTTTTGTGAACGCATTAATCGGGAAACGACAAGCTGGCCTAGATAGTAGGCGGCCACCGATCCGCTTCTTCACCACGAACTACGATACGCTCCTAGAAGACGCGCTAGCTCTTGGTTGCTACTCATATTGGGATGGCTTCTCTGGTGGATCAGTTGCATTCAGAAACCACAGATACGGCGAAGATGAACCAGCGACGGGTTGCCGCGCACACGTCATAAAACTGCACGGATCGATTGACTGGCATTTAGGCGACGATGGCAAAGTGTGGCGGGTTCGTGATAGGGATCTCTACCCTGTCCGTGTTGGTCGAGTTTTAATCTATCCGCAAGCAACAAAATATATAGCCACTCAACGAGACCCATTTGCTGCTCAATTTGATGTTTTCAGGCGTGCGCTGTCCAATGGAAGCGATAACCTCCTTGCTATCTGCGGGTACAGCTTTGGTGACGACCATATCAATCAGGAGATTGAATTCGCGTTGTCGGCACCAACGAGCAAGACGACCATTCTTGCGTTTTGTGGAGAATTTGATGTTATTCCGCCAGTGCTTGAGGCATGGCGTCGATCGCCTTGGGGGAAAAGAGTATACGTCATGACCCAGCGCGGGCTGTATGCCGGTACGGTTGGGCCGTTGCATGGCCGAACTGACGGATCATCGTTAGGTTGGTGGACTTTTGGCGGAGTCACTGACGTACTTCAAAACGGCGCGGAAGGAGCTGTGTAATGGCAAATTTTGATCTGGTCGCAGATCTAAAAGTCGGCCATATCGTCGAGGTCTCCGGCACAACCATTCGCATTGAATTAAGTGGCGATGTAACGGAATTAACTCGCAGCCATGAAGGACGCGTTTACCCAATTGGACAAATTGGCAGCATTGTGAAAGTTCACTTTGGCCGCCGATTGGTGTTCGGGTTCGTAACGTTGTTGCGGATGCGATCAGAGGAATTGATAGACCAAGGGCAACCTATTCCACCAGAAGCAGACCAACGGGTAATGGAAATTGAGTTGTTTGCCGAGGGCGTTTGGCAGGGAGCAAATGGAACGCTGAAGTTCACCAGAGGTGTCTCCACATACCCATTACCGCGTCAAGGTGTATATCTACTTACTCGCGACGAAGCTGTAGATCTGTATAAATCGGCAGAAGCCCAACTGCATGACGAAGCAATCGACCCATTAGTTCCATTCGCAACATATGTCGGCGCAGACTCAGCTCGCTGCCGCGCAAATATCGACAAAATGTTTGGTATGCATTGCGCGGTTTTAGGATCAACAGGATCTGGAAAATCGGGAGCCGTAGCAGCATTGCTTCATAGCGTTCTTGAACACAAACCTAATGGTACGGATTTATGCCGTCCTCGCATCGTCATAATTGACCCGCACGGCGAGTATGGACAAGCATTTGGGGATCGCGCAGTTGTATATCGTGCATACGATCCAATTGGGCATGAACAAGCGCAAGGGGAACCGATCAAACTTCCTTATTGGTTAATGTCGGCAGATGAGTTCAGATTATTGGCGATTGGAAAAACAGAATTTGAAGCGACTTCACAAAATAACGTAATCTACAAGGCGCTTACATATGCACGATTGGTAGCAGCCGATTTAGTTAATTCGTCACCGACTACCTATGGCGGCGCTGCACCGACCGATGGGGGAAACCCTGACGACCCTCGCCCGAAAGCGGGCGTTCAAGCACAAGCAATCGTTGAATTTGATCGTGACAAACCACGACCATTTTCATTGGATGAGTTGGTTAATCATATAACTTATTTGCAAGCTGCCCGCGCCAAGGGTGCAGTTCTGGAACGCATCCCAGACGGCGAGTTCACTAAAAATTACAAGTCGATACTAGACAAGCTTGCAATCCTGCGTCGCGATCCCCGTATTCATTTTTTGATGGCTAACTGGGGCGCAGACGCTCCTACCCTTTCAAAAGTTCTAGGCCAGTTTATCAGCGAAGCTCAAGCTGGAGATGAAAACAAAAAAGACATACGAATACTGGACATCTCCGGCTTGCCGAATGAAGTGGCAGGGCCGCTTGCAGGAATGCTTGCGAGACTACTATTCCAGTACAAGCTGTACCAAACTTCTAGCGAGCGCAAGAAAGACCCGATATTGTTGGTTTGCGAAGAGGCACACCGATATGTACCAGATCGTGGGGAGGCAGAATATGCTACGGCGCAAATTGCAATTCGAAGAATTGCGCGAGAAGGTCGAAAATATGGCATTGGATTGATGCTGGTTAGTCAGCGTCCCGCAGACGTTGAAAGCACTGTTATATCGCAATGCGGCACTTGGCTTGTATTGCGATTGACGAATCAAGCTGACCAACAGCATGTCGCCCGCTTTCTGCCGGATGGCCTTTCTGGAATGACTAAGGCCCTCCCAAATCTCGCGCAGCAGGAGGCCATCTTTGTAGGTGAAGGGGCATCGCTGCCTGCGCGAGTTAGGATTCGCAACCTGACAAGCGAGCAACTTCCCCGATCACAAAGTGCTAAATTTGCAGAAGGCTGGGCCGGATTGGGGTTAAGCAATGCCGAATTGGACGTGGTTGCGGGACGGATGGTTGGTTAATCATCAGCAAAGCACGGATGGCGGAACCTGTCCGCCATCCTGTTAGTTGCGTACCACTCTAACCAAGAAAACCAATACGTGACGGATTGATTGCCGAATCATCAAGTTGTTCAAGAAAGGCTTAATTAGGCGAGAATTTGAACCGCCCCGGTTTTCCCTGAGTCTCCACAACTGTGAGAAGATGGAGCCATTATGAGTAAAACTAACAGATATTCGCCAGAACTTTGGGAGCGCGTGGTGTGTATGGTGGGAGCATCGTTCTGAGCATGACTCCGCGTCAGCCGTGATCGCCTCTCTATTGCGGCCAAGATTGGCTGCACCGCAGAAACGCTGCGCCATTGGGTACAAACAGGCGGAGCGGGATGCCCCGAGGGGAATGTCTCTGCTACCGCTGCCCTGCCGCCATTGAGGAGCTATGGTCGGCAGCAACTGTTAGCGGACGTTCAATTGGTCTAGTCTATTAAGGCTTGGCGCGTGGGTAGACCATAGAGCTTGGATGGCACTGGGAGACTGATAGGAGACATTACCACTGATACTATTGAGTCGATCTTTGCCATTTTGATGCGCGTCCTCTATGACACGTTCCACCACGTCAGAGAAAAGCATCTTCAGCGCTATGCCGCAGAATTCTCCTTCCGCTGAATACTCGACAGAAGCTTGGCTTCAATGACTCGGAGGGCGCTAAAGTTGCACTACAGAATATCGGCGGCAAACGGTTGGCTTATAATATATCTAATAAAAAATAAAGGAATTAAAGATGTTTGAGCAATCGAAATTAAAAATCGAAAGGGCCGATCATCACATCCAAGATCTTAATGCTTACATCGTCAGCATCCTCAAGGATCAT
>JAJYPA010000199.1 GCA_021795795.1 Pseudomonadota bacterium | reverse complement strand
CGTCTTTTTCTTCTTCGACGCAAAGCTCAGCGAGGCAAAACTTGTCTGTTTCATCAATCCGGCACCTAACACGATGGTTTCACGCTAGTTTATCTGATTTGGGGGGATTCAATCAGAGGTTCCCTAAGAAAATGACATTCCCACCGATTCCGCCTTGCAGAACCGCCAATCCAAACTTCAATATCCGCGGCGATAAACGAGGAGCAAGACGCGCACCGTAAGCGACAGAAACCAGCGATGCCACCCCCAGGATGGAAAGGGCCGGAAGAGAAATCCAACCCAGTGCACCATCCACAAGCGAATGGCTATCCCATCCCTGATAGACATAGTCCATCGAACTCAGAACTGCGGAAAACGCGATCGCTGCAGTCGACGATGCAATGGCCTGGTGGATCGACATGCCGGTGATCAGCACCAGTGCAGGAACAAGAACGGCGCCCCCGCCCACACCAAACATGGCTGCCAGCACGCCCGCTCCTACTCCTACGACAAGATAGGGAAGCCATGTGCCCGGCCTGTCCACTCCGCCAGCTGCTACCGCGCGCGCTCGTATCGGAGACAAAGTCAGCAGGGCCAACATCCACATCAGCAAGCCGAAGCCGACACGGATGGTTTGCGCATCGGCACCCAACATCAGATGTGCGCCGAGCATCGTGCCTGCAGTGGAGCCCACAATTACAAAACGCAGACACTTCCAGTCAATCAGCCCCTGGCGCTGATACTCAATGAATGCGCGTGAACTGCTGAAAATCATTACAGACAAGCTTGTTGCGATTGCCGTATTGATGGCAACGCGCGGCTCCCATCCAGAATGGAGAAATGACTGATACAGCACCGGCACCAGTATGGCTCCGCCACCAATACCAAGAAGCCCGGTCAAGAAACCTGCCGCCAAGCCCCCGATGACGAAAATTCCAATAATTGTCCCAGTCAACATATGCGTTCAGCTCTCCAGAGCTATTCGAGTATCAGTGCTTGCCGCCATCCGAGCGGGCAACCGAAACTCGCGAGCGTGAGCCGCAATTGGCAGTCGTCACTCATTGGCCTTGCAAGTAGCGGAACAGACTGGGCGCTCTAGCCCAATCTGTTGGTGCGGAAAATTTATTTGCTGGCGACGGATTTCATCGCCGCAACAGCCTTGTCGGCATATGTTGCGTTGATAACCTTGTCATAAACCGGCACTTCCTTGAGGTTTCCAAGATACACCTGCGTCTTCATGGCCGTCTCGAAGGCTCCCGGCGTAGTCTCCACACTCTTCGGGTAAACAGCGTCGCCGATCATGCGCTTCACCGCGCTCTCCACTACGAGCGGCTCCAAGCTCGGGAATTCGGTCTTGGCAACTTGCACGGCACCTGAAGGATCGGCATTGATGTAACGCATAGCCAGCTCCATTCCATTCACGAAACGCTGAATCGTGTCAGGATCGGTCGAACGACGCGTCGTTACCGACGAAAACGCATAGGGACCATACATCTTCGGGAACCCAACAATCACCTTCATTCCCTTTGAAACCGCCTGATCCAGGCCGGGCTCATACATTACGCCGACTTCGGCTTGATGCGCGAGTAGCGGCCCTATCTCGCTGCCAATTTGCACCTGCGTCATTTTCAGATCCTTTTCTGGATCAATGCCCTTTTCTTTGATCATTTTGATGAACAAGGAGGTGCTGGTTGTTGGCATCATTCCCGTAGAAATAGAGGCACCCTTCAGACTATCGATCCCGCTGTATTTGAAAGTCGGTTCGGCGGCCAACCACACAGCCGCCCGGTTGGCGACGTTGGACACCACCTGCAAGGAAGCCCCCTTGGAAACCGCGATGGACGTCCATTCCGGGCCATGGATGGAGAATTCCGCGCTACCGGAAATCACCGCCGCCAATGCTGTGCTGGGAGATCCGGCGGTTTGCTTCACAACATTCAGTCCCTCTTTCTGGAAGTAACCCTTGTCCATGGCCACATATAAAGGCAGATACAAAAGAGACTGAAAAGCCTGTGATACGACGACTTTCTTCTCCTCCGCATGAACTGACGTCATGGAAGCGGCCGTTGCTAGGCCGGTCGCAGATAAGAGGCATACAATTTTTAACAATTTAAAATTCATATCAACTCTCCCGAATGTTAAATGCACTCGTCAGACACGCAAACGTTGATTCGCCTCAACCTGACGCCAAGGCAGCAAGAAGCGCTCGATGCTGTCGACAACGTAATACAATACAAAGCCGACAAACATTAACGCAAACAACCCAACCCAAACCGAATTCAAGTCATAAAGGGAAGATGCGTTGAAAATCATATGCCCGAGTCCGTATGAGGAAGAAATGAACTCCCCCACGACGGCGCCAACCAAGCCAAAACCAATATTAATCCGGAAAGTAGAAATTATTGCCGGCAAAGTCGATGGCACAACCACATTGAAGAATATCTGGCGCTTCGTGCCGCCTAGAGCCAACAGCAACGCCTGCAGGTCATAGTCCGCGTTTTTCGCTGCTTCATAGGCCGAAATCAAGGCCACTATCGCTGTTAATGAAATCGCTAACATGATTTTAGAAATCATGCCCGTACCGAACCAAAGGATAACCATCGGTGCAAATGCGATTTTTGGCACACTATTGATAGCCACGATGAATGGTTCAACAATACGCGCAAATACTGGTGAATACCACAACGACAACCCAATCATTGATCCCATGAGACTACCAATTAAGAAGCCGACGACCGCTTCAACAAGAGTCACCTGTGTATTCATCCAAAGCGATCCGTCAAGCATCATCCGCCACATTACTTCGAAAATTCCTGCTGGGGAGCCCACCATGAAATTGGAGATAACTCCTGCCTGGACACCCAATTGCCAAGCCATCAACGTACCTAGAACGATGACAAATTGGATTATTGCCGTGGTAATAGAAGCTTTCATCAGTCACTCCCTACTTTTGTCTGGATTTCCAGTTCTGAACAGAGTGCCTGAAAATAACCTGAAAAATGAGGATCACTCCGGGCTTCGATAGGGGTACGTTTACTGATATCGATTTCATAGATAGATTTAACTGATGCCGGTCTAGCACCGAGCACGACTACTCTCTTTGAGAGAGCAACAGCTTCGTCAATATCGTGGGTAACAAGAATGACGGTTTTATTGAATGTCTCTACCGCCTCTACCAGAACACCCTCCAGATATAGCCGCGTCTGATAGTCGAGAGCAGAAAATGGTTCGTCCAACAAAATAACCTGGGGGTCATAAATCAAGGTCCTGATCAAAGCAACCCGCTGCTTCATCCCACCTGACAGCGCCTTGGGATAAGCGTGCTCGAAGCCAGCCAATCCATAGGTATAGATGTATTCCATTGCAAGGTCCTTGCACTCCTTCAATGGTGTACCTCTCAGTTCTAGTCCAAGCACAACGTTCTGCAGCACGGTTCGCCATGGCAACAATAAATCTTTCTGCAGCATGTACCCCACTTTGCCACGCAAGCCAGTCGCAACCTCTCCATCCATGCGAATTTCGCCCTCGTCAGGTTTCAGCAGCCCCGCAATAATATTGAATATTGTCGTCTTGCCGCAACCGCTAGGACCAATAATACTTACGAAGTCCTGATCGTAAACATCGAAGCTCAATTTATCGAGCACATTTAGTTCCCGGCCTTTGCTACGAAAACTCTTGCTCACATTTCGCATCGAGAGTTTTGGCATTTTTGTACTCATAGAGCCTCCAATATTTGGAAGTTTCAATGAACAACTGCAAATATCGCAGCATGACGCTGCTCTAAATCGAAAACGTCTGGTGTAATAAACAGCACAGCAGTACAAATATATCTTGCCACTCAATAGGACAAGCCATTGAAATTTGATCAGCAGGACTAATGCAAACGCGTGTTGAGCTGGTGCAACTCGTTCCTACGCTTAGGTCAATACAATCATCCGGTACTCTACAAATAAGTTAAGTCATTTAATGGCAGGGCATCCATGCTCTGGACGGGAAAGCCTGAATAATTTCATCCTGAAATTTTATTAATGAATAATCAGCTTTCCGGCTGTTCATGGCGACGTATCTACATTCCGCCATGAATCTCCGATTAAGTCAGAAGTCCCTTAAGTGATATAACACCGGCCTTCTATGACTAGTGGTTAAGCAAACCTCATGCCATATATTTTATATTTCAAAATCAATAATATATAAATCTCATCCTGTCGATACGCACCCTAAACATGAAAATTGTGTACCAATAGGTTCATGTTGGTGCAGTACACGTGCGACGATTGTCAAGTTAGTTGTAAGCGTCCAGCCGCTCCACCTGTGAAACTTGGGTCGTATATGCTTTCTGCCTGATGGACAACAGTCCATCGATGCGACTGTTCGGCCAGGTGGGTAGTTTTTCCAGGGTGTCCTTCAACCAGGCAGCCGGTTCAATGTTGTTGAGCCTGGCCGTGGCAAACAGACTCTGAATAGCTGCCGCACGTTTGCCTGCCCGTTCACTACCGGCGAACAACCAGTTCTTCTTGCCGAGGGCAATCGGACAAATGGCATTCTCTATCGGGTTGTTGTCGATCGGCAGGTGACCGGTTTGGGCGTAGCGGATTAATGCCGGCCATGAAGTTTATGTCCGTGTCTGAATCCTCATCAGTTCAGGTAGCCATTCGCGAGCTTGGAATAATCGCCAACGGGTTCTTGGAATATGATCGCATGAGACGTGACAATCCTCTTTACGTTCCGTCTTCGAGAAGCATGTTCGCCGGCATCAGTGACGATGGAATCGCTCAGCGCAACAGTTTTTCGAGGGCTATAAATGTAAACCTGTTCGTGATGATACCCCCTCACGAGGACACGCAAGTCAAGTGCATTGTATGATTTATTCAACCTTCACACGCCCGGATCAATAAACAGGCCATTAAATCATTAGAGCTGCACACCGCGGGTGAGTGCCCCGTCGACTACGAGGTTGGTACCGCTGACGAAACTGGCGGCCGGGCTAGCGACAAACACAACTGCTTTAGCAATCTCGTTGGGACGGGCCATACGACCGGTCGGATTGAGTGCCAGTGCGGTGGCATAGAGTTCAGGATTACTATTTTTGATTATTTCCCATACGCCGCCCTCAAAGTATACGTTGCCCGGCGACACCGTATTGGCGCGGATGCCCTTGGGTGCGAGTTGGTAGGCCAGACCGCTCATGTAATGCACCAATGCTGCCTTGAACACGCCATACGGACCAGCGGCAAAATCGATCTCTCGGCCTGATACGCTGGAGATGGCGACGATTGAGCCAGCCCCGCTCTTTTCGAGATAGGGTATAGCTGCTTCAACCAGATTCACCGTACCCAACATATCTGTCTCGAATTCACGACGCCACGAGGACTCGTCTTGGCCGATCGCGAGCGCGCTTACGTTCGCCACCACGATGTCAAGGCCGAACCAATCCTCAGCGACCTCACGAACCCAGGCGCGTAGTTCCGCGCCATTTGACACATCCACCGCCCTGCCTGTCGCCTGCACACCCAGAGCAGACAGCTCTTCAATGAAGGCGGCTACCGCCACCGCGTCACGCGCACACACGGCCACGTTGGCTTTCTCGCGCGCGAAGGTAAGCGCAATCTCGCGCCCGATACCCTTGGTACCACCTGTGATGACGACCCTTTTCCCTTCAAGTTCCATATCCATAACATTCTCCGTTAGTTTACTTTGACTCAGGCGCGCCACTGACAGTGGCCGGAATCCCTACGAAGGACACCGCCCGCCGCTACACATATTGGCGATGGTTTTCTTGAGCTCGCCGGCAGTAACGGTGTACTTGATCGACGAAATTGCAGAACCTGACCTAGCCGCAATTGCCCGTTATAATTTACGCACCCATATGTCGTAGCTATACTCTTCGACTATCCTCAGGATCCGCTCCGTATCGGCGATGCGGAGCGCGTCCTCAAGCTGGCTAGCACAGCAGATGACCTAGTTCATCCCAGCCCTCGCCAAAACTGCATTCAAACTCATTTAGGCATCCAGAAATTCTATTGTCAGTTTGTTGCAAAAGAATGGTGCTGCGTTACGCGAGATAGCGTTTTTCCAACATCATGTGTACGCCTTTATTGCCGTCGACCAACTGCGTGACGCGCAAATCGCCTACCAAGCTGCATAACATGTACGCTTGATTTCTATTCATGTCCGTGCGTGCGCATATCAGACGTACCATTTCACGCACGGCGTCCTTCGCGGCATCGTCCAAATCCTGATCAAGGCCAATGGAAATCAGGTGAGTCTCCGATTCAGCAAAGGGCTGGACCAGGGGAAGATCTTTTCGGACGGTGAGCCGGAAGCGCCCGGTAAGCGATGTTTCCAACGCCGTTATGCACACCTCTCCGTCGCCCTGCACACCATGGCCATCGCCCGCAGAAAACAACGCTCCTTCGTTGAACACCGGCAGATACAGCGTGGTGCCTGGGCGCAGCTCCTTATTGTCCATGTTGCCACCGAACGCCCACGGCACCGTCGAGCTCTGGCGTCCCCAGTCCTTCGGCGGCGCGACAGCCATAATGCCGAAGAACGGATCGAGATTAATCTCTGGCCCCCAGGGCAGCCTGGCCACCTGGCGCTCGCGGTCGATCATGATGTGAACAGTCTCGTAGTCGGTGAATTCCATGGGCAAGGTGCCCAGCAGCGGCAGTACCGAGCAGTAGCCCCAATCCTGCCTCGGTGTCGCCTCCAGAATGTCGATCTGCAGAGTGTCGCCAGGCTCGGCATCGCGCACATACACTGGCCCAGTCATCTGATGGACCCCACCCTTCTTGGTCTGCTTCTCCAATACATCCCGATGTTCCGGAAGGATCAGGCTCTCGTCAGCCGGCAGATCCCAGGGCTCGCCATTTAAGGTGTGAAGTGTTACTTCGTCGCCCGACTCAATCTCGAGCACAGGCTCGAGTCCCGCGTCGAAATACCCCCAATGCACCGTCGTCGGCGTCGCATCAATCGTGTAATGTTTTGACATCATAATCGGTCTCCTTGCAGTTACATCGCAAGCAGCGAACTCACCTGCGACACTTTAAAATCATCAATTCGCCCCCCCCCGACGACTTCGCCACGCGCTATTACCGCAAACTGATCGGCAACAGTACGAGCAAAATCGAGATACTGCTCCACCAGCAATATTGTCATCTCGCCTTTAAGTTGCGTGATGACATCAGCAATAGCCTGAATGATCGACGGCTGAATGCCTTCGGTGGGCTCATCCAGAATCAGCAGCGAAGGCGCACTCATCAGCGCCCGCCCAATCGCCAGTTGCTGCTGCTGACCGCCGGAAAGATCTCCGCCGCGCCGTTTGCGCATCTCGAGCAACACCGGGAAAAGTTCGAACACGCGCCCCAGTCGCTCCGCACGCTTACGGGAATCGGCCCGAGGCAACCCGACCTCGAGGTTCTCCTCGATCGTCAGGTCGGAGAAGATGTCTCGCCCCTGCGGGACATAACCAACGCCGTATTGCACGCGCCGATGCGTTGACCAGTCAGACACGTCGGTCTGATCGAAACGCACGCTGCCGCTGGTGAGCGGTAGCAGGCCCATGATGCATTGCAGCATGGTCGTCTTGCCGACGCCGTTGGTGCCTAGTATCGCCAGGCACTCGCCGGAATCCAGCTGCAGATTGATGTCGTGCAGAGTCTGGGCACTGCCGTAATGATGATTCAGGTTTTCAATCTGTAATTGCATGGCTAGCGTCCGAAGTAGACTTGCTGAACTTCAGGATTCGATTTCACGAATTCCATGCTGCCGTCACACAGCAAGCGGCCTTCGTGCAAAACGCTGATGTGATCGCTGACGCGACCAACGAAATGCATGTCGTGCTCGACCAGCAGAATACTGCGGTCGGGTGAGCGGAGGCGTTCCAACAAGGCGGCGGTTGCCTCGCGTTCCGCGTCACTCATGCCCGCCACCGGCTCGTCCAGCATGAGCACCTTGGGCTCGCGGGCTATGACCATGCCGATTTCGAGCCATTGCTTCTGGCCATGAGACAGGGTGCCGGCCATGCGTTCGGCAGCCTGCTGCAATCCAATGACCTCCATCACCGAGTCGCCACGCTCGCGTTTGCGCTTAGAGGAACCCTCATATAATTCACGCAGCAGAGAGCCGGGGTACTGGCGGATGCCCAGTTCGATGTTTTGGCGCACCGTCAACCAGTCGAATACGCTTGGCTTTTGGAATTTTCTCCCAATACCTTCGATAGCCCGTTTCGATACGGAAAGCCGCAACAGATCCAAACTATGATTGAGCAGGACGACGCCGGAGTTGGCCTTGGTGATGCCGGTAATCACATTGAGCAATGTGGTTTTTCCAGCGCCGTTCGGACCGATGATTCCGTGAATTTTTCCGTACTCGGAAATGAAGGACAGGTTGTTGATGGCCTTGAATCCGTCAAAGCTAACGACGAGGCCATCCACATAGATAGCAATGCCGTCATGATTCGGCTTCCTGCCCACGTCCTTTTTCTGTAACGATAGGGACGAGCCGCTCATCAGACCATCTCCTCTTTTTCGAAACCGCCAGAATTCTTGGTCCAGCGACTGAGATTGACCCTCCAATTACCCGGGCGTATGAAGCCGTTGTCCAGAAAGACAACGACGAAAAGAACCAGGAAGGCCAGGACGAAAGGCCACAGACTCGGCAGATAGCGAGTCAGGAAAAATTGCAGCACAGTCATCACCATCGCCCCGATTACCGCGCCATAGAGATGACCGCGACCGCCGATCGCCACCCAGACCGCGATTTCCAGCGAAAACATCGGCGTCAACACCTGTGGCGACGCCACACCAATTTGTGGGACATACAACAGGCCGGCCAGAGCTGCAATCAGCGCCGAAAGACACCAAACGCCGATTTTCAGCCAAAGCGTTTCGTATCCCAGCGTGCGCAAGCGATCCTCATCGTCTCGGATACCCGTCAGCAGATAGCCGGTTCCACTTGTGGTCAGCTTATGCAGGAGGATCAGCGTCAGGAGCAATACCAGGATAGAAACTTCAGCCAAGGTCACCACGACGGTTGGACTGTTGAGTGGATATCCCAACAGAGTCGTAAAACCACCGATCCCGTTCGTGCCGCCCAGGCCCGCCTCGTTGTTGGACATGATAAGCATCACAACGTAAACGATCGCCTGGGTGATGATCGCGAAATAGACGCCCGTGACCTGGGACCTGAACGCCAGATAACCGATGAGGAACGAGATAATCAGCGTCGCAACGACAATCAGAACAAGCGTGTAGCCGAGGCTTTCAAGACCAAACCAATACGCTGGGAACTGATCCAGCCCCATGTAGCGCAGAAAGACCGGGACACCCTGGACACCAACATATGACACCTTAATCAGGTGCATGCCGAACAGATACCCGCCCAAGGCGAAAAAAAGCCCGTGACCCAAACTGAGAAACCCCACATAACCCCAGATCAGATCCAAGGACAGAGCCAGCAGGGCAAAGGACATCATCTGCCCGATCAGGTTGAGCAGATACGGGCTCAACCCCAAAAACGGCAGTAATACAAATGATGCCGTCAACGCCAAAACCAACAGCGCGTATATCGGATCCTTGCGCCACTTTTTCATTCCGACTGAAAAATAATTCGCCATGATCAACGCCGCCCCTTACGTGGAAACAGACCGCCCGGTTTCTGCTGGATGAACAAAATGACAGCTAGAAGAACGATCACCTTGGCGACCACTGACCCATAAAATGGCTGGATAATTGCATTTATCTGACCAATCCCTAACGCAGCCACGGCTGTTCCAAACACGCTACCGACACCCCCGACGACCACCACAATGAAACTGTCTACGATGAACGACGTACCCATCGTTGGATTGACGTTGTAGATCATTGTCATCGCAAGACCAGCCAACCCCGCTAGACCAGAGCCGAATGCGAAAGTCAGTGAGTCTATGCGCCTGGTTGATATACCAACGCATGCCGCCATTTTGCGATTTTGAGTAGTCGCACGTACTTCAAGCCCTATGCGAGTCTTGAACAGAAAAAACAGTGTCAGGATCAAAGTCGTTAAGGCGAAGACAATCGACACGAGACGTGTCCAGGTAACAGAGAAATTGCTCAGCACCGTAAAACTGCCAGTCAGATAACTAGGCGTATAGAAACCGATATTCTGAGTACCGATTGTCACCCGCACGAGGTTTATCAGCAGCAGACTTATCCCCCATGTCGCCAGCAACGTCATCAACGGTCTGTGATACAAGTGCCGGACGATAGCCCATTCGATAATCATGCCTATCAAAGCGGGGCCACCGAACGCGAATGGAATTGCAATGATCAGATACCAATCGAGCATACCAGGAGCCAGATGCCGCAAGGTTTCTTGTACGAACCAGGTCATGTAGGCGCCAAGCATGATGAATTCACCTTGGGCCAGATTAATCACCCCCATCAGCCCGAAGATGACGGCCAAACCCAGAGCCGCCATGAACAGTACGCTGCCATAGCTCAGTCCCTGATAGGCGATGGTCATCCACTTCCCCACTTCCAGCCATGCGTCGACATGCGACAAAGCGGTCTTCGCCGCCAACTCAAGATCGGGGTTTTGCTTGATGCTATTCAGGGACAGCGCCTTGAGAATGCGGTTGCGATTACTGATGCTCGGATCGCTGGCCAGGTCAGACAAGGCCTGCTTTCTCTCAGCCACTGTACCGCGGTGAAGAATCACGTCGATCCGAATATTTTTCAGCGCACTTTCAACCTCTCTATTCTTCGTAAACGACAAAGCGCGGTCTACCAGTGCCTTGGATAGCACCCCAGAAAAGTTCTGCAAGTTGTTGGCGGCTGCGATTTTCTCGTCATCGTTTGGCGCCACGAGTATAGACAGTGTGCTGATCGTGGTCTGTAGCAGCCGGCGCAACGGAAGACTCAGAAACGGCGAACTGGCTCCATCGGGTACGCTCGCCGTTGTCTTGGCGGAATCGACCAAGGAAATCCACTCTTCGCTGTCGCGAACATACGCGGCGCCGTCAGACGTACAGTCGACTTTGCCCTGCGAATAGGCCTGCAAAGTCTTTCTGAGCCATTGCAGGCTCGCAACGTCCATATCGGCCGTGCCCACAATCACAGAGTTCAATAAATTTGTCTTACTGTCTTGATCTTGGGTGCAAATGGATTTGATGAATTGCGCCTTATCAAACGAAGCACCCCACACACCAGATGGAGTCAAGAAAACAAACGACGCCAGAAATACGCCGATAAATATTCTAATCATTAGTCAACGAATCCTATGATTTGGATGACCCCGTAAGGAGTCGGCGCCGCATCGACGCCAAGCCCGCGTAGCAGATGCTTGAGTACGTCTAAACGTAAGGACTAAATGGAACCGGCTTGACGATGGACGGCGATTTCCATGCGATGTCGAACTGCTTATCCCGGTTGGATGAACCGATATATACGCCGCGCCACACATAGTTGTTTTCCGCGGTCATCTTGATGTCGTAGCCCGATGGATCCTTTAGCGACAGGCCAGGGAACGCTTCACGCACCTGCGGAACCTCGAAGCTGCCCGCCTTTTCTGCAGCCATCGCCCACAGATGAACGGCGTCATACGCCGACACCATTGGGTCGATCGAGATATCGGGGCTAAAAGGCACCTTATTATTCTTCACATAACTCGACCAAGCGTCGAGGAACTGCTTATTCCTCGCACTCTTTTCCGTCTGCAGATACGACCAGCAGTTCAGAGTTCCCACCATTTTGGATGCATCGAGGCCTTCCAAGTCGGATTCCACCATATCTAATGCGATGACCGGCAGGTCTAGAGGTGAAACACCTTGATTGATGTACTCCTTGAAGAAATCAGGAATGGAGTTGCCTACCACGGTCAACACAACGATAGGTTGGCCGCCAGGCTTGTCCGCAAAAGCACGGATCTGGCTAACCAGATCCTGAAAATTACTGTGGCCGACCGGAACGTATTTCTCTTCCCAACTGTCGGAGCCAATGTTCCATTTTTTTTGCCAGTAGCCCTTCAGGATAGAGTTGATAGTGCGTGGCCAGACGTAGTCGGCGCCCAACATGAAGAAGCGTCTCGCCTTTCCGCCATCATCGCTCATCAGATAATCGACGGCCGGGAGCACTGAACTTGAAGGCGGAGTTCCCATATACACGATATTTTTGGAGTTTTCCTGGCCTTCGAAATGCAGCGGGTAATAAAGCAAACCCTGGTTTTGCTCGACGACAGGCAACACAGCAACGCGCGAAGCGGAAGTCCAGCAGCCGAACAACGCAGCAACTTTTTCCTGCTGAAGAAGTTGTCTACCTTGCTGAGCGTAGATCGGCCAGTTGGAACCCGGGTCCGTCTTAATCAGCTGAACGTGTTTACCCAAGACCCCGCCTTTTTCATTTAGCTCGTCAACCGCCATTTGAACCACATAATTGAGCCGACCCTCAACATTAGCCATCGCCCCTGATGACGAAAATAATGCCCCAAGCTTTACCGAATCGCCCCCTGCCCATGCATTCCGTACAAACGCTGGTGCAACCATCGAGGCAGCCGAAACGATTCCAGCCACACCTGCCGTTTTCAGAAAATCTCGTCTACGCATTAACATTTCCCCGAGTGTGGATTAAAAAGTAATTTACTCGTTACCGTTTACCTAGATATCTATCTGGTGCAAATTATAATGTTAAACACTAAAAGCATATATCATGCCAAAAAAATTAACTATAAAAACAATAATTTATTTTTTTAACTGTCTTGCACAACATCTCAAATGCACCAAACCGGGTTTGACTGCACCAAAGGTAAGCGTCCTGCTGTACTATTGATCCGGAACATAGAAGATTGAACTTTTGTTAACGGGTTTTGTCTTTATTTGCATGGATAAAGAAGATGCAAGATTTCAAACCCTGGAGCAGTTGCATGAACGGCGTAAACAAGTCGTTCG
>JAJYPA010000672.1 GCA_021795795.1 Pseudomonadota bacterium | reverse complement strand
CGTGGACTTGCCTGACTACCTCAGCGACAGCCAGAATTGTTCGGTCATTTACCGTCGCAATTCGCTCATCGGTCTCCGTCATAAGCCGTTCGCGCTCAGAAATGAGGTGCGCTAATACCGCTTCGTGGGGGCCTTCGATCCACGCCTGAAAGCTCTTGCAGGTATAGCAGGAGATCGGGACCAAGAAGCCACAGGAGCCGTTGCGGCCGCAGTTGCCCATGGGCTTCAGCTTCTCATCAAAACGCGGATCAACAATTCGGCTCGTTGGATCCTCGCCGCGAATGGCCTCCGACTCATTGTGGATGATTGTGCCGGCAAAGGCATGCGCTAAAGGAGCCATGCGTATCGCTATGGCCCGATCAATTCGCTCAACGATTTCCGGGGTGGCTTTTACATAGACCCCTACATTCTGGGTGTCACTATGATCAAGTAACTCAGCGATGATAAGTTCCCCGTGCCCTTCGCGCGCGGCAGAGGTGGCTACCGTGTGCCGAAGGCGCTTTGATGTGATCTTGATCGGTTTTCCGGTCCTCTCCGAGTAGACCTGCAAGGCCCCGCAAACCGATATAACCCTATTCCCAACCTCGTCAGGCGTCGTGTGGTAGAGGAAGCCTGGACGGCTACCTTTAGTGATGCCCCTCTGCGGAAACAAAGGAGCTTGCGATGCGTCATCGGTGTAGCCGGAATTATCCTCGAAATGGGCTCGAACACTGTTCGCGTAGGCAATAAGTAATTTTCCTATGCTCGGCGCGATTAGCCGATCTTTGAATTGCTCTCGTCTGGCCTCAGCGCCTTCTTGCTTAACGCGCGGAACGCGAATGATATACTCATGGGTTCTATCACTTTTTACAATTTCTTTTACGTCACACACCTTCAATAGTGCGTATTGGATGTTCCTCTGCCCCAAGAGCAGGCAGAGCCAAACTAGGAGGTAGTCATCAAGAGGAATTTTGCCTGCGGCAAAGGTATCGTTTAGTGCCGCTTGGATTGCTGAGCGCTCCACATCGGTGAGTGGTCCCTCTAGAGGGTCCATAGTCAGGACTGCGACCCCTTTCCGATTCCCCTTGAGACGAATGCTCTTGAGGAACCGTGCGGCGTCGTCCGTCACACCTGGTACGCCAAGGCCGTGCCATTTTTTTAAAAATGCACTCAAGGCGCCAAGCCGACATTCTTTATCTGGGGACAGCGATGCTCTGTAGCTGATGAGGAGTGCCGCATCAATAACATCAATCGGCTCATGCTGTGCAACGGCCATTGCTTCAAGCATAACCCTCAGATTCTGAAATTTAGCAACCATCGAAGTTGCCTCAGAGTTCTCGGCATACCATATAAGCGGTAGCTTTAATGCAGTGATTAAGTTTTTCGTAGCACACTCTGCCAACTTCTCTAGGTTGACACTTATTGGGCGTAGGCCGTCATGAAAAGCCCAGCGATCTGTGCTTGGATCGAAAGTGGCGCCGCCAAGCGTTTTAACAAGCAGGGGAAGATTCTGGTGATTCGAAGATTCTGAGACCAACGCTCTCTTTTCAGCCATCGTTCGTCGCCCCTTTTAGTTGCTCCGCCTGCATCTGCAGCGACACCTGCTGAGCTTTCAAACGGACATGCCGACGGGTATAGCTCAAAGCAGTCTTCGAGGTCGGTGACCACCCCATAGCGTATGAACGCATTTTCTCTTCTTCAGGTTCAGGAACTTTTTCCTTGTCCATTGTTTCTGAAAAGCGGTCATTCCACGTATGACGAAAAACGTGAGGAGTCACCCCAACAAATTCGTTCGGAAAAGCTTCCCGTAATTCTACAAAAAGTTTATTGACTGAGCTAAGGGACAGCGGCGCACCTGTTCCCGTTGCAATGAACAGAAAAGGGTGGCGCTTTGCCCCGGGAATGAGTCGGCGCGATTTTGTAATGTAATCGTGCGTCATCGCGCACAGATTGGATGACAGCGGCAGCTTACGATCATTGGTTTTGACCTTTGGTTGGTTCTTACGAGGATCCTCAGGATCATCCGCTCGTCTAGCAACCTGCACTTCTTCCGACTGAAAGTTGATGTCGGTAATTTTGACGTTTAGAAGCTCGCCACGCCGAAGACCGAGAGCAAGGAGCCAACGGATCATGAGACTGTTACGAATGCTTATGCCGTCGCCTTTCCAAGGGTTCTCGGGCGACTCTGGTGAGGTAACATTCAGCAGCCTATTTACCACCTCCGGGGGTAGCCCCTCTCGCCGCCCAATGGTATTTCGCCCCTTGTGGCGCGGCACACGCTCATCCAGCGCTGCCTTACAACGCTTCCAGTCATCCCACAATCTGACCCCCTCAACCGAACTTGGTGAGTAGCGAGCCAATCGGTACCTCACCAACCAATCAATATAATCGCGGATCGCACGGACCCGGTTAGCGGCGGTGTGCCCCGCCACTTCTGTTGGTGCAAGTTGCCGTTGGGAAAGACGCACGGCTTCCGCAGAGCCTATGCGGACTGGCTGCCTGGATCTGAAGGTTCCTCGTACTCTCAGTTGTTCAGCGACGGACCGCCGACAATGCCGAACCAGTTCATCAAGCTCACTCAACGAGAAGACCCAGCCTTCTTGAAACCGCTTCTCAATGTCAATCCGGGCCGAGTCCAAGTACAGATGCAACACCATAATAGACCGCAAGACGTGATCAATCGTACTACTGGCCCTGTTGGTGGCTCGAATCTCACTGAGCACATAAAGGGATGGCTCATACAAGGGCTCTCCAGTAGCGAGTTCGGTCAGTATCGGCAACCGCTCCCCGGAGATCATGACAATCGTCTTCACCACATAGGGATTTAGAGCCACTTGTTTACCATCTCAGCCGGTGAACACTTATGTAAGTATATAGCTCACGCTGGAGAACTGCAAACAAAGAAAAAAGCGAACCCAAATCAATGGGTTCGCTTTTGTTGTTTACTTATCTTAAAAAATTACACCTCAGAAGGGAATATCGTCGTCAAATTC
>JAJYPA010000198.1 GCA_021795795.1 Pseudomonadota bacterium | reverse complement strand
TTGGGCAATAGAGCCCACTCTTTCCCTGCAAAAGCGGCAAAATCTGCCCTCACCCAGCTCGATTTTCGCTACTTTTCCTAAAGTCCGACTGGCTCCTATCGTGTGCAAAATTATGAAATTGGTAACGGTTATCGAGCCAAGAAAAAGCAGGGGTTAAAAATACGGGTACAAATTGAAAAACGAGCACCCCAGCTAATGCCGCATTTCAGGCGATTACCGGCGATTTTTTCGAGTACAAATTCGGGTACAAATGCTTGCAAAAAAGCACAAAAAACGGCCGTCTTTCACAACACGAAACGAAGTGAAAAACGGCATAAGTGATTGTTTTTATGGTGTCCACGGAGGGAGTCGAACCCAAGACCTGCCCATTAGGATGGAACTGCCTCCATTAATTAATACATGCCTTTTAATGCTCTGATAGTTGCAGACTATACAAAAACTATACACTTGCTTTAACAACACACCACAACACGGCACCGCGTTTGTGAGAAGTTGACCAAAGAAAAAGGGGCGCGATGCTGCAAACATCCGCCCCCATGATGCGCAACCAAGAGGGGTTATGCATGGCAAGCATTGTACAGACACCAAACGACACATGGATGGTTGTGATTCGCCGCAAGGGTCACAAGCCCGTCACCAAGACATTCAAGCGCAAGACCGACGCGACCAAGTGGGCGCAACAGATCGAGGGTGCCATTGATCGAGGCGAATACTCACCCGACAGGCCAACGGCAAAAATCACCTTCAAGGAACTCGTCGATAAATTCAGCACTGCGCCTGATGGCCTGCTGTCTATGTCAAAAACAACGCAAGAAGTCATGCCCTACAACCTCGTGCAATGGGCAAAACATCTCGGGCACATGCGCCTCATGGACATTGACGCCGAAGCAATCGAGATTGCTATGGAGCAAGTCGCCACGCGCCGCCGAATCAGCGCGGCAGGCAAGGACATGGGCCAGATCAGCCCGTCCACACTCAAGCGCGACATATCCGCCCTTGGTGGCGTACTCAAGTGGGCAGTGAACAAGCGAATCATTGCAGAGAACCCCATGCGCAAAGTCGTGAAGCCCAAAATCAACGACGCCCGCGAACGGTATCTGACCGATGATGAACTTATCCGCTTGCTGGATGCCTGCGACCAGTCCGAGAGTGCGGAGCTTGGGATTGCCGTACGCTTGGCATTGTTCACCGGAATGCGCCAAGCCGACGTCATGGGGCTTGAATGGCCGCGCATCAATCTCGGAGACTTGCCGACCCGTTACACCGATGATTCAGGCCGTGCATTCGCCATCCCGCCGCGTCATGCGCTCGTCACCGTCACCAAGAATGGACACCCGCACCTTGCGCCAATCGAGGGCATGGCCTTTGATGCACTCAAAGCATGGAGCGCGAAACGTCGCACGTTCGACGGTAGCCGCTTGGTGTTCCAGGGCAGGCATAACAGTTACCAGCCGCTAGACTTGCGCCGACCGTGGGAAACAGCGCTACGCCGCGCCGGTATCGAAGGGTTCCGCTGGCATGACTTACGCCACACCTTCGCATCCATGATGCTGAAAACCGGCGCATCCCATATCGAGCTTGCCAAGCTGACCGGACACCGCGACCTGAAAAGCCTGATGCGCTACGCCCACATAAGCCCCGAACATTCATCCGGCCTTGTTGCCAAGATGCAGAATACCGTTTTGGGGAAGGTGAAAAAGTGATTGCGCTATCTGCTATCATTAATCCATGAACAGCAAACACCGCAAAACGCTGGAAGCCATTTTCACCGACCCTGTGAATGGCGCAATGGAGTGGGCACGCATTGAGGCCTTGTTGCGCGCGCTGGGGTGCAAGGTCATCGAGGGTTCTGGCTCGTCCGTCACCTTTGAGAAAGACAGCATCCGCGCCCACTTTCACCGCCCGCACCCGGACAAGGAAGCCCTGCGCTACCGCGTGCGTGCCGTTCGTGACTATCTGCAAACCTTGGGAGTCAAACCATGAACACCATGACCTACAAAGGCTACACCGCCCGCCTTGATTATGACGATGAAGATAAATTGATTGTTGGCCGCATCTTGGGCATTCGTGACATCGTGAGCTTTCATGGTGAAGCCGTCACCGAAGTGGAACACGCATTCCATGAAGCCGTTGATGACTATCTGGAAGCCTGTGCCAAGCTGGGGCAAGCACCCAACAAACCCGCCAGCGGCAAACTCATGCTACGCATCCCGCAAGAGGTACACCGCGCCGCCCTAATCGCCGCGCAAGCCTCAGGGAAAAGCCTCAACCAGTGGGCAGCGGAAACAATCAGTAAAGCCGCCACCCGATAAAAAACAAAACCCACCAACGGGTCAAACGCTGGCGGGTTTCTAACCACAACGCATAGGGAGGGCGTGCTCAAACCCCAAGTGCAATATTTTTTGAGGATCAATGTTGCATGGGAAAAATCTACAAACAGTTGGGTATTGAAGAGCGGGTGCTGATCCAAACGCAGCTGGCGATGGAGGTCAAGCCGGCTGCGCCGAAGTGGCTCATAAGCGCGCCCAAGCCTGCACGGTCAAACCCCGCGTCGAGCGCCGCCTGCGACCAGGAACCCCTTTGTGGGAGCATGTCACGCGCTATCTGAAGACGGGCTACTCGCCCGAGCAGATTGCTGGCACACTGGCACTTGTGCACGCTAACACCCCATCGTTGCAGGTTTCTCACGAAACCATCTACACCGCGATCTACGCCATGCCACGCGGTGCGCTGCGCACGGAAGTGATTGGCTGGCTGCGTTTTGGCCATGCCAAACGCCGCCCCCGTGCGCGTGGTGAAGATCGACGCGGGAAGATACCCGACATGGTCAGCATTCATGAGCGCCCGCCTGAGATTGAAGAGCGGCTGGTACCGGGGCACTGGGAGGGCGATCTCATTAAGGGCGCGTACAACCGCTCGGCGGTCGGTACCCTGGTGGAGCGCACCACGCTGTTCACCGTGCTGTCCAAGATGGACAACGCCAGCGCTGAAGCGGCACTGAGCGGGTTCAGCCAGGTGCTCAACCGTATCGAGGCGCAAAAGCGCTTGTCGCTGACCTACGATCAAGGCCGGGAGATGGCGCAACATCGGCGGCTGACAGAAGCAACCGGTGTGAACGTCTACTTTGCCGATCCCCACAGCCCTTGGCAGCGCGGCATCAACGAGAACACCAACGGCCTGCTGCGGCAGTACCTACCCAAGGGGAGCGACCTGAGTGGCTTCACTCAAGAAGAGCTGGACGCGATTGCCTGGCAACTGAACACGCGACCACGCAAATCGCTGGGCTTTAAGTGTCCCGCCGAGTTGTTTACACCGGACGCCTTCGACTTCAAGCAGCATCATGCTGCTCTTTTTGCACTTGGTCATTGAAACCGCCGTTGTTTTTATTGGTGTCCACGGAGGGAATTGAACCCCCGACCTGCCCCTTAGGAGGGGGCCGCTCTATCCAA
Organism: Pseudomonadota bacterium; assembly: GCA_021795795.1. The sequence goes on along the minus strand of JAJYPA010000198.1, from coordinate 9,487 downwards.
CTGAGCTACGTAGACGGCGGTCGAATGCTACCACAGCACTATGGGTCGATGAAAAGTCATCTCCTAGTTCATTTCCGGTTCGACCCAGACTTCGGGTTCATCGAACAGGAAAGATACGTGGACGATGATCGGGCGACAGCATACGGGGCAGTCTTCAACGTATTCCTGCGTGCCGGCGCTGGCGTCCAGCAGCAGGTCGATGGTTTCCCAGCAGTAGGGGCATTGCACGCTGACTTCGGGTTGAAGGTCCATGGGGTGCTTCCGGTTCTTGTGGTGCCGCTTGGTCATTTGATCGCGAACGGGTGGGTTGGTTAATCGAGTATGGACGAAAAAGCCCGCTCCGGAAAAGTACCTCGGGCGGGCTGTTCGATCGGACGGTCAGGCACTGTTTTCTGGCAGCGATCAGTTCATGTATTTGATCATTTCATCGCCGAAGGCATCGCTGCCGATTTGGGTGGCGTCGTCCATGAGGCGGGCGAAGTCGCCGGTGACGCGCTTGTTGGCAATTGCACCTTCGACACCTTTGATGACGAGATCGGCCGCTTCAAGCCAGCCCATGTGGCGTAGCATCATTTCGGCGGAGAGAATCAGCGATGCCGGGTTGGCCAGGTTTTTACCGGCAATGTCGGGCGCGGTGCCGTGGGTGGCTTCGAACATGGCGATGGAGTCGGACATATTGGCGCCGGGAGCGATGCCGATACCACCAACCTGGGCTGCCAGCGCGTCGGAAATGTAATCGCCGTTGAGGTTCAGGGTCGCGATGACGTCGTAGTCTTCCGGTCTGAGCAGTATCTGTTGCAGGAAGGCATCTGCGATGCTGTCTTTGATGGTGATTTCGCGGCCGGTTTTCGGGTTGGTGCATTTGTACCAACCGCCACCGATTTCGGTTGCGCCGAACTCTTTTTTCACTAGATCGTAGCCCCATTGCTTGAAGCCGCCTTCGGTGAACTTCATGATATTGCCTTTGTGCACGAGGGTGAGGGAACTGCGATCGTTGTCGATCACGTATTCTATCGCCTTGCGCACGAGCCGTTCGGTGCCCTCGCGCGAGACGGGCTTGATGCCGATGCCGGAGCTTTCGGGGAAGCGGATTTTGGTCACACTCATTTCATTGATCAGGAAGTCGATGACTTTCTTGACTTCCGGCGTGCCCGCGGCCCATTCGATACCGGCGTAGATGTCCTCGGCGTTCTCACGGAAGATGACCATTTCGGTTTTTTCCGGGTGTTTGAGCGGGCTGGGCGTGCCGGTGAAATAACGCACGGGACGCAGGCAGACATACAAATCGAGCTGTTGGCGCAGGGCGACATTGAGTGAGCGAATGCCGCCGCCGACGGGTGTGGTCAATGGCCCTTTGATGGAGACGACGTAATCGCGCACGGCGGCCATGGTTTCGGCTGGCAGGCCGCTTTTATCGTCTGCATAGACTTTGGTCGCCTTCTCGCCGGCATACACTTCCATCCAGGCAATTTTCTTCGTATCGCCATAGGCCTTGGCGACCGCGGCATCAATCACCTTTTTCATGACGGGGGTGATGTCGACACCGATGCCGTCGCCTTCAATGAACGGAATGATCGGTGTGTTCGGTACGGTGATCAATCCATCCGGATGGGCAGTGATGCGCTCGCCTTGGGGGATTTTGATGTACTGGGAAGCGGATTGGGTCATGTCGTGTATGCCTCTAATAAAGGGTTTAATCGAATAAAACTGAGCTTTTCATCAGTATATCTTGGTAAATGCTGATTTATTCCATCCTTGGAATAAATCAGCGCGCTCATCGCGGTACCCGCCCGCGATGAGCGCTCACGAATCAAAGACGGTCAGTCTTTGATTCGTGTTGGGGCATCCTGACCCAAGCGGGAAGCACTGAATAAATCAACGCTTCCCTTGAAGTTTTATCGAAACAGTTCGCTTTTTGTACCTGTGTGAAATTTCACTCTTGAAATTCAAAACAGCACCCCCATGTTGAGGACTCGTTACTGGCGCGCATTGGTCTTGATCGACGGATGCGCAAATTTTTGACTTGAACTTGATACGGAGTGATCTCAATGAAAATTCGTCCCCTACATGACCGCGTCTTGATCAAGCGCGTGGAAGAAGAGCGCAAAACGGCGTTTGGTATCGTTCTGCCCGATTCCGCCGCTGAGAAACCAAACCGTGGTGAAGTAGTTGCCGCAGGCCCCGGCAAGAGCAACGACAAAGGCGAAGTTCGTCCTATGGGCGTCAAGACAGGCGACCAAGTCCTGTTCAATCAATATGCCGGCACCAAGGTCAAGGTGGATGGCGAGGAACTCTTGATGATGGGCGAAGACGATCTGCTCGCTGTTATCGAAGGTTAATTTTCCTCATTACGTAAATAAGTTAAGGAGCAATCTCACATGGCTGCTAAAGAAGTTCGTTTTTCCAGTTCTGCTCGCGACCGCATGTTGCGCGGCGTGAATGTTTTGGCTGATGCCGTCAAGGTCACCTTGGGGCCAAAAGGCCGTAACGTTGTCATCGAAAAGAGTTTCGGTGCGCCGCACGTCACCAAAGACGGTGTAACCGTTGCGCGTGAGATCGAACTCGAAGACAAATTCGAGAACATGGGCGCGCAGATGGTCAAAGAAGTGACCTCGCAAACGGCCGATATCGCCGGTGACGGCACCACTACTGCCACCGTTCTTGCCGCCGCGATTGTGCGCGAAGGCGTTAAAGCCGTTGCCGCAGGCATGAACCCGATGGATTTGAAGCGCGGTATCGATAAAGCTGTGATCGCTGCGGTCGAAGAGCTCAAGAAAATCTCCAAGCCCTGCACCAACAGCAAAGAAATTGCCCAGGTCGCCACCATTTCCGCTAACGCGGACGAGAGCATCGGCAAAATTATCGCTGAGGCGATGGACAAAGTGGGCAAGGACGGTGTGATCACCGTTGAAGAAGGTTCTGGCTTCGAGAACGAACTGGACGTGGTTGAAGGGATGCAGTTCGATCGCGGTTACCTCTCGCCGTATTTCGTCAATAACCAGAAAACCATGTCTGCAGAACTGGAAGATCCGTTCATCCTGTTGCACGACAAGAAAATCAGCAATATCCGTGAGATGCTGCCAGCACTCGAAGGCGCTGCCAAAGCGGGCAAGCCTTTGCTGATCGTCGCCGAAGACATCGAAGGTGAAGCGTTGGCGACTCTGGTCATCAACTCCATGCGCGGTATCGTCAAAGTGGCTGCGGTCAAGGCGCCGGGCTTCGGCGATCGTCGTAAAGCCATGCTGCAGGATCTCGCGATTCTGACCGGCGGCCAGGTGATTTCCGATGAAGTGGGCCTGAACCTCGAGAAAATCACGCTGGATGACTTGGGACGTGCCAAGCGCATCGTGGTCAGCAAAGAAAACACCACTATCATCGGTGGCGCGGGCGACAAGGCGGATATCGATGGTCGCGTGACCCAAATCCGTACGCAAATGGAAACCACAACTTCCGATTACGACAAGGAAAAACTCCAGGAGCGTATTGCCAAGCTGGCTGGCGGCGTGGCTGTCATCAAAGTGGGTGCGGCGACCGAAGTCGAAATGAAAGAGAAGAAAGACCGCGTTGACGATGCACTGCACGCGACCCGTGCTGCGGTTGAAGAAGGTGTGGTTCCCGGTGGTGGGGTTGCCTTGATTCGTGCCCTCGAAGCCATTCGCGGCATGACCGGTGCCAACACCGATCAGAATACCGGTATCGCGATCGCTATGCGTGCGATGGAAGATCCACTGCGCCAGATCGTGTTCAACTGTGGTGAAGAGCCTTCAGTGATCGTGAATCAGGTTCGTTCGGGTTCAGGTAACTTCGGTTATGACGCGGCTAACGGCACTTTCGGTGACATGATCGAAATGGGTATTCTGGACCCAACCAAGGTCACCCGTTCCGCGTTGCAGAACGCAGCTTCCGTGGCCGGTCTGATGATCACCACTGAATGCATGATTGCCGAACTGCCGAAGTCTGATTCGCCAGCCGCACCGGGCGGCGACATGGGCAATATGGGCGGCATGATGTAACGCAGCCTGATCTCCGGATCGCCCGGAGATCGCCCGAAAAGACAAAACGCCCCGCACGTTAATAATGTGCGGGGCTTTTTTATGCCTATTATTATCTCTGAGGCAAAATCAGATGTGACTTAATACCAATGATGCCACATCTATATGTTTTGCTGGGGTACGTCATACGATGAAAAGGGGGGTCGCTTGGTGGGAGGAAACCCGAGCATGAGCTACCTTCACCGCTTTATTTGCGTAGGTCGTGGTGTTAAAAAAACCTCAGATCAACTCTCAATCACCTGATAAACTGCGGTTATACCATTTATTAGGAGAGATTTTCCTCATGAAACGGTCCGGTCAAATGAGTCAGGCTGAGAATCGTATGACTTCAATTTGCTTATCCGGTTATATGAAAACGGGCAGCAAAATGGGCCTGCATACGTGGTCTGGGCCAAATGTTCTGTTCGTTCAGCGCTTTTCGTGCTGCGCTTGTGGTGCTCTGGCGCACGAAGACGTGAGTCATTGAAATGCGCAACACGGGTTGGGCGGGTACTGGCCCGCGTACATTTGCATAAGGCCAAGACACGGAGTCAAGGATGGAATGTTCAGAGCGAAAAGCCTGCTTGGTGTCGCAAGGAACCCCTGATTTAATCTGCGGTTCCATAACTGCCTACTATGAATAAATTATGATAAATAAAAAAAAGCGGAACGCAGCCGGTGAAGAAATCGCTGTGATCGGTATGGCTTTACGTTTTCCTGGGGGGCTTTCCAGTGAAGCAGGTTTATGGACATCCTTGATCAATGGACGTGATTTGGTTACCGAGGTGCCTTCTGAGCGTTTCGGCACAGAATTCCACCAACACGATAGGCGGGATGAGCCCGGACGGAGTGTCACGTTTAAGGCGGGTATCGTTGAAGATATTGGGGATTTCGATCCGGCTTTTTTTGGAATCTCCCCGCGCGAAGCGTCCAAAATAGATCCCCAGCATCGCCTTTTGCTTGAGTTGGCTTGGCATGCCTTTGAAGACGCGGGAATCCCGCCGTCCATCTATGCGGGTTCGGCCTGCGGGGTGTTCGTCGGTATTTCCTCAACGGAGTACGGCACGCGCACAGTTGATGATTTAGCGTCGATGAATGCCTACTCCATGCTCGGCGGTACGCTGAGTATTGCGGCGAATCGACTGTCTTATGTCTATGATTTGCATGGACCGAGCCTGTCGATTGACACCGCCTGCTCCTCTTCATTGGTGGCCTTGCACATGGCCTGTGAATCGATCCGGCGTGGCGAGAGTGAAACCGCCTTGGTGGGTGGCGCGAATTTACTGGCACATCCCTATCCGTTTGTTGGGTTTTCACATGCGTCCATGTTATCGGCTGATGGTCGCTCGAAATCGTTTAGCGCCGATGCCAATGGCTATGCGCGTGCTGAAGGCGGTGCGGTTTTGTTGCTCAAGCCCTTACATGCCGCGCAGCGGGATGGAGATCGAATCCATGCCGTGATTCGCGCCACGGGCACGAATTCCGATGGCGGGCGCAAAACCGGCATCACCATACCTAGCGTCGAGGGCCAAACCCGTTTATTGCAGCAGGTGTTGGCCCGGTCAGGCTTGAGCCCGGCCGATGTCGATTATGTAGAAGCTCACGGCACGGGCACGTCGATCGGCGACCCGATTGAGATCGAGGCCATTGGTCGGGTTTATGGTGATGCACGTTCTGAAGATAACCGGCTGCCTGTCGGCTCGATCAAATCCAATATTGGCCATATGGAACCTGCCTCTGGCATGGCGGGTTTGATTAAGGCCGTGTTGGTTTTACAGCATCGAACGATTCCACCATCGATTCATTCGAGTGTGCTCAATCCCAAGTTGGCTTTGGACAAATATCACATCGAGATTGTCCGTCAGCCAACTGCGCTGTTGGTGCAAGAGCGTCCCGCTTTTGCTGCGGTTAATTCCTTTGGTTTTGGTGGTACCAATGCCCATGTGATAATCGAATCCGCACCAGCGGTTGAAACGGTTGAAACCAAAGCAGCCAAAAAATTTCAGTCGTTGCCCGCGCTGATGATCAGCGCCAAGGATCGCCTCGCGCTGAATGTTCTGGCGTGCGCATATGCCGATTTGATTGAAGAGAATCCTGATAACTACGTGACCGTGGCACAGGCCGCTGCTTCACAACGGGAGTGGTTGTCACTGCGTTTGGGGGTTATCGGTGATTCGGTAGCAGAAATCGCACAGCGCTTGCGACACACGGCGAAGCAAATCGAGGGCGATGAGCTCCGCCGCGGTGTGGTACTGCAAGAGGTAGCCACCAAATCATCTTCTCGCGAACCGCGCCGTTGTGCGTTTGTCTATGGCGGCAATGGCGCTCAGTGGCAAGGCATGGGTTTGGCACTGTTACGCGAATCAGCCGTATTTGCGCGAAGTTTGCGCAAACTCGACCGGACAATGCGTCCGCAGCTCGGCTGGTCCTTGATTGCCGAATTAAAAAAGCAAACCGATGCCAGTCGATTGCAGGATACAGCGGTTGCCCAGCCACTCCTGTTCGCGATTCAGGTTGCCTATACCGAGTTGCTGCGCGCCGAAGGATTGTCGGCGGATGCGTATCTCGGTCACAGTGTGGGCGAAATCGCCGCTGCTTGGGCGGCTGGATGCTTGAGCCTGGATGATGCGATTGCCGTGGTGCTTGTTCGCAGCCGTGCGCAAGCCAAAACAGCGGGTAGTGGTCGCATGTTGGCCGCTGCGATTTCGCCTGAACAATTGGCCCCCACCTTGGCCGAGCTCAATATCGACCAGCAAGTTTGCACGATTGCTGGTTTTAACGCGCCCAACTCGCTCACGCTGGTTGGCGATGAACAGGCGCTGTCGGCCTTGAATGACCATTGGGCACAAAAGGGCGTTTTTGCGCGCCTATTGGATTTGGATTACGCCTTCCATAGCGCGGCGATGGACCCCATCGCCAATGAGATCACCACTCATTTGGGTTCTCTTAAACCCCGTCACGGTTCAGGCTTCGTATCAACCGTCACGGGCGCGCCACATTTGGGTGTGGCGCTCGATGCTGCTTATTGGTGGCGCAATGTGCGCGAACCGGTGCAGTTTGCCTCAGCCATTTCGCATTTACTGGATGAAGGCTGTTCGCTCTTTGTGGAAATCAGCCCCAATGCGATTTTGCCCCGGTACATCGTGCAATGTGCCGAGCACAAAAAAATCCAAAAACTCAATGTCATCACACTGGCGCGAAAGCAAGCCGATGGTTGGTTGGATTTCTCCGAAGCCGCGCTCAAATTTCGTTTGCAGTTGGGATTACAAGCAATCCCTAAATCGAAAAGGCCTGCGGTGATTGATCTGCCTAAATATCCTTGGCAGCGCCAGCGCTATTGGGCGGAAGAGACTAACGAAGGCTACAACCTGATTTATCGCGCCAATGTGCATCCGCTCTTGGGCTATCCGCTTAAAGATGCGCCCCTCACTTGGGAAAATATCCTTGATGCCGACCGGGTGCCTTACCTCAACGATCATCGGGTCGATGGCTCGGTCGTATTTCCGGGCGCGGCCTATCTCGAACTGGCGCTTGCTGCCGCCGATTTGGGGCTGCATTGGCCGAAAACGGAAGTGCGGGCGCTGAGTATTTTGCATCCGCTGGTATTTGAAGCCGGGCAGAGCCGTACCCTGCGCACCCGTATTTTCGGCCACGATCATCGCTTTTCCATTCAAAGCCGCCGTCGCTTAAGTGACGATGACTGGACGGAACATGCCGTGGGGCAATTGCGTGCCCTGGTTGATGACATGACCGATGACATGGTTGATGGTTTGATTGCTCAGCCCGTCCAACTCGATATGCCCGCTGATGCGAGTGTCATTGATGCGGCCACGCATTATCAAACCGCCAAGGCGCTTGGGCTGGATTATGGGGTGAGCTTCCGGGGTCTCGGTGCTTTAACCGTTTCAAGTAACCAAATCCGGGGTGAATTTGCGCTACCGGCGATGGTTACTGAAGATCATGCGCACTATCTTCACCCCGCGATGCTGGATCTGTGTTTTCAGTCCTTGCTGTCGCACACTGGGGCAATGGGCTCGGCCACACGGCAAAGCTATTTGCCGGTTCATGTGGGGCGTCTTGTGGTGGCGCAGTCTAGCACGCAGCCCGCTGGCTTTCACGGGCGAATCAAGCGCGTGTCAGCGCATTCGGTGGTGGCGGATTTCTCGTTGCATCATGCGGGTGGGCAACTGATTGCCGAGCTGCGCGATTGCCGCTTTAAGGCAGCGCATTTCGCGGCGGCCAACCCAGCACCGCAATTATGGCAAACCCAAGCGATTGATCTACCAGGAAAAACAGTACGGATTCAATTAGCTGATCGCTGGCCTGCACTGCTTGATAGTCAGCCGGTGCTTGTCGGTTCGGTCAGCCGCGCGCGTTATTACGCTGAAATTCGCCCCTTGCTGGATGCGCTGGCAATTTCTTGTGCCTATGAAGCGGTGGCAGAACTCGCCGATACCCAAGGGCGTTTACCTGCGGATGTGCCCAGCGATTCAGCGCTGTATCGCGGTGTGCTGTCACAACTCAGTGTGCACGATTATGTGGATGCCAAGACCACGCCGCACCCCCTGCGCGAAGCACCACCGTCGAGCCACGAGATCTGGACGATGCTCAGCCAAGACTATCCCGAGGCCAATGCCGAGGCGACCTTGATTGCCCGCTGGGGTACGCACCTCAAGCAGCGACTGCGGGGCCAAGCGGAGGCGGCGAATGCATTGGCGATGGCGCAGCACAGCGCCTTGTACGCACAATGGCAAGCTGACGGGCTGGCCGCCGAAGGGAGACGCTGGCTGCGTGATCAGTTCTGCAAACAGCTCGGGCAAGGGCTCGCACGGGCTGGGGTGCGGCGCTTGCGTGTGCTGTTGGTGGGCGATCAACCCAGTGATCCCCATCAATTCACCCAAGTTTTGCGCGCCTATTTCCCGACGCTCGGCGTGATGGTTTATGCCACTTCCCCTGATAGCGATGTTTTTTCAAGCTGGGTCGCTCATGATCCGCAGCACATGCGACTACTGCCGTGGGTGCAGTTTCAGCAACAGCTCGCTGATGGTGCGTTGGGTTCATTTGACCTGCTCTGGCTTGAGGGTGCGGCTATCTTTGGTCGCGCGTTGGATGTCGACGCCTTGACATCCTCCGCAGTCGGCGGGTTGCGGGTCATCATGCAGCCAGAGTCATCAATCTATGCGGCATGGATTGAGGGGCTCGCCACGGCTGGCGATGGTTTGGCTCAGTGGCAAGCTCATAGCGTTACAGATGAGTGCATGGCTCGGTTTGCCCAAAGTTCGCCGCAAACAACCAAACATTGGTATGAACCTGATGATGAAGCACATTTAGGCGCTGCGTTGCATATCGATACGATCCCAGTGGCGTGTTCTGCTACGGATCAAATCAGCGTAGCGAATCAGCCCGGATTATCTGCCAAGCCGCGGGCTCAGTTTGTGCCTTTAAATCCTGCCGGA
>JAJYPA010000197.1 GCA_021795795.1 Pseudomonadota bacterium | reverse complement strand
CCTAGTGTGATACCCGCACGCCTCCGATGCAACATGGCCTGCAACGCCGCCAGTGACAGCTCCCGGGTCAAACTGACCCGCCGGAATCACGGCCCGCCCCTTCTTTACTGACGTCATCCCGGACGGCCCGCTCCCTTCCTTTGACGTCATCCCGGACGGCCCGAAGGGCCGAGCCGGGATCCAGACGGGCGCTCCGCCAGTGCCTGCGCCACCCACGCGGACAACGCGCGAGGCAAGCCGTCACAGCCAAGCCACTGGATCCCGGGTTCCGCCGGCGGCGGCTACCCCACGCGCTGTCGGCCGACGATCCCCCCTTTGTCATCCTGAGCGCAGCGAAGGATCTTCCCCGCGCACACCTCCACGCCCGAACAAAAAATCCGCCTGCACCGCGCGACCTGCATGATCAAAAGCCATGTTGTACGCGCCCAGCAGTGCGAGCCCGCGCGCGCGCAGCCAGGCGATCACTTCATCCGCCAGCGCCTGGCCTTCATACAGCTCGACAAACGAGCATTCGCAGTACACCCACGCGAACGCATCCAGCAAAGACTCGCAGCCGCGCAGCGCTTGCAGCTCGTAGCCCTGCACGTCGAGCTTGAGCAGCGCCGGCGCGGCGATGTCCGCGCGCTGCAACACATCCTCCAGCCGGCGCATCTCGATGTGTGCTACAGCCACTTCCGCCGTGCCCGGGAAAATCCGCTCCTGTTCGCGGCCGATCGGCAGCAGCGATGACGAGTCGTCGCGCGCCGACAAGTGAATCTCGGCGCCACCCGTCGCAGGGCCGATCGCCATCTCATGCAGCCGCACCCACGCATCCGCGGCAAAAACCCGCCGGAAAATCGCCGCAGGCCCCGGCAACGGCTCGAACGATTCGATGCACGCATGCGGAAAAACATGCCGCACCGCCAGCGCAAATTGGCCGCGGTTGGCGCCGATGTCCACTACCGTCTCAGGCGCCATCAGGCTCAGCACCCGCAGATGCTCCAGACTCGGCGCTGCCCCGTGGCGTAGCGCCCACCACCAACGGCGGTCTTGGCTGGTCAGCACACGCAGTGCCTTCCGCAGTTTGTGCGCCGCGCTCATGTGCCCCGCTCTGCAAAGGACGCGTCATCGCCAATCCACGCGTCACCGATTGTCAGCTTCCACAGATAGGTGATCTGCACCGATGGGCGCAGCAAAACACCCTTGCCGATATGCGCGCCAAAGCGCCGCAGCAGCCAGCGCCGCCAGCCATACAGCACCTGCGGCGACAGGCGGAACCGGTCGAGCCGCTGGAATTCCATTACCCATCCACCTTGTGCTGCAGCGAAGCCGCCGCAGCTTCCTCGCCCACAAGCCTTGTCTGCAACTGCGCCAATGCAACCATGGCACGGCCGCGCACTTCGCCGAAGCGCGCACGCGCGGCGACGCAGGCCGCGTTCAAGCCATTCACATCATCGTGCCAGCGGCGCAACACGGCGAGCGCCGCAGCCGCGAAATCACCGCCCACAGGCACCACCACGCCGCAGCTTTCATCCACGTACTCGGGAATCGCGCCACGCGCGAAGGCGATCACCGGCACCCCGGCGCCCAGCGCCTCCAGCACCACCAGTGGTTCAGCCTCGTTGCGATAGCGGGTGGGAAACAACAGCACATCGATCCCCGCGTAAAAGCGCTGCTTGGCTTCGCCATATACTGGCCCGATGTACTTCACGTGCGGCAGCACCTCGAGCCGTGCGCGCACCGCCCGCTCCGTGCCAGCGTCCTGGAAAGGCCCGGCCATGCACCCGCGGATCGGCAGGCCCGCATCCTGCGTGGCCTGACACACATTGAGGAAATCGAAAACGCCCTTCTCGGCCGAGAGGTTGCCGATGCAGCCTATAGTCGCCAATGCGCGCGCGGTATCCAACGCGCTGCTGGCGCGATCGCCAAGCAACAGCGCGGCATTGCTCATGGCCAGAGTCTCGCGCACCGCTGGATACCGTTCGCGCAGGCGTTCGGCCATGCGCGGCGACTGAGCCACATGCAGGGCATCGGCGCCTGCCGCGCGAGTCAGCCAAGACGTGAGGCGACTGGGCTGGTCAAGGTAAGCAAAGCTGTGGTGATGCACGAACACCCTCATGCCGCGTGCCCGCGCCAGCAAAACGAAGCCAAGATCGTAGGCCTGCCCCGTACCTCCGGACACAGCGATATACAGCGTTGTTCCTCGCATACGTCGGCTACAGGCCAGCCACATCAGACCAAGCAGGACACGCGGCAGTCGCCCAAGTCGCGCCAGGATGCCTCGGTCAAGACTGGTTGCAGCCGTGTTGATCACGCGGACCTGCGCACGAGCCGCACTCAACCGCTCCCGCATGGCCGCATTCACCGCAGCCATGCCATGAACGGGAGGCGGGAAAGTGCCCACCATCGTGACCTGTGAGGCATGCAGCGTCATGAGCCTTGCGCACCGCGCAGAACCGGCTGCGAACGACGCGCGTCGATCGCCTGCAAAACCGACGCGCCGTAGGCATCCCACGAATGCGCACCCAAAACCTTCGCGCGTGCCGCAGCGCCCAACTGCTGACGCAGCGCCGGCTGTTCCAGCAATCGGCGAATGGCCTCCGTCAAGGCACTCGCATCGCCTGCAGGAACGATCAAGCCATCATGACCATCTTCGATCAGTTCGGCAGAGCCAGCATTGCTTGTCACCACTACCGGCAGACCCGTTGCCATTGCCTCAAAAACAACCAGCGCAAAAGAGTCCTCAAGGGTTGGCAACACAAACAAATCCGCTTGCCGCATTGCTTCCGCCACACCACCTGGCAAGTTCGGTCCTTCGTAAATCACATTGTCTGGCAGACCTCCATCGAACACCTCGGCGCTGACCATCGGCCCGATCAAACGAAAGCGCACCGGCAACTGGCGGCAATGCCGCGCGGCATCCAAGAGCACTCGCACACCCTTGCGATGCGAAATCTGGCCGACATACAGGCATTCCATTGGGCGTTTGTCCGACTCCGGCCACGATCGTGGCTGAAACGCCCGCAAGTCCACACCATATGGCAGCATGGCGATCTTGTTGGCTGCCACACCATGCGCCAGCAACTGACGTGCGACAAAACGCGACGGCACCAGCCCAAGTCAGCAAGCGCCAACTCGGCTTCGACTCGCCCAGCAACCCATGGCGGGATCATCTCGTGATGCGTCGTGGCCAGGCCAGCATACTCAGCAAGATATCGATTCTGCTCGACAGGATGGCTGTTTACGAAATTCAAGACCCCCATTATCCCATCGTGTTCGTGGATAGCTCGAAAACTCTCAAGACTTGCGCAATACATACCGACCAATACATCCGCTGGATATTTTTTTAGGCGCCGCGCCACAGCTTTATCGAAATGCGCTTTGACTGCGTACATCCTGCCAGTAGCAAGCGCCTGCAAATGGGAGCCAAGAAATCGCCGAACGCCCACGTGCACAAGCTCGGGGAGAACGGTCAGGCTCGTTACCAATTCCTTCGGAATTCCTGGATAGGCACGCCTACCAAATTCTGCCGCTAATCTAGTGCCAATCGATGGCAACCACTCTATGCTTTTTTGAAAGCGGGCGGTGTAAAGCGTCGTGTATAATTGCGAAAGCAAATTGTGGGTAACAGCAACACGGGCAATGGCTAAAATCGAATTTTCGCGATATGATGTTGAACATATCATACACTTAACAGTCCTGTTGAGAGGATCAATGGCAAGCAACGATTGTGCGCGTCATCGCCAAGGGTTCACCTGATTCGCCCTGATCCTCAGTCATGAAAATTGCTCTCCATGCGCAGAACCGGCTCGGGATGAGGCTTGCAGAGCATCATCGCCCGGGCCAGTCGCGGCAGCATCGCACGCAGGTCAAATCGGCGGTTGAAACGGTACGCCGCTTCCGCCAAGTAGAGGCGCGCGTACTTGCCCTGCCGGATCGCGTGGTCCCTTGGGGACTTCCGTTGGTCGTAGCTGCCGCTGATGGCGCGCTTGAGGTTGCTCAGCAGCACATTGACCCAGCGCGCACCCGTGACCTCGCAGGCGGCACGGCCGCCGCCGGTCTCCAGCACCGTGTGCGCGTGTCCGGCATCGGCGAAGCGACGGAAGCAGAACAAGCCATCGCTGAAGATCTCGGCGATTGGCGCCAGATGGCGCGCCTGCCAGTCCTGGATGCTGGCATCGTCGAAGCTGCGCACCGGCTCGATGACCGCGTAGGTCGGGTGTTCGAGCACCGCGTCCGTCTGCACCGCGACCAGGAACGCCTGCTTGTTCTCCGAGCCACGGCCCGGCTTGCCGCCGTTGCGCTCTCCGCCGAGGTAGGCGTCATCGATCTGCACGAAGCCCGACAGCTGGTGCGGCGCCTCACGCTCGACCATGGCCTGCATGACCTTGTGCTTGATGCGCCACGCTGCCTTGTCCCTTGGGGACTTCTGTTGGTCGTAGTCCACGCCCAGATGGCGCTTCAACTCCAAAGCCGCCATGTTCGTCATCGAGGCCACTGGGAAGCTTCTTGTTCATGCAATTGGTCCTCCGTCGACGCGCGCCGTGCGCAACCATTGCGGCGTTAGCCGCAGGATATCAGTGACCAGGTGGCGATCGCAGCATGCCGGTCCTATCCATTTCGTCGTCGGGGCGGCCGAGGCTTCTTTGCGCTCGGCGCGCCGACCTGGAGCCGGGCCAGCGTTGTCTCCAAGGCGGCTACATGGCCCGCATGGCGTGCAGCCCCCGCCTCCGCCTCACGCAGCGCGCGCTGCAGGGTGCGCCGCTCGCGATCCAGGTCAATCAGTGCCTTGGTGCGCGCGCGCTTTGCCGATGCCACTTCGGCACGGAGTTGCTCCAGCGCCTGACGAATGCGCTCGTCGCGCTCCCGGGCCGCACGCAGTTGGGCCGCAATGGCCTGCCGCCGGGCTCGGCCCGGGTCCGCCTCGGCCTGCGCCTTGACCGTTTGTAGCAGTTCGCGGGCTTCGCTCAGATGCTCTTGCAGGCTGGCCTGCCGGCGGAATCAAGATTCTGGTGCCCCGCTTGCTGGTGGCCGCAGCCCGCTGCAAAGCCTGGCCCGAGCGGCGTTTGCGCGCCATGTCCACCACCCCCACCGGCTGAACTTCAGCGCGAATCAGGTCGCCTCAAAAACAACCAGAGCAAAAGAATCTTATCGATATTTTTCAAGACCTTTCTATCCATTTTTACCTCGCCGTGAAGTATACAATTCACTTAGCTGTAAATGGGCGCTTAAAATTTTTGGCCAAGCGCTCGCAAATGTCAGAAATAATTCAAATGACATTGATAGCCGAGGCGTTGAAGCTCGCATGTTTCACGCCACTCGGCAAAGGTATGATCCTATCCTTAATATAACGTGACCCATACTCCCAATACTCAATCTTCATGCCATGTCTTGACAGCAATTGCCCTAATACAGTCGGACACATCCAGAGTGTGTGCTCAGGGTTTGCATTAACGCGCCTAAGAAATATGGCCTTTACAACAAAGCGCCAATACCATGGATTTGGTGTAGATATAAGAAGTCGGCCTTTAGGCCGCAGATGCAACTTACAACAAGTCAAAAAATTACCCAAATTCTCAAGATGCTCAATTAGGTCGCCAGCAACGATGACATCATATTTCTTTCCAGTATTGAAGCATTCGGCATTCCCGATAAAAACGCTATATCCAACATTCTTGAGGTATTCAACACCTTCCTCATACAGATCCATTCCTTCCAAACTCTTTGCAACTTTCGCAAGTGCTTTATGCAGCCAATATCTACTTTTGTAATTCTCTGGATTGTGTTGTACGCAACCTAAATCCAGAACATCCTTGTCACGACAGTAATGAACAGCAAATCGAATTTTATGATCATGCCAAGCAATTTTTTCTGAAAAATCTTGAGTATTCGGCTTGATTGAATTTCCCAGCAACCAGTTCGGTCGGCCAAGATCCATATCTATTCTCCAGAGCATGAGTGATTTTTATTGCCCAATATCGAAAATACGATCTGCTCGAAATCCTTGGCCCAACGCTCGGGTGTATGGTCAGCGATTTTCTCGGTGGACCGATGGCCCATACGCTCTCGCAAGGCGGCATCATGAGCCAACTCCAGCATGCGCGCTGCCAGTGCATTACTCTCTTCCGGTGGCACAATGTAGCCGTTATCGCCATCCTCGACGCGATCACGAATCTCACCGGCAGCGCTGGTGCTGATCACCGGCAAGCCACAGGCCATGGCCTCGTCTATCACCAGACCATAGGGGTCGCCCAAGGTGGGAAAAACGAATACGTCCGCCATGGCATAGTAGCGCGGCAGGTCGGGCTTCTGCTGGAACCCTGCGAATACGACGTTACGGAGGCTGAGTGCGACACAGCGCTGCCGCAGCACGGCCTCTTCCGGACCATCGCCCACCAGCAGTAGACTGACCGGCTCGGCACTCTGCCGCTGGACTGTGTCGAAGGCGTCCAACAAGTATGAAATGCCTTTGCCCCACCACAGTCGTCCAACGTAAATGAAAGTGACGCCCTGAAGGTTCATCTGCTCCCGGAAAGTGCTCCGTTGAGTACGCGCATGCGCCGTGCCGGTCGCATAATGCGCAACATCGATGGAATGCGGCAAACAGAATGCTCTCGAGGATTCTGTACCGAAGCGCATTGCAAAGGCGCGACTCTCTTCACCACTGCCCAAAGTTGCATCGACACGTGTGAACAATTTCTGCTTAACCGCGTCCTTCCATCTTTTGCGGTTAACCCACTGATCCATGGTGACCTGACACCAATACGCCGTCTTCACACGGCGTAACTTGGCGATGATCCAGCCAAACAGGAACACAGGTTCTGCATACAGACTAACCAGCACGTCTGGCTTGTGCCCTAACAGCGGCAACGGCCAACGCAACCGTCGACCCAGCAGGCGGGTGGCCGGCAAGTAACGGTAGCGGAATTGCCACGTTGATTCATCCACTACCCAGCTGCGATCGGGCTCAAGCCGATCATTGAACCAAGCCTCGAACTCAAATACTTCACGAACAGCGAGTGCATTAAATCGCTCAATCATATATGGAGAAGGAATGTTGTTCCAGTAAACAACAAATGGGATATGCCGAGGCATCGATTTAATTGATTGCATCACGAGCCGATGAAGACTGATATACACGAACATCATGAATAATCATCGGCTCGCCCTGACCAGTACCAAGGATTAAAACCAAATGTTGTGAATCCAAAACGCAAAACGGGTTATAACTAGTCGATTTCGGGTTTGCATTCTTACCACATTTCTTCCAATGAATCCGATTACCGACAGGCGTTCCATCGAAATAGTATTGCAAATAACCCTGGCCTGCTGCAATGGCGGGGCGCCACAGTATTGCGTATTGATGGAAATTTGTCAGCTTAGTGCCTGCTGGTATCCATCGCTTGATATTTGAATCATCGAATGAGCAGAACCCGCGTGTACACGATTTTTTCCAGATGCCATACCAGTCGTGCGCAGTTCCTCCATAAACATTTGTAACGTGTAAATATTGGAAAAGGTCATACTCGAAAATATCGACTTCCACGAAATGCTTGAATTTCTTAGGTAAGTTGATCAATGTATTCACGTGCAATTTCGCATGAACCAAATGTTCCAATGCCATGGCCCAGAAAGATGGATGGCCCTTGAAATGCCGCCTGATCTCATTGTCCGGCTGAAACGCCAGTGATGCTTCGATGTAGGCACCACCACCGAATGCCTCGCCCACATAGCCCTTCGTATTATTCACCGGGGCCGCCGTGGCAATTTGTGCATTCGGCCCAGTGGGCCCACCCATTAGGGTGAGCGTACGATCACGGTTAAAATGCAACACCGCCGGATTCGCATGCTGGCCGAAAAACGACCAAATATACCATTTTTTACCAGATTCGAAAGGCTTGACCACGGCAATAGAACCTCTACTAAAATTCGAGGAAAATGTCAATTTGGTGAAACCGGCCATCTTCGCAGGTCCTGGAATAGCAGTGCGTGCAACAGCGTTGACGCTATTGGCCGCGCAGAGAGTGAAGAGTAAAAACACAAGATATCGGATCATTTCGCCTCCGGTTATTATTCCTATTCTGATATTTGCGTCGGACGCCAATCTTATTAAGAAAAAATCCGCGCAAGGTCATTCTGGTTGATGAGTAAAATTCCAAGGGCAAATAAGGAAAACGGATTACCCAAACCAAACAGATACCGATCAAAAATATTGTTTATTATTAGAGCGATTATAAATCCAAGCAACATAAATTTTGGCAAGTTATCACGAATCGCCCCGCGCCGTATGGCTGAGGCACTTTTGATAGCGACCCAGGCCATCTGGCCTAAGATAAAAGTCATGCCCAGCAAGCCGCTTTCATACCATAACGTCAAATAACCGTTATCTACACTAAATCCGAGCTCAGAACCAGATGTACGATAGCCCGAACCAACCAGCCAAGTCAGGCCGGAAAATATGGCCCTTATAGTCCTATCCCAACGCACTATGCGGCCCGATAATCCGCTACCCAACCCCCGATAACTCGAATTGATCGCCAACATATGCATCATATAACTGCCCAGCTTTGCCAGCGTTTCCCAACGTAATACAAGAAAGATGACGACGCAACTGAGTACTGTGCCGAATAGGATAGTGAAAATATATTTTGGCATTCGACCATCTGCGAATACCTTCAGCACATAGATGCTGAATGGAATCAGTATAGCAAACCCCAATGCTAGCATTGAAGCCCTTGATGAAACTATAAAGATGACACTTGACGCCATAATGATAACAATCAAGTTAACTAATTTCACGAAGATTCGTGTTTCTACCCTAAACAGCCGCCACATACACGCGATTGTAAATCCGACAAATATGAAAGCAACTGCATTGGGCTGGGCTGCGTCAGGTATGAATCGACTACCACTTCTCAATGCTCCCAACAAACCCGGTAATGACATAAAAATAAAGGCGGGCACACAAATCAGAGCTGCGGCGGACAAGGTCTCGACCAGTCCGCCTAAAGACAAGATCACCAGCATGACCTGCATAGCTGCAAGCACCGTGCCCATCAAAATCGCGTAAAACATTGACGAAAGATGACCATTAAGTACTGCTATCAGTGTAGGAGTTGCCGGTAAAACAAACATTAGAAACAGTGTTCGGGGTCTCCGCAACGATTTTAATATGAAGGCAATCTGTCGTGGCATAATTACAGGCGTGACAATAAATGCTATACAAATTAAAGTAAGCGGCGCGATCAGTAGTGTGAAATCAGTCACTTTGGTCATGTATGGGACAAACGCGACGATAAACACTAAATGCATTCCCAATGCAATGACATTACGGTAACTAATAGATGCGTTCATCGCATGTCGCCTAACTCTATTAAGCAATCATGACTCGAATGCCGAGTCGCTTGTAGACACCGAGTGCATATCCCAATTGGCAGCCCACTAGACTTGCGGCGGTAGAGACTGCTGCGCCTTCAGGACCCGCCATGGGTATCAGCAGCAGATTCAATATGACGTTGGCAATCGAACTGAGCACTACGATTAATGCCACGACACGCTCACCGCCAGTCATCAACAAAGTGTCTCTGCCTGGCCCAAACACAGTGATCAGCACCCAGCCTCCGGAAAGAATGCCTAACGGAAGCGCAGCAGGGGTGTACGACGATCCGAAAATGTGGACAAGTAGCGTTTGGCCGGCCACGATGAAGACTATGGCCGCGCACAGTGCACCCGAAAACATAATCCACGCTGTCCGCATGGCCACGCGACGAAGGCGCTGTAACTCACCTGCGACATGCAACCGCGCTAGAGTGGGCTGCAAGGCAAGGCTACTGATGGTCACAGCGAAAGCCACCAGTTCAGCGCCTCGCGAGGCCACCTGGTATATACCTGCAGCAGTCGGACCCTTAAGCACTGTCAACATGACAACGTCAGTCTGTGCGGTAACCACACTCAATGAGCTTACCAGTGCAAGCGGCCCGACAGCGGCAGGCCAGTGTGCCGTCTGATAACGTGCACTCACCTCCTGCATTGGGGCCGGAAGCCGCCTCCACAACCACACTCCTCCGATAAGAAAAGCGGCACTAGCCCCGCCGAGACGCATGAGTACAGCGATCAAAGGCGTGAGTGGGGTGTGGATGCAAAGCGCCCAAGTACCAATACCGAAAATTAATATTAAAGGGGCAATTACCATTTCCGGTGCCAGACCCAGAATGACGTGGTGTAAGCCACGCAGAATGGCGCCACGTAGAGCACCGAATTGCGTCAGCAACAACAGGGTAAATGCCGTCCAAATTAATGTAACGTTAAAATCACTACTACGGCTGAACCAGGGTTCGAGCATCCAGATTAGCAAAGCCAGTAGTAGCAGCGGGCCTGACATTATCTGAATGCTTCGGATGAGCACGCCCTTCATCAGCGCCCATTCTTTGCATGCACGATAAGCGGCCATCTCACGGACTGCCAAGATGGGCAAACCCAGCGATGCCGGTACACCCACCAAGGTCACCGCAGCCATTATCGCAGCGTAGACGCCGTAGTTATGCGGCCTCATCAATCGCGCCAGCAAAATGCTGGCAACCAGCATCAGCATCTTCTGCGTTAGGCTAAGCATGAATATGCCGGCCATGTCGGTAGCCAACTGCCGCTTCAATCCCTCTACGGGGCCTAGCCAGCGATGCAGCAGCTTGTTTCTGCCGAGTAGAACCGGTTGGACCATGCCGGGGCGGATACCTGACCGGTGATCATTGTCTATCGTGTCAATATCGTCACCCACACCCAGCGCCTATTCAAGTGCGCATACCGGCGGGACGCACCGGCACGTTGTTTTTGGCCACTATTTACTTATGAACATCCGATGTGGTGTGCGCATTCCACAGCGAAACACACGGAATCTTGCTTCGGTCACAGCGATCGGCATATTTTCTGGCGATCTCGGATACCTCCCCCAGTAAGCCATCGCTCAACGTAATCGGGTCCAACCCAAGGTGCAGAAAACGGTCGTTAGCCACATGTAGTTCGTTCTCGTCCGCCTCATTGCGTGGATTGGACAGGTAGTCGATACGAGCGCCCGTGCGCTCGGCCACCATGCGAGCCAGGTCACGAACACGGTGCGTTTCGGTCATCTGATTGAAGATCTGCACGCGATCATCCGCATTGGGCGGGCTTTCCAACGTCAGCTGAATGCACCTGACGGTGTCCTGGATGTGGATGAAGGCGCGTGTCTGCCCGCCGCTGCCGTGCACGGTCAGCGGGTAATCCACCGCGGCCTGCATCAGGAAGCGGTTGAGCACGGTGCCGTAGTCGCCGTCGTAGTCGAAGCGGTTGATCAGCCGCTCGTCAAGCCGGGTCTGCTCAATCTGGGTGCCCCACACGATGCCCTGGTGCAGGTCGGTGACGCGCACCTTGTCGTTCTTGTTGTAGAAGAAGAACAGCAGCTGATCCTGGGTCTTGGTCATGTGGTAGATGCTGCCGGGGTTGGCGGGGTACAGGATCTCCCTGTCCACCAGCTGACCACCCTCGATCTCCACCTTTACCTTGAGATAGCCCTCGGGGATCTTCATGCCGGCGGTGCCGTAGCCGTACACGCCCATGGTGCCCAGGTGAACAATGTGGATGTCCTGCTCGCTCTCGACCACCGCCGCTAGCACGTTGTTGGTGGCGTTAAGGTTGTTGCTGACGGTGTAGCGCTTGTGCCGGCTGGATTTCATGGAATATGGTGCGGCGCGCTGCTCGGCGAAATGCACGATGGCATTGGGCTGCCACTCCTTGAGCAAATCCAGTAGGCGCTGGTAGTTCACCGCCACGTCGAAGTTGTGAAAAGCGATGTCCTTGCCGGAAACCTCCTTCCACGCACGCAGCCGCTCGCCCATCGGGCGGATCGGCGTGAGCGAATCGCACTCCAGCTCGATGTCGATGCAGCGCCGCGACAAATTGTCGACGATGGCCACCTGGTGACCTTGCGCGGACAGATGCAACGAGGTGGGCCAGCCGCAAAAGCCGTCGCCGCCGAGGATCAGGACTCTCATGGCGTTACTCCTAGTCTCGTGTACCATAGTTGACGATGCCAACGAATGTCGTTGCGCGCACGTGGACTCGGATCGACCGGAAATCGCAGTACTCGCTGTGATCCTCGGCCCACGCTAGGCATTTGTCTCCGATGCGCTGCACGCAACGCCGCAGCGATTCGACTTTCTGCTCGATCAGCGCCCGATCCATCGCCGCCCCCACTCGTCAAGAATGCGCTGCTGCAGCGCACAAAGTCGGCCACATCGGTCAAGTGATGGCTGAGCAGCGCGCCATGCCGGGTGCTGTCGTCCAGCACACGCACACCGCGGCTGAGGATTTGCCCGAGCGGCGGCTCGCCGGCAGTGGCCAGATCGATCAGGTCCACCGGTCAGCCGGTGGCCAGCGCCAGATCGCTGATCAAGGCGATGATCTCGTCGACGTGCAGGGGGCTGTCGGCGCCCACAGCCAGATCTGAGGTCGCTATCGGGCCGCGCCGTGCCGCGCGCTAGCGATCCGAACAACATGGCGAAGTTCACCTGCGGGTGTCGCGCCAGCACGGCGCGCAGTTGGTTGATGAACTCGGGCAGCGCCACGGGATGGGGTTTCATGTCAGGCCCTTCAGCCGTGGTGCAAGCTGGATCCCGGCTCGGCGCTGCACAGCGTCCGGGATGACGGCAGGAAAATTGGGCGTGTCATTCGGGATGATGCGCCGCGAGCGGCGCTGCGGATGCTGGCGGCTTGTTTGGGGGTAGGGCGCATGGGTCAGAAGCTCTTGAACATGTACAGGCCGTTGCCGGTGAAAACCCACTGCACGTTGGCCTTGGAGTCCATGTGTTCTTCGGTCCAGCGCGCGGTGAAGTAGCCGAGCAACCCGCCGCCGACGACATCGGAAAACCAGTGCGCGTTCTGCATCACGCGCCCGGCGCCCGAGGCCACACCCAGCGCGTACAGCCATGGCATGTGGTAGGCGCGCGCGTAGGGCGTGATCAGCGCCCAGGTGAGCGAGGTG
>JAJYPA010000196.1 GCA_021795795.1 Pseudomonadota bacterium | reverse complement strand
GCCAGCGATTTTACCACCGATCATGGAGTAGCCCGATTCAACGACGGCACCAAGTCTTCGGTGTGTGCATCCTTCTTCAAGGCATTGCCGTCGTCAGGCATCCTCCTTCCCTCTGGGTTCCACGTCAATCAGATTTCGGGCAACTACCCCTCATAGCCAAAATACCACAACTTTCCGTGGCTTCTCACCTTTTCTGCGGCTGCGCTGTTCGATGTGTTCCGTGATCTCTCCGCTGGCGTCGAGCTTTTGCAGCACGGCATCACGGTTGCCGTCTTTGCGATAAAGCCAACCGATGGGCGTTTTCGGGTGTCCTCCAAGCCAGATCCCGACCGCATCCCGATCATAGGGATTGCCCGTATCCCGAGCAATCCGAACCTTGTTATCCGCTGGGATGCCGGACAGCCCAGCGGCTTCAGGGAACTCCTGGTTAAATGCAAGATTTGAGATTCGTCGCATGATTGCGAGCTCCCGTGTCAAAACCCGCTTGGGTATAGATCGAAGGATCTGGAGATATCTGAAAGGAGATCACCCACACCCGATCTATACCTGCCCAGGAATCGGACGCAGAGCGAGGGGGAGGGGGATGAGCTACGAGGAGGTTGAGGTCTCAGACGAGCTACTTTGTGGAGCGGCTTTTATCGACGATGGGGCACCGGACCTGCTCATCGCCGCGGCATGGGCCATAAATGGGTATCGCTTCCCCGTTGATCATTTGCAGCAAGCAGAGCCAGAGGGAGATGTTGATGACATTGACTGATATCCCGCAGGATCTGAGAGAAGAACTTGCTGTGCTTGCCGATCTGCTCCCAGAGCAAAGCCCTTTGCCTTATGCAAAGGCGAGGCTTCTGGTGTTATCGTGGACGAGGCTTGGCGAGGACGCCCTGGCCTGGGCCGGAGCAAATCTGGTCATAAAGATTGACCTGAACCCGTACGAATTTGGAGATCCGGCATACCGCCCCACTCCCATGCAGACGGTGAACCGATCAGTTGACCTTTGGAAGCCGTTCTCACCTGATCACTGGCGAGAGCATGGGCAAGAAATGAGCCTGTTTGAGCTAGCTGTTTACCTGAAACTGAAATTAGGAACGTGGGGGACTACCCCCATAGCCCGCCGGCGGCATGTCACCAAGGACCGGCTTGATGGCCTGGGTCTTGGATGTCAGATTCATCCCGCCAGATCAACCGCCTCGATCTTCCTGTGCGGGAAGAGGTCGCTGGTTGAGATTATTGAAACTGACCTGATTGACCAGATCAAATAGGGGTGGCACCATTGTGCCAGACATGTACCATGATGAGGCAGCCCATGATTTGCACTCTGCCGGTTCTGGCCGGTTATCAATTTTAGCAGGCAGCTAACCTATTGATAATTAAATGTCCATGGACGGTGGATGGCACTCATAATCCCTTGGTCCACGGTTCGAGTCCGTGCGGGCCCACCAAAGAAATCAAGCACCTAGACGATTGTCCGGGTGCTTTTTTATTGCCCGTGGGGGATATTTGGGGGAATCAGCGCCAACATTTCCCCACAATCCGCAACATCGCCGACCCCCAAGAAAGCAGCCCAAAAGCCCCACTTTTGGATCGTGCTCCCCAAAATATCCCCCAAATGGCCGTGCATCGAGAAGTATACAGATATAAATCATTATGTTGTATTGCCTGAGCGCCGGATTATCTATCTGGTGTTGCTCTTTATCGTGGATTGCAGCACAATACAAAACAGGCCGGGGGTGTTATCAGCACCATCCCGACCTTGCCACGGCAAACCGTCAGGAGGTCCGCCAATGGGTTCAGCAAGTATATCAGCCTTCCGCGTCTGGAGGGCATAATCATGGCTTATATCGAGAAACGCGAAGGCAAGACCGGCACCACCTACCGCGCCCAGATCAAGCGCAAGGGTGCGCCTATCCTGTCCAAGACCTTCAAGCGCAAGACCGACGCCGAGGCATGGGCGAAGAAGCAGGAAGTCGCCATGATCGAGGGCGAACACTTCCCGGAGCGCGCAGCCCAGCGGCATACGTTCAGCGAGGCCGCCAAAACATATAAGGCCGAACATCTTAAGGGACTCGCAGACCCCGCCAATCGAGAAATGCATGTTGATTGGTGGACCGAGAGGCTGGGCCGATTGCGCCTTTCTGGCGTTACCCCGGAGATCATTAACGAACATCTAAAGGTGCTGTCAGACGAGCGTCTGCGTAACGGCAAGACCCGCGCCGCCAGCACGATCAACCATTACCGGATAGCCGTTACCCACGTCCTGAAAATGGCGCGTAAATGGGGCTGGACAGGTACGCTACAGACCGACCGAGTGACCCGCGTCAAGATCGACAACGCGCGTGTCAGATACCTGGATGATGACGAACTCCCCCGTCTACTGGAGGCCGTAAAGCATCACCCGGACCTAAATCTTGTAGTGTTGCTGGCGTTGGGCACGGGAGCGCGTGCAGGGGAATTGCTCAGTCTCACATGGCGGCAAGTGGATCTGAAGAAACGGCAGATACTTCTGACCAAGACGAAGAATGGGGACATGCGGACGCTTCCTATACCTGCCCAAGCCCTGCCCCTCTTGGCGGCAAGGGTGCGCCGATTGGATACGACGCTGATTTTCCCCAGCCACCGACACCCACAAAAGCCCGTTGACCTGCGCCGGCCGTGGACAGAAGCCCTTGCAGCCGCCCGTATCACCGACTTCCACTTTCACGACCTGAGACATTCAGCCGCTAGCTACTTAGTGCAGCAAGGCGTGTCCCTAGTCGCCGTGGCTGCGTTGCTAGGGCATCGCACCTTGCAGATGACGAAGCGGTATAGCCACCTTGCCCCTGAGCACCTTGCGGAACTCGGAAGCAAGCTGGATGAGAAGTTAGGGGGTGCGCGATGAGCGCCCGCAAGGTTACACCTGCAAAGATGGTCGCCGCGCAAAAGCAGTTCAATGAGCACATGCGGGAATGGGCGCGCGTCCAGAATGCGGACCGATTCAAGGATTGCCCGATACCTGAGCCGCGCACCATAGGGCAGCAGGTCGACGAATCGGAAGGCGTTAGGACGCCGCTTGAAGTCCCCGCACAGCTTGTAGAGTGGCAGCACGAAGGCGGTGTCATGATAGGCACCCCGCCAAAGGGCGGCGCGTATCAATCCTTGCATGACGATTTTGCAGCGATGGCGAGGAACGATAACGGCATCGTGGCATTGGTGGAGGGCTTGCGTGCGCTGGCAACCAACCCGGAAATTATAGCGGGTGAAGAATCGGGGGCGTTTATATCTGGGATATTGGAGGCCGTCGAGGGAAGTTATCAGGGTGAACTATTGGCATTGCTTCCGAGCGTCTCCGCTGCGCTGCGCGTTGGGGGGAAGCATAAGAAAACCGATGACGTGAAGGAGCCTATCCTAAGCAAGTGCCGCGCGTACAAAGAGGCGCACCCCACACATGGCAACGGCAAGATAGCAAAGGAGATAGCGCCCGACGCTTTCAAAATGAACCAAAGCGCCGGACATCCTTTCGGGTGGAAAAACGAAATCGACGCATATGAGGCCATAAAAGGCTGGCTCACCCCGTCCAAGAGCAAATAGGGGGGGTGCTCTGCTAGTAAAGCACCTGCGCTACTAGAAAGGCACTTATCCCATAAAACACAACAACTTATAACGTCATCGACACGGCAATAACGCCGTACCATCGAGGACGTTTCCATGCAAACCGAAACAGAAAGACCCACCGAGTTTTACAGCGTAAACGATTACATCAAGCGCCGTCCGGCATTTACAAAAGGTGGGCTAAGACACCTGTTTTTTCAGCGCGGTGAGGACTTGGAAGCGGCTGGCGCTATCGTTCGCTTCGGTTCGCGCATTTTGATTGACGACGCGGCTTTTATTGCGTGGCTCAAGGGCGGGCATGGCCGGCACATTGGCGGCAATCAGGGTGCGGCATGACCGCCCCGCACAGAAAAGCCCCGGCTGGCACCGAGGCTTCACACAGCAACATCACCAGCGACGATTCTCGCATACCTCCCGCGGGATTTACAGCGCTGAGGCACTTACTCGACGCGGCACGCACTCTGCACAGCCTGCCTGCAATACCGAGTGACGCCCTCCAAGGCGCGCAAATCCTCATGACCCGGATCCGTAGCGACTTGGACCGACTGGATGGTGCGAAATGATCGCGCTGGCTTCACTTTACATGGCAGTCGTCTTGCCCTGCGTCATCGTCATGGTTGCCCTGGCCGTCCGTCGGGACCGCAGGGGGGCGCAATGACTCCGATCCACGAAGTTTTAACCGATATGGCCGCGTGTGACCTATCGCCAAGCAAGCCGGACGTTATCGTTTTTGACTCGCCCGGCATCGTCCGCTATCACGTCATTGGCGATAAACCCGGAACCCGCAACGGTTATTGGCGTGGGTTCAGCGATGGCCGACCTGCTGGCATTTTCGGAAGCTGGAAAACAGGCCAGACGCATCACTGGATCAGCGGCGACCCGTCCACTGCCACCGATGCCGACCGCCAGCGTATCCAGGCCATTCAGCGCCAGCGTGAACAGGAACAGGCCCAAGAGCATGAGCGCATTGCAGAGATCGCCACAGCGCAGTTTAACGGGCTTCCAGAGGCATCAGGGACACCGTACACCGCACGCAAGCGCATCGAGCCACTGAACGCCCGGCAACGCGGGGAATCGTTGGTGCTGGCGCTGGTTGATTGGAGCGGCACCGTTTGGAGTTTGCAGACCATCTACCCGGACGGCACGAAAAGGATGTTGAAAGGCGGCCGCAAGCGCGGCCTGCATATCCTGATCCGTGAAAATCCAGATGGCCGCCTGCTGATTTGCGAAGGCCATGCCACCGGATGTTCCCTGGCGATGATGGATCCATGCGCGGGTGTCGTTGCCGCGGTGGATGCACACAACATGCTCCCCGTTGCACAGGCCGCACGGCAGCGCTTTCCTGACAGGGAGATCGTTCTGGCTGGTGACCATGATCCGGTAGGCATCAAATGCGCTACAGCGGCAGCTAGGGCGGTTGACGGCCTTGTGCTGATTCCAGAGACACCAGGGCAAGATTGGAATGACTATCTTGTTGCTCAAGGGGGTGCATGATGGCCGTCTTACCTGGCGCAAAACGCGCCGGCGAAAAGCTGGAACTCGATCACGGACACCTTGCCGGGCTTCTCACGGCCGGGCCGGACATCCTTTATCACGGTGGCGTCTTTTTTGAGTTTCAGGACGGTATCTGGAAAGAAACCCCGGACGAAATCATGCTCCAAAAGGCCGAGCGCATATGCCGCCAAGTCGGGATGGCTGTTACCGCGTCACGGATCGCCGGGATGCTCAAGCTGGCGAGCGGGCAGGCATACCGTCCTGTCCGGTGGAATCAGAGCGGCAGACGCGACGTGTGTGTCAGCAATGGCATTTTGCGATCCCACGACGGCGAATGGCATCTCCACGACTATAGGCGGGAGGATTACCGGCGGATACGGCTGCCCATTACCTACAATCCTGATGCCGAGTGCCCACGATTCGAGCGATTCCTTACAGAGGTGTTTGCGGGTGCTTCCGATGCCTCAGACCGTGCCCTGGCTTTGCTGGAGTACATGGGGCTATCGCTTACCACCACAACCGAATACGAACGCGCCCTGATGCTGATAGGCAATGGCGGCAACGGCAAGAGCAAAGTCTTGAACCTGATGCAGTCGATGGTGGGTGAAGATTACCGGGTGGCCGTCGAGCTTTCCCAACTGGACAACCGATTCCAACAATCGCACCTGGATGGAAAGTTAATCAACGTCATCAGCGAAACGTCCACAGATGGCGAGATGCCCGACTCCACCGTCAAGAAAATCATCTCCGGTGAAACGCTGACAGCCGAGCGGAAATTCAAGGATGCTTTCGACTTCAGGCCCATCTGCAAGCTCTGGATCACCACGAACCACACGCCGAGTACGAAAGACTTCTCAGACGGCCTATTCCGACGGTTCACCATCCTGCAATTCCAGAACAGGTTCGCGCCGGAAGTGGCCGACACCAAGCTAGACGCCAAACTCAGGGCGGAGATCCCCGGTGTTCTCAATCTGGTGCTGGAAGCTCTCGCAGGGGTGTATGAACGTGGCCGCGTGACCATCCCACAATCGAGTCTGGATGCCGCCAAAAGCTGGCGTGTCAGCTCAGACCAGGTGCTGCAATTTCTCGATGAAGCAGTCACCCACGATCCACAGGCCATAACGCCAAGTAGTGACCTGTACATGGCGTACCAAGCATGGGCTGATTCCGCCGGGATATATCGGAAGCTGAACCGCAAAAACTTCACTTTACGACTAGGGGCGCACGGTATCGAGTACGGAAAGCATTGTGATACCCGTAGTTTCTACGGAATCCGGCCCCGGCTGGCTTCAGATTTGGGGGGTGGGCTATGAGCAGGCTGCAAGCTCTACTCGCCAAAATAGGCGGGAAGGACGCGATAGACGCGACACCCTATCTAATATCCAACGCGGGAAAAAATGTAAGACATGCACAGGGGGGAGAATACGGTATTAGATGGAAAGTCGCGTCTGACGCGTCTGCAACGTCATTTTCTCCCTTGGCGTCATCCGACTGTCCCGACGAATACGCCCGTCTGGAACGTGAAGCTATCCAGGCCGAGCCACCCCTTGGCGATGATCCCGGCGATGTTCCCGGCTTTGATGGCGTTGAGCCTGTCACTATGCAGGAACGCAGAGCTATCAACACCCGCATTTACGGTTGGGTATACCCACAGGAGCGGCAAGCATGAAACGTCTCACAGAAAAGGAGTTTCTGGCCTCAGTTCTGGCGGATGTCCACCAGGCATTGACGGCCGCGCAATCGGCATTGGACCGGGGTGACACCGAGGATCTGGCCGAGCACATCATCGAAGCTGGATTTAATCTCTGCATGTTGCTACCCGGAGAGCTGGTGGATATTTCGCCTGGCGTATGGTTCGACATGTGAAACGCCCGCCAAGCCCCTTTCCTTGCCCCACAGCGCACGCAAGCAGCCGGGGTGCTACGTCCGTACCACCCCCGCACGGAAACGCTTGCATTGCAGTGCATATACTGTATATTCATACACTGTAACTATTTACAGGGAGACACCATGACACCGACTGAACGCCAACGCATCCGCCGCGCAAGGCTGAAGGCTTCCGGATCCACCTGCCGTCTGCAATCGGAACTGAGTAGCACCGCAGCCTTGGCGCTGATCCACCTCTCCACCGTCCGCGAGCAATCCGCCCGGGCCGTTCTGGAAGATTTGATTACGAAGGAGGTCGAACATGGAGCAGCCTGAAAAAATCACCGCTGAACTGAGCAAAGACGAGCTGGACGCCGTCTTGCGCGAACGAGCCAAGGAGCGCCGGGTCGCCACCGACCGGGAAGCTTTCAAGGCATTGTCTGTACCTGAACAACGCGCGGCCCTTCGCCGCCTTGGAGTGAGAATATGAAGCAAGCTATCGAAACACTTACCAACGCCAACCGCCTGCATATGGCGGCACTCACGGCTCTGGAGGCGGCACAGGCCGACCGTGACACACTCATTCAGCAGGTCGCTACCGAGGGCGGCGACGCTGCCGATAAACGCCTCGGCCGGGCTGACACCGCCATCGCTCAGGCATCCACCGCCGTTGAGCTTGCAGATAGCAGCCGACTGACAGCCCAGCACGCATTTTACATTGCCCAGGTGCAAGACCTTGCCCGTCAGCGCGACACCATTATCGAGCGGCACCGGGCAGCCGGCGAACGCATTACCGAAGCCCGCCGGCGTATCGACGCGATTGTCGCCGAGGCACAGACAGCCATCTCCGCTTTGCACCAGGCCGAGGGCGCACGGAATGACACCATCACGGCCGGCCAGATCCACGACGCCAACATCGAGCGCGTATGTGCTGAGAATCCTACTCTGGCGAGTATGCATCCCTCCGAACGCCCCCGCTGCAAGCTGGGCGCACCTCTGGCGTACTCACAGATCGACGTGACGCTGGGAACCGGAGCACGCGGGCTGTTTGGTTCACGTAAATGACTCTTTTCATGGCGTAGGCTTTGGGGCTTCGGCCCCTTTTTTATGGAGGTGGACAAGATGAACAGGAAAGCCATGCAGCATCTCGCCCGCTCGCTGGGCCTGCAATACTCGGTTCTGGCTCAGGCGACGCGGGAGGAGGAAAAGGCCGCACGAACAGCGGGACTCCCACAGGGTTATCAGGGCGACTTCATGCCGTATCTGGACGCGGCAGGAAAACCCCGTTGCGCCGCCAAGACAAGGTCGGGCGCGCCGTGCAAGGCTCAGGGGCTAGGGCATGGTCACAGGTGCAAGATGCATGGTGGCCTATCGACCGGCCCAGCCACCGAGGAGGGCAGACAGGCGGCAAAGGAGGCGTTGGAACGATGGAGGGCGACAAGAAAAACATGAGATTTACTGAGATTTTCCCGCGCACGATGGTGTGCGTCATGGGGTGCGCTGGTCAACCTGACAAATGTTAACATGGCCCGCGTACATGCACGTCATGGGGTACACCGCCGACCATATCGCACCGTCGGCACCCCGTCGGCACCCGACCACGGAATTTTGTCAGATGTACGCGCGCGCGAGACTCAAAGTGCCGTCTATAAAAAGGCTGGGGCTGGTGACATAATGATGCCTTGGGGGAAATTTGGGGGAATCACGAACGAGAAAGCACAACAACGAGCCATAACGCACAACGTCTGATTCTGTATATCTTGTTGATTTTGATATTATACCGTGTTGTCAGTTGTCGCGTGTTATTGGATTAAGCCAGACTCATAATCCCTTGGTCCACGGTTCGAGTCCGTGCGGGCCCACCAATTAAAACATGTGGTTATATAATACGCTGTTCCAATTTTTACAGATCCCCGCTTTTGGTCCCCCTGTGGTCCCCTTTTGCATGATGCTAGGGGCTGGTACTGTCCTCATCCAAACGTTACAGTAACATAATCAGGCGATCGCAATAGCGGCAGGGCAGCGAGACTGGGCATTGAGCCAATGCACACAAATCGACCTTTGCGGTCAGTCAGCCCCCAGACCGATTCGACCCCAAAAATGTAAACGCGTCGGTATGTAGTGTGCTTCTACCTCAGTAGATTTTCCAGCGTTCGCAGCTGAGCATCATCAATAGAATATTTGCGCTGGTGTCTTTGGTTTAGGCTCCTGATTGCCAAGTGTTGGACAATCAAGAGCCATTTTTCATGGTTCAGTGTGCTGTCGATTTCCCGCATTTCACAAGTTGCGGAATTGAGTTCTTTAAACAGCCTGACAAGCGATCTGGCTTCAGACGACTTGTTGTCAGTACTGCGAGCTGAACCTTGATAAAAACTTGCCAGGCCGATCTCGAAGAGCAAGAGCAATAGATTTCCGGCCTCTGAGCGCGAGCTGTATTCGTCTTTGACTGCGTCTGAATCACCGAATTCCACAATTTCTCGCAATGTGATGGCATCATTCCATAAGGAAATCCACGCTTCCGTAGGAGAACAACATTGCGCAATTGGATAAGCTAGTATGTTCGCGGACATCCCTTTGATTTCTTTGTTCATTATGACGATCAAGTTGGCATGAGCACGCAAAAGTTGTCCTTTATGTTCAACCCAATCCTCAGGCAATAGCCGCCCTTCATTTCCAAAGATGTCCCGCGCTGGTGCTTGAATATGCCCGTTATAGGCAAACGAACCCAGCACACATTGATAGCACAAGACTTCCCATAAAGGTACATCATCAGGATTGGCTTTAAGCAACGGAATTTCGCCGAAATTGCACCCGATTTCGGCTATCAAGGCATCATCGGCAAATGGCGGGGCCATCTTGATGTGTAACCAAAGTAGTTGCGATGAGTTTGGCGGTGCTGGTTATTTCCTGCTTTATCTCATCAATCTCAGTGGAAGTAAATGTGGAGCCTGGATTTCGATGAAGCCGTTCCACCTGCAACAATTGGCTGCGAGCCTCTACCAAAAGCAGCGGCATCAGGACAGAACCATTCCATGTGCCACCATCTTCGAAAGCAGGGGGGGGGCGGCAATCATTCGTTTCCAGTCTGAGAATCGCGAGGAAAAATTCGCCGATACCTGCACCGAATAACATTGTGCTGACCAAGTAAGGGTTGGCTGATCCCGATATTGTACGAATAAACTCGTCTGGTTCCAGTTTGTAGAACACCTGAAATAACGAGAGTTCTTCTTCGTAAATCATGAAGGCTTGCCCGCCGCGCAAGTCCCACCATATTTTTTCAAGCTTGTCCTGACGTTTGTTCCAGCAGTTCCACACGCTCGCGCTTTGTTGGTGCGGTCGAATTTGGATTGGAGTGAGAAATTTTCCAGACCGGAAAAAACCTCCTTGGCAAGCAAGACATAAGCATCACGTGCCGAGAGAGTAACCTGCACATACGCCATCATGGCTTCGGAGAGCCAACGCGCAAGTTGCCAGGAGTTGTACTTGAATGCCTTGACCCTGCACCAGGTTTGTAACGAAGGAGAGCGGGCAAATGCAGCCGCGCAAGCAAGAGTCATCAGCAAGGTTTGGCTATCTAGATAAGTCTGCAAATTGGCAACTCGCGCATGAACGACGGAATCTACCAAGGGAAATGCTGGACCCTACTACCGGTTTCGCGGCGGAATGGCATCGCCGGCTGCTGGATCGGCGCAAGCAAAAAGAGAAAGAACGGGCACAACAGAAAAACAAGCCCGGGAACAGGGAAATCCTCAACGAGGATCGGAGATCGAATAGCGATTTGGGAGCGGGAATGGACAAGATTGGGGATTTTGCGTTCGGTGTGTTGGTATACTCTTGCTGCTGGATCATATTCAGGAAGCGAAAGACGGTGGATTTTTTCGTGCGGTGAGCTACTGGGTCAGCCTTGGTATGGAAAGCCGTGAAGGCAGTGCCGAAGATCGTGTTTTGTGATACCTGTCCGAAGTATAGACCCCGGTATCTCTTTGCCCTGGGTGAACCACCTGCTGGCGGGCTTGGG
Organism: Pseudomonadota bacterium; assembly: GCA_021795795.1. Next base: position 2,042 of record JAJYPA010000196.1, on the reverse strand, counting down.
ATAGTCGGTTGCGTGGCGGCGCTAATCATACTGGTCAATGGGCTCTGCTCCCTCTATCTCATGTCAGCTCCACTCTCGCGGTATTGGATCGGTTGGTTTGAAATGGTCATGCTCATCGGTGTCCTTCTGCCTATTTGGGCGATATTTTCTGGAAAATGGCGGGACACGGTCGATCAGCGGCGACTCGGTGCTGATTGCAGGATTTTTGGCAATCTTGATCAAGCGGCGGCAGTAGCCTATGGGTTGCGAAATAAATATCCAGACGCATCCGATGTACCTACCACCTGGGTCTGCTTCCGCCGACGGCAAAGCTCTTGATAGCGCCGCTCAGGTAAGGCCAGAATGAATCGCAGAGTCTGTCCGTTTGCTCAAGGCTAATCGCCTAGTCAGGCTACCGGAATCACGACACGCCGGCCGGTGGACGACGAAATATATGCTATACTTCAAGATGATATTTATAAGGACTTGTTGTGGTATGCTATTGATAGTTTAAATTGTTCTTCTGCTCCTCGACACATCGAGTGGGCTCAGGGGTAGAGTCTGGGTGATGTGATGCCTGAATAGGAGGATGATGGAGATGGATCAGAATCAGTTGTTCACCCCTAGCCTTGGGTCTGGTTCCGCCGTGGATGGTGGATGACGTGACCTTCAAAGTCGAAGAGAAGCGGCTGGATCTGCACGTCAACTTCCCCAAGGGAAGCCGCTTCTCTTGTCCGGTCTGCGCCGCGGAATGTCCGGTGCATGATATTCCGGAAAAGACATGGAGACAGATGGATTTCTTCCAGCATGAGGCCTATCTCCACGCCCGTGTGCCCCGTGTGATGTGCCCGGAGCATGGGGTACATCAGTTACCTGTTCCCTGGGCACGGGAGGGCTCCCATTTCACCCTGCTGTTTGAGGCATTGATCATGACCCTGGTACGGGCGATGCCCGTGTTGACGGCGGCGCACTTGGTACGGGAAACCGACAAGCGCCTGTGGCGGGTCATTGATCAATACATCGAAACCGCTCGTGCCCGCGTGGATATGGCCGCCGTTCATGCGGTCGGTGTGGATGAGACCAGCAGCCAACGCGGCCACGACACCATCACCCGCTTCGTCGATCTGGAATCTCGGCAGTTATTGTTTGCCACCCCCGGCGAGGACGCCGCCACCTTTGCGCGATTCGCCACAGACCTCGAAGCCCACGGGGGCCGCGCACAAGCCGTCACGGACGTCAGCATGGACCTCTCTCCGGCCTTCCAGAAAGGCGCCAAGAAGCATCTCCCCAACGCCCAGGTGACCTTCGATCGTTTCCACCTCATGAAGCTCGTCAATGAGGCCGTGGACGCGGTGCGCAAGGGGGAAGTCCACACCCAGCCCGACCTCAAAAAGACCCGCTGGCTCTGTCTCAGGAATGACAGGAAACTCAAGGTGAAGCAGAAAGAACAGCTGCAGGAATTGCTCAAAGACCAGAATCTCAAGACGGCGCAGGCCTACCAGTTTCGGTTGACCTTTCAGGACATCTTCACGATCAAGAATCGCCACCAGGGCGCCCCCCTGCTCAAGGCATGGATGGAAAACGCCAAGGACAGCGGATTACCGCCAATGGTCAAGGTCGCCTACACCATCATGAATCAATGGGACGGTGTGCTCCGCTGGTTCGAGAGCCAGATCACCAACGGGATCCTGGAGGCTTCAACAGCCTCATCCAATCAGCCAAGGCCAAGGCTCGGGGTTACCGCAGGCACAAAAACTTCATCAACATGGCTTACCTCATCTTGGGCAAGCTGGATCTCAGGCTACCCACTTAAAATGCTGAGGAACCTGTTCTTCTGCTTGGTAGATTATAAGTTTTGCTTCATTAGTAAACATAACCAATACGATGAGGTGCGGGTGTTAGAGATAGAACCAAATATTGTTACAATACAGACCAGGGAGATATGAGATGACACCTTTGATTCACATAGTGCTGGTCCTGATCGTGGTTGGCGTCCTTCTCTGGCTCGTCAATAACTATATACCCATGGCATCTTCCATTAAGTCAATACTGAATCTGGTCGT
>JAJYPA010000671.1 GCA_021795795.1 Pseudomonadota bacterium | reverse complement strand
TGGGCTGCATCTCGCCCGCCAGCGGCAATCCAATACCAGAGTAGGGATTCCACCAAGGAATGATACCGTGCAGCCAATCCTCAGCTGCCAGATATCCCAAGGCTTGGGTGGTCCAGCCTACATTAGGATCGCCATAGGATAGCCCTGGCAGTAAACCGGCCCTTACCCCTTCAACGATACCTGATTGCTGCCAAATCGGATTGGTGCTCAATCCAAAAATAAGGAGCGGCGATTCCACCAAAAAAGGCAGCAGAACCAGAAAAAGGATCGGCAGCCATGGGTAACGGTCCAGCCATTCCGGAGTGGTGCTATCTGGTTGGAGCATATTTTTCCCCGTCGGACGAATGCTCAGCCTTCCACAGGCTCATACATCGTCCTGGGTCACCTGCAGTTCGATGCGTAGCGCCCGGTCCTCATGCCCCAATATCTGATGGCCCCAACGTTCGTCGAGCAGGTAGGACCAGATCGCCACGGGATGGGTCGCGTCTTCCAGTCGCAGCCGGAAGAACAGTCGCTCTTGACCGCGCAAGAGGATTTCACCACGGCTGAATAATAGTGGGAGCATGGTGTTATCCTGAGACCCATCCAGAGTAGTGTGGGCATGAGCCGTTTGACAGTCCGCGTCCTGCAACCGCAAAATCAGTGTGCCATTCGATGCGCCGGAATGGTCGCCGATCAGCAGGGATATACCTTTCAGAGCACCGCGAGTGCCAATAGGCACCGCAAAGCTCCCGGAAATCTCGCCCCCTGGAGACAACTCCATGGACTTCGTATTCGCGTGCGCAAGACCATAGGGGATCTCCACGGATGTACATTCGGAACGCCAGGGATGATGTACCTGGGGTGGCCATGCCAGGGAAAAGTCTTCACGTCCCAGTGTGAGATTCGGGTTGTAGGCGGGATCGTTGCGGAGCACAAACCCCCAACGCCATTGCATATAGGCGTGCTCCAGCGCAAATCGGCGTAATTTGTCGGGTCGCATATCGCTGCCGCGCGATTTGGATTCGTGATGATAGAGCAATGCTTGTGGAAGCCAGACATTCCGTAAGCCCGCTTCCCGCAAGCGCAAGCACAGGTCCACGTCATTGAAGGCTACGGTAAGCTCGTGCGCCATTCCATCTATTCGATCCCAAAGATCCTTTCGTATCAACAGGCAGGCCGCTGTTACGGCACTGAAACTTTGCACCAAGGCGGCGCGGCCAAAATATCCAGGGCTTTCGCTGCTGTGCGATTTATGTGCATGACCCGCTATGCCGCCCAATCCCAATATCACTCCCCCGTGCTGAATCGTTTCGTCTGGATAAAGCAGTTTGGCGCCCACGGCTCCGACACCCCGACGCTGCCCCTGACCAAGCATTTCGGTCAACCACTGATCAGCAACCACCTCCGTGTCATTGTTGAGCAGGCAGATATATTCGCCATGGGATTGGGGGACTGCCCAATTGTGCATGGCGGCATAATCAAAGGGATAGGGATAAGACAATACCCGCAGGTCGGGGCGTCGCTGAATTTCGGAGAGGTAGGTCAAGGTTTCCGGATCATCACTCTGATTGTCAATGATCAGTATCTCGATGTTAGGGTAGTTCGTCCGGTTTAGGCTATCGAGACACTGGCGAAGATCGGAGAGCCCGTTGCGGGTGGGTATGATGATGCTGACCAGGGGGGTTCCATTGACAGTGAAGCGAGGCAAGTGGAATGCTCCATTGCAAGCGCTATCTAAAATGGCATGTTCATCCCGCCGCTCCAAAGTTTCGGTAATGGCCCTTTTCGCCGCGTCGACCACATAAGGTTTTGCCCCCAGATCACTTGCCGTGGACTCGCTGAGCATCCGCCAGTGGTACAAGATGGCGGGGATATGCCTAATCTGCGCAGGAGACAGGTCATCGGTGAAGCGAAGGACTAAATCCCAGTCCTGGCTGCCTTCGAAGCCTGGTCGAAACCCACCGATATCCAGCACCCGCTCCCGTTTATAAATTCCCAAGTGGCTAATATAGTTCTGACCCAGCAGGAGTTCCGGGTTCCAGTCGGGTTTGAAGTAAGGATCGCAGCGGCGGCCTTTTTCATCGATCTTGTCCTCATCGCTGTAAATCAGCCCCGCATCGGGGTGACGAATGATCTCCGAGGCCACCCAATAGAGGGCATGTTCGGCTAGCGCGTCGTCATGATCAAGGAGTGCGATGTAATCGCCGGTGGCCAAGGCCAGCGCATCGTTGGAGGTTGCTGATATATGGCCGTTTTCCGCACGGAATATGATCTTAATCCGCTCATCTTCTTGGGCATATGTCTCCAGCACCTTGCGAACATGGGGCTGCGAAGAGGCATCGTCGGCGATACACAACTCCCAATGGGGATACATTTGCTCCCTGACCGACTCGATGGCCAGTCTCAGAAATTTTTCAGGTGCATTGTAGACCGGCATGATGACGGAGATCTTTGGAGGGTTCTCCCAGGCGGCGATCTGCTGATGGATAGCCTTTCGGTCCGAGTCGCGGAGCGTATCGTAGCGACGTACCCAGGTCTGGTAGTCTTGTTCCGCGTGGGGTGAGAGTAGCCGTTTGCCGATGACGCGCAGTCGCCGCTTAAATCCGGGGGGCATGGGAAGTTTGTGGTACAGAGACCGTGCTAAAGCGTAACGCCGCTCTTTTCCGTGCGCGTCTGACGCCAATAGGTGGCGGGTTGTTGTAAACGGTTTTTTAATGGCCCGCAGTGGTTTGGTGATGCGCCAGGAACGTGATCGGGTAATCATAGCCAATTGAGCAGCCAACGCAGTGTTTTTCTGCTGAAGCGCGTGTAATTGCGCTTGTAATTCGTGCGCTTGGATCTGCGCAGAATTAGCGAGATCGGTTACCTGCTTTAGCTGCAACTCTGTTTTAGCGAGTGTCATCTGGCTCTTCAGGTTGGCTTCCTCCAATGCTTTGAAACTGCGCGCCACTTGTTCAAGAGCGAACACATAGTCAGGCGACATGGGCCAGGACAATTCGACCTCCAGCCTGTCTGCACC
>JAJYPA010000670.1 GCA_021795795.1 Pseudomonadota bacterium | reverse complement strand
TATTCTTTTACGAACAATCCATCGCCGCCATCATCGCCGCCGTGAAGCGTTTCGAGGGAGCGGGTGCGGCCATCACGCCGGAAGCCTGCCGCGAAAACGCCCTGCGCTTCGCCCCGGATCGCTTTCGCACGGAGTTCATGGCATTCGTGGAGCGGGAGTGGGCGGCGTTCCGGGGTGGCAAACAGGACTGATGCTCGCCTTGATTGATTCGCCATGAATCACTACGATTCATGGCGAATTATTCTGCTTCACAAAAGGAAAATGGGCATGACACAGACCGAAACCAAAGTGTTGGCCGCGCATGTTCCTCTCTCTCGCCGAAAAAGTCGATCAGATGGCCGTGCGTCTGGAGCGTTCGCGGAGCTGGATCTTGAAGCAGGCGCTTTCGGCCTGGATCGATCAGGAGGAACACAGCCGCCTGACCCGCGAGACCCTCGCCGACGTGGATGCCGGTCTGGTGATCGACCACCAGACTGTGCAAGCCTGGGCGGATGGCCTCGTCGGTGACAAAGTGCTGCCGCACTGATGGATATGAAATGGACCTCCAAGGCGCTCTCCGACCTGGCACGCCTGTACGAATTTCTGGCCCCGGTCTATCAGTTGCCTGAACACCGTCTTTTTGTGGAGGATTTTTGCCTAGTTCCACCTCTGTGTCGCGTCCCTGGTTATACGCCCTGTTACCCTTCGTAGCCTACCTGTTGTCCTGGTACTACAACGGGCAGATTATCCCGTTGCTGGCTCTCAGCACGATCATATATCTCCTATGGGGGGCTTGGGTATGGTGGCCACGTTTGCGCGCGGGCTTGCCCTGGCCGCGTGGTTTTCTGCCAACATTCATGGTGCTCTGGCTCCTCTGGTTCGGCGTTACGCTGTTCTGGAGCGGTGTACCCTACAGCAGTTGGTTCTATTTCTGGGTATTGGGATCTTTGCCCCTCGGGTTCCTGATCTGGGTCACAATGCCAAATGCCGTACAGGAACGCGCCTGGATCTGGTTATGGAGGGGAGCTGTGGCCAGTGCCTGGGTGCTCAGCGGAATGGCGCTTTGGCAGTATTACCACTGGTTGAGGCAAGGTATCGGCTGGACAGGCCTGCGCCCCAATGGCCCCTTGCTCGATACCAATAGTTTTGCGGCATGGCTCAATCTGTTGTTCTTTCCATTGCTTGCCGTGTATTTTGCGTATGACGCACAGCGAAAAGCGCGGTTTCTAGGTCGTCAGGTTGACCTTCTCGGACTTTTTTACCTGGCCACCATCGCTGTTGTGCTATTGGCATCCTTCTCCACGGGCAGCCGGGGAGGTTTGCTGGCGTGGTTGTGTACCATACCCTTCGCCTTTTGGGGATTTCGGCGACAATCCGGTGCGCTCCCTCGCTGGTTGATGATCTTCGCTTTGGTCCTGCTGGCCTTTTTGTTGATGAATTATGCAAAAGGCTACGATATCTTGGGCCATTTAGCTCCAGGTTATATCGACCACAACAGCTCTACAGTAGCGCGCGGCCTCATGTGGCTCGCCACCTGGCACATCTTTCTCAGCCATCCCTGGCTGGGCACGGGGTTGGGCAGTTATTTCCTTTACTATCCCGCTTATCGACTCCCTGGCGAACTGGCTTCGGCCGGTACTTATGCGCACAACGATTACATCGAATATCTGGCGGAAGGCGGATTGATCAATCTGGGCTTTCTGCTGGCTTTTGCCGGTTCGTTGATGTACGCGCTCTATAAGTTGCTCTACAAGGCCGGGAAATCCCTGAATCTGCCCGAAGGGCGGCGTCTGGAAGCCTTGGGGCTAGTCTTGGGAGTATTCGCCATTACGGGACATGCGTTGGGGAATTTCATTTTTTATAATCTGCCCCTCAGTATGTTGGCGGGATTATTCCTGGCGCGGGCGTGGCGAATCTATGGCTATCATGGGGAGACTGCGCCGATCTTGCCCCGCATCGGTATTAATCATGGGGTAATTGCCCAGGCAGTGATGGTTGTCGCGGTGGTGGTGGCCTCCTGGAACCTGCTGGCGGACGGCGCGACATTCGCCCTGTTCAGCAGTAATGGTTGGCTCAATAGGGTGATCCCCAATGGCAACCAACGGGCAGGGTTTTTACTGAAGGCTGCAGACTGGATCACGTTAGCCCGCCCGCTGGCGACGCAGCCTCATGTATATCTGGCCAATACCTATTTGTCGCTGGCTGAGCGTGACAAGTCTCTTAATGCATCTCATCGCAAGGCGCTGGTGGAAAGTGCTCTGCAGCAATACCAGCAGAGTCTGGTGGGCATTCCCCGCCAATCGGGAGTGCTCAATTCCATCGGCAGTCTTTATCTGACCCAGGCGCAGTTGCTCGGCCTGAGTCCTGTACAGGCAAAGCGTAAGGCCTTGCTGGCATGGCGTCATGGCCTCGCCATCAATCCTGAAAGTGTCAGTTTGCGCAATCAGATCGCGCAACTGGCTTTCGTCCGGCACGGGGATGTGAGCAGAGCCATCGCTTTTTTGCGCGCTGGCCTGCAGCGGCCACTCTTTCCTTTTCCGCGCAGCAACTTGCAGATGGAAATCGCCCTGACCCAGTGGCGGGCGGGGGAAGAGTCGGCAACCAGGGCGACGCTGGTGCGATTGCTACGGGAGAATCCGAACTACCATCCGGCGATCGCATGGTTATTGTCCATGAAGAAAAGTTGACGGAAAGATGCCCTAAAAATGAAATTGTAACTGCTTTGGGCTAACAAGGCTTTGTACGCAGATTGAGGTCGATGCGACAACAGGTTAGACTGGCCGCGTTCATCCGCAACAAAGCCCTGGGCACCCATCATTGCAGTTCAAATTCGTATCATCCGGCCGCTTCCGCCTTCGTGTCTACCCTGCCAGCGCTCGCTGAATAGGGCGGGGCTGGTCGATTATCTGGATTACAATGCTTAGCGACTTATACGAAGCCAGTGTAAACCCACCGGGAGCCGATCATGTTCTCCCGGAATAGTGCCGCCAGCCGATTCTTTGGACTGAAGGCATTCGCGGCTTTTCTGCTGGCACTGCTGTT
>JAJYPA010000669.1 GCA_021795795.1 Pseudomonadota bacterium | reverse complement strand
GGAGACGAGGAACCACCACATCAAGTTTCAGCCTTTCCTACTGAGCAGCAATCTTTTTTCTCGTTCAAATCTGCTGCGCAGATATTGGACTGTTCACCCCAAACATTGCGCAACAAGGTTTCCGCCGGGAAAATTCCCAAACCTCTCCAGACCGCAGTTGGGCCGCGCTTCACCGCCGATACTCTCCTGGCGATCGTCCAACCGGCCTTACCTGTAGTTGTGCCAGCTGCCCGGCCTCGGGGGAGACCGCGCCTTGCCAACAAGGGCAAGGTAGGTGACGCATGAGCAGCAACATCACTCCACTGCATATCATGTCGGCATTTCAAACGGAGCCAGCTCCTCTCGACTTTGTTTTTCCGGGTTTTTTGGCTGGAAGCGTCGGCGCTCTGTACTCACCCGGCGGGGTTGGTAAGTCTTTTATTTCGCTAGAAATCTCCGCGAACGTTGCCGGAATTGATTTGTTGGGCTTCGGTCCCCATAGTTCGGGACGAACCCTGTACATCGCTCTAGAGGATCCGGTGAGCGTATTGCAGCACAGACTGCACGCCATAGGTCATCATCTAGCACCGCAACAAAGAGAACTCTTCGCTGAAAAAGTTGATATTCTACCGATGATTGACGTTCATTTCGATTTGCTTAATGGGCGATGGACGGATTGGTTAACCGCACGGGCAGAGGGGGTACGACTCATCATCATTGACACACTGAGCCGTGCTCATTCAGGCGACGAGTCAAGCAACGGTGAGATGGCCAGGCTCATTGGAATACTGGGGTGCGTTGGTGCGAATACCGGCGCGGCGGTGCTGTTCCTGCATCATGTGAATAAAGGATCGGGAAGAAACAGCAACGGAGACCAATTCGCAATTCGTGGCGCCAGCGCATTGATTGATAACGCCCGCTTTGCGGCATCCCTTACATCTGTAAAAACTGATGATATAGACGCGGGGTATCAAATTAAGTATTCAATTTCCAAACATAACTTTGCTGCTCCTATCCCTGATCTATATTTTTCACGGCACAAAGGCGGAGTGCTCCTGCCAGCCCCAGCACCAGTGTCGCGTCAGCCGGATGACATGCCCAAGCCACTGTCCAAATCCAATCCCTATCTGGTGGCAAAAAATGGGGGGCTACATGACTGGTAAAGGTAACAGTGGAAAACTAAGGCAAAAACTACCGACCTCAACGGTCAGCCCCGCGCGCATTATGCTATGCCAAGCCACACAGCGCCCCATATATCGTACTGGCGAACGGGTCACAACGAGTTGGGGATGGTGCAAGGTCACTGGACGCTTTGGCCAAAGGCATCAAGATATTATGGACGCCTTCATGTGGAATGCAGAGGGCTCACGTGAAGTCGATGACGGGAAGATCGAGTTGCTGGTGGACCCTGCAAAGGTAAGGATGACTATATCTGATGATGGGTACAGCCATGGACGACTAAAAACTCTCATCAATGAGATCATGCAGGTCACTGTAGAATTGAAAGTTACGAACGGTCTGTGGGCTATAGGGGGACTGCTCGATCACGTAAAAGAAAGTCCAGCGACAAAGCCTAATCCCTTGACACGCGGGGAACGAAATTTGTGGCGCGTGCGCCTGGGTTCAGCTTTCGTCCAGTTGTTAAAGAACGACCTGCCACTACACTACGATCCAAGGCCGATCGCAAGACTCCGGTATGGCATCTCTCAGGCCATATCTCGCCACGTACTCAGTCATTCATTGCAGCCCAATGGTGGATGGGTGCTGGATGGTCTGATTGAAGCGGTGGCAGGTAAAATGTCCGCCGGTGATCAAAGAAATAAACGGCGGGATATCCGGCTAGACGTGCAAGGTCTGGCTGGGATGGGGATAGTTCTGGATGGCGAACGGATATATCGTCACCTGCCCAAAGCGTGTAGCACCGGCCTGGTGAGAGGCGGGAATTCGCAAAAACGTGTAGCACCGGCCCGGCAGCGTGTAGCACCGGCCCAATAAAACACCAAAACGTGTAGCACCGGCCCAATCTTTCAGGATCCTTCAGGATCACTTCAGGGGGTTGAGGCCTTCCCCCTAAGGTGTCCGGCTTCAACCTCTCCCCCGCCCTGGCGGGCGACCCCCAGGGGTGTTTCTCAGGCGGGGGGGAAGGGGTTGGGACCGGGGCAGGGGACACATACGTAGCAATGCCAACGCTGGACGTCAAGAAGAAAACTTTCAGTGAGATTGCCCATGAAGTGCACATGTCTCGCAACACGGCATACAAGTCCCTGAACTGCAATTGGTGATACCAGGAGTCCTCTCTCTGGGTTTTCTTTTCGGAAGAATGCCCGGTTTCCCTTGTCTGCAGGGCTTCCCACTCCGCCTTGCGGGCGGTCATCGATCGCTGGGAGAGATGCTCGAATGCCAGGTTGAACCGTTGGATGTCGCTTTGACCACCGCCGCGGTCGGGATGCACGCGAGAAACCATCCGGCGCCAAGCCCGCTTGATGTCTTCGATCTCTGCATCAACGGGATACCTGCGGGTTTGCCCAGCCCTGTCGCCGGGTGCCGTGGTCACCAGAAGCACTACGGGGCCGTCGTGACCAACCAGCTGTTCACTGTCATGGATGAGGACGAATTCGGGGGTCATGGGATGCTTCCTTGTTCAGTACCCGGCTCCATCTCGTTAAGCCAGTCCGGCGCTTTTGGAGGGGCCGCGGGTACCGGCTGCCCATCATGCCGACTGTGTTCTGTGGCTGCCAATCGCCACGCCCCGATATAACCATACTTCCGCACCGTGTAGGTCCGAATGCGCTGTTTACCGCCTACCATAAATCGCGCTTCCCAGTAAACCCGCCGGATACATCCATCGGGGTGCAGGTCATGCATCAGACGCAGGCCGATTTTTCCGGAGCGGTTGCGCTTGTAGACCAGGAAATGGCCATTGCCGTCGCATGCTCTTTCTGCAATATCCAGTGCGGCCATTTGCGCGTCACGCCATGCCCCTGGCTGCCGTGAGTTCTACCACCCGGATCAGGGCCTGACGCAAAACTACGGGGGTAAACCGATTCAGCACTTCGCGGTATTGTTTCAACCGGATGGAGTCTCC
>JAJYPA010000195.1 GCA_021795795.1 Pseudomonadota bacterium | reverse complement strand
AGCCCCCGCAACGGGTTAGAATCCCGCTACCGGAGAGATGGCCGAGCGGCTGAAGGCGCTCCCCTGCTAAGGGAGTATGGGGCTAAACACTCCATCGAGGGTTCGAATCCCTCTCTCTCCGCCATATCTTCCCAAATGGCGGATGTAACTCTTGGAAATACAAGGAAAAAATCGTCCGGCAAATTCTGGAAAAATCGCCAATCGGTTTTTTGCTACTCGTTTTGCTACGCATTCTGGGTGCGCCCATGATCCCCGTGACCGGGGGAGCGTTGCTCCGGCGTGGAAAAAAGGGGCTGCTGACCTACCGGCTTACCCCGCCCCGTCAGCTTCGAGAGAAGATCGGCCGCAGGCAGGTCTGGATCGCCTTGCGCACTTCAGATCTGGTAACTGCGCAGCAGCTAGCGGCGCGTCTGTGGCTTAGGATTTGGGATATGACAGACGAACCGACCCTTAGTCTTGCTATCCTTCTGAGGCGAAATGGGGATCTGCATATCACAGATGTCCAGCCTGGCGAGATTCAGGACGCTGAGCGTATTCTCGCTAACCATCAGAAGGTTTTGCTCGAGAGAGGGGGGCAAGTCGCGGAAACACCGTTGGATACGGCTACTCCTCTCACGGCAACTACGGTCTTGCCGATTCCAACGCCCACAGGAGAAAGTTGCAGTAAGGCGTATGAGCGTTACAAGCGTGAGCGTGTGCAAATCGCCAAGGCTTGGAAAGAAGCAACGATCTCTGGGAATGATGCCGCGATAGAGTTGTTTCAAGAGATTTTGGGTGATCTTCCGATGTCAGAATACGACGATGAAAAGCTACGTCGATTCTGCGAGACAGTGAAGCTGCTACCTCCACACCGAAGGACCAGCCCGCAATGGCGGGGCAAACCTCTGGAAGAGATTATCGCAACGGCTCCGGGGGGGCAAAGCCCAAAAAATATCAACAAAAATATCCAGTTTGTTGCGGGTTTTTTGGACTGGTACGTCAAGACTCACCGTGACGTGTTGCCACGGCACAGTATGCGCGATCATCTCATCAGAGAGGGACGACATGGCTCTCGCGATCACGAAGAGCGCGAGGCGTTTACCGATGCGCAGGTTACCGCATACTGCAAGGCATCCCCAGCAGCCACCCCCATGCAATTTTGGCTTATGCCGTTGGGCGCATACACGGGTGCTAGAATCGGCGAACTGGCGCAACTGCGAGTATCGGATATCGAGCAAGTGCAGGGGATCTGGTGTTTTCGTATCCGTGAAGGCGAAGGCCAGGACCTCAAAACTAAGTCCGCAAAGAGGGATGTGCCGGTGCATCCAGCTCTCACAAAGGCAGGTTTTCTCGAATTCGTTGAAGAAGTTCGCAAAGAACATCCGACAGGCTGGCTTTGGCAGGAATTGACCGATGTTAAGGATAAGGCAGATGCGGTAAGTAAATGGGCGGGTCGTGTACGCAAGAAAGTGCCGGGAATTGACGATGATCGGCATAGTTTTCATAGTTTCCGACATACGGTGGCTACCAAGCTGGCGCGGGCCAAAGTAGATCCGATTTACCGGTCGGATCTATTGGGACACGCTCGTTCAGGGACGGAGTCCGATGTTCGCTATGCAAAAACTGATATCAGCGGCTTGGCAGAGACTATTCAACAAATTCAATACCCGATCAAATTGAGAAAATGGCCGGGTCTCTCCACTTTCTACGATGATTCGAATAAGGCTAAAAAACCTAGGTAAGGCCTGAATTCAGCGCGGGTCCTACCGATTAGGGTACTCTCTGCGCTAGTTTGCAGGTTTCTCTTCAGCGTACGACTCAGGGGGCACATCGTCTAGAGATAAGGCTATATGCAAAATCATGATGGAAACCCCTGGCCTCAGGGGCCAAAAATCTTGATGATATTTACTTGCCATGGGTTGGAAGATGAAAATTGGTGAGGAACGCTGGCAGAAGGCTTCCGGTAGGAGAGAGATTGCGTATAATTTGCATAGCAAAGATCTCTCCCAGTCCGATCAGATGCCTCCTGTAGAGATTTTGTGCTTAGGAGCCGGTACAGACTGGAAGCGGACATTTAGATTCGCGGCGCATTCTGCTAGCCTGCACTATACAGCTAAGCCAGTCGTAGGATCGACCAATGACGGATGTGGCATCCTATAAACACGCTCTTACCCAACATTTTGATGCACGGGTAACGTATGGTCGAGGGACGCCGCAGTCACCTTTAGTGGATCGCTTGCTGCAACTTTTCCCACCGAGTCTGAACGAGCGAGTTCTGGATCTCGCGACGGGCACGGGCTTTATTGCCATTCGCGTCGCGGAATTGGTAGGCCCATCGGGAGAGGTGATTGGGGTAGATCTTTCTTCGGGTATGCTCGAACGTGCCCGAGAGGCGGCTTCGGGGATGGCTGGGCGAGCGAACCTGCATTTTCTCCGCGCTGATGCGGAAAATCTGCCGCCGGACCTTGGGAGATTTGATCGTATCTACTGCGCCAATGCCTTGCCCTATCTGACCGACATATCAGGAACGCTTTGGCAATGGCGCAATCTCCTGAAGCCCGGGGGAGCGCTTGCCTTCAATTGCTGGCGTTCCCCTTCTTACGCGACCGGTCAGCTTCTGCGTGAGGTTGCAGGGCGTCACGGAATTCGCGTGGCTAAGGTTGGCGCGCTGACCGGCACTCCTGAGCGCTGCCGGTCACTGCTGGAGGCTACGGGGTACGAGGACGTAGAAATCGTCATCGATCCTACGCACCATTACGTAAGGCCAGAACATCTGGCGAACTATGTCGATACGGCCCTGGACAACCCCCTTTACGGCATCCAGTTGGACGATGTGCCCAAGCTGGCACTGCTGAGGGAGGAGTATCGCGAAGCATTACGTTCCCGAGAGTTTCAGGAATCGCTTACTGCAGAATGCGGCGCTTATTTCGTTTCGGCAAAAAATGTTGCGGCTCCATAAGCACGCTACGCTTCGGAAAAAAATCACGGACAATATCGAAGCGCTTCAATAATAACGGCAAGCGCTCGAGAATGTTGGCGGCGGCTGGCATAATAGAGGTGGTAGCCAGGAAAAAGCGGACACCAATCTACCAGTACACGCTGCAGTGATCCTGCGGCGATATACTGCTCTACCATGTCTTCTGGCAAATACGCTAGCCCGTCTCCAGCAAGAGACGCCATGAGAACGTGGGAGCTCAAGTTAAATATCCACTGTCCATGGGGTCGGACACGGACGGGCCTTCCATCTTTTTCAAACTCCCAAAAAAGCAATCCACCGCCCGGCAGGCGCAGGTTGATGCAATTGTGGGTATAGAGATCGTGGGGTGAGCAAGGTACGGCATGATTGGCAAAATAATGCGGGCTTGCTACCACGGCCATACGCATATCTGGACCTATGGGCACAGCGATCATGTCTTTGTCCAAACTTTCACCAAGCCGTACCCCTGCATCGAAGCGATGGGCGACGATGTCGACAAACTGGTAGTCGATAGAAATCTCGACCTGGAGCTTAAGGTACCGCTGCAACACCGTATGGAGCTTTGGCCAAAGGAGATTCTCTGCCGCATGCCCGGCCGCGGTAATACGTATGAGTCCGGTCGGTTGCGTCTGCCGCTCTCGCAGGGCCTGGAGCTCATCATTGATGTCCTCCAAATGCGGTACCAGAGTTTTGAGCAGCGCTTCGCCGGCCTCCGTTGGCGCCACGCTGCGTGTGGTACGGTTCAGCAATCGCACGTCCAGCCTGGTCTCCAGGGCGCGCAGCCGATGGCTGAGGGCTGATGTTGACACCCCCAATTGTTTTGCCGCCCGGGTAAAGCTTTGTTCCCGCGCCACGATGACGAAGGCTACCAGGTCATCCAGATTGGTCATTGTTGAATTCACCTCAATACCGTATGTTGATTATCCCATCTTATCAAGTGTTGATGTCGCGCGTAGTATGACGGCTTCAGCAGAGGGAGCATGCCATGCCACCGAAAGAACCCCCACACAATGACCGCACAACCCTCCGTGATCTCGCTCCAAAGCTTGCGGAAATCACCGATTCCGTGCTTTTCGGCGATATCTGGGAGCGCCCGTCCTTATCCAAACGAGACCGCAGCCTCATTACTTGTGCTGCTTTGATAGCACTGGGGAAGACGGAGCAGATGGCCTTCCATTTCCCCCGCGCCCTCGAGAATGGCGTGACCTCGGAGGAGCTCATTGAGGCGATCACGCACCTCGCTTTTTATACCGGATGGCCGAACGCCATGTCGGCAATCAACCGGATTCAAGAGTTGATAGCGGCGGGCACATTGGCACTTTAGGAGGAACCATGGAATATCGACGATTAGGGTGCAGCGGCTTGAAGGTTTCGCCCCTATGCTTGGGAGCCATGATGTTCGGTGGAGCCACACCCGAAGACGTCTCGCGCGACATCGTAGCCCATGCCTGTGAGGCCGGGATCAATTTCCTGGACACTGCCGACGCCTACAGTCAAGGGGAATCCGAGAAAATCGTGGGCCGGGCAATTCGTGGCGAACGGGATCGGTGGGTGGTTGCCACCAAAGTGGGGTATCCGTCCGGAATTGATCAGCCAACGGGCGCGGATTTATCTCGCAACTATATTCTTAGGGCGGTCGAAGCAAGTCTGCAGCGCCTGGGCACGGACTATATCGACCTGTATTACCTGCACCACGATGACGAAAGCACGAGCTTAGAAGAAACCATGCGCACCCTGGCGGATCTGCTGCATCAGGGAAAGATCCGGTACTACGGTGTCTCCAACTTTCGCGCCTGGCGACTCGCACACGTCGTGCGCTTGGCGGATGCCCTCGGCATGGATCGTCCGGCCGCTTGCCAGCCTCTGTATAACGCCATGAACCGAATGGCTGAGAACGAACTGATCCCGGCCTGCCACTTCTATGGGGTAGGTGTTGTACCCTATAGCCCCCTCGCCCGTGGTGTACTTACCGGCAAGTACCTCAATCTGTCGGATCTCCCCGAGGGAAGTCGTGCGGCTCGTCAGGACCGACGTATCCAACAGACTGAACTCCGTCCGGAATCCCTGCAGTTAGCACAGCGCATCCATGCCCATGCGGCTCAGAAAGGGAGCACGGTGGGGCATTTCGCCCTCAATTGGGTACTGCATAACGCTCTGGTGGATTCGGTGATCGTCGGGCCCCGCACCCTCGAACAATGGTTGGATTACATGACAGCTCTGGAGGAGATTTTTGACGCCGAAGACGAGGCGTTAATCGACCAGTGGGTTGCACCAGGGCACCCATCGACTCCAGGGTTTACCGATCCTCAATATCCTGTCACCGGGCGAGTTCCCAGAGACATCGCAGTGACACATCCTCAAGGAGTTATCCGATGACGAATCCTCGTATCGAAGGCAAAGTCGTAGTCATAACCGGTGCGAGCAGCGGACTCGGCGAAGCCACGGCCGAGCATCTCGCCGATTTGGGCGCCATCGTCGTTTTGGGTGCTCGTCGCAGGGAACGAATTGAATCGCTGTCGAATCGTCTGCAGCAGCAGGGTCACCGGGCGTTGGCGATGGTCACCGACGTGACCGACAGGGCGCAGGTACAGCGATTGGTAGACGCCGCGGTGCGCTCCTTTGGTCGGATAGATGTCATGATCAACAATGCTGGCCTCATGCCCAGTTCTCCCCTGGATCGCTTGAAGGTGGAGGATTGGGATCGGATGATTGATGTAAATATCAAGGGCGTCCTCTATGGTATTGCCGCAGCGCTGCCCTACATGCGGGAGCAAAAGTCCGGGCATATCATCAATGTTGCCTCGGTCGCTGGCCACAAAGTGCGGGCGGGTGGGGCAGTCTACGCGGCTACTAAACACGCAGTCCGTGCCCTGTCCGAGGGACTGCGCCAAGAGGTAAAGCCCTACCACATTCGCACGACGATTATTTCTCCGGGTGCGGTGGCCACGGAATTACCAGACAGCATTACCGAGCCCGATATTGCCGAAGCCATTCACAAGGTCTACGAGGTTGCTATTCCCGCATCTGCCTTTGCCCATGCGGTCAGCTACGCCATGAGCCAGCCGGACGATGTAGATATCAATGAAATCTTATTTCGCCCAACGCGCCAGGAATTCTAGGATCGCGTCCAACTTCTGAGATATTAAAGAGATACAGACATGATCACTCGGGTACTAGGAAAAAGCGGTTTGCAGGTATCGGCCCTGGGTTTGGGCTGCATGAGTTTGAGCTATGGCTACGGTCCAGCGACAGAAAAGGCAGAAGGGATTCAACTGATCCGGTCGGCCTATGAACTCGGGATAACCTTCTTCGATACCGCCGAGGCCTATGGCCCTTTTGTCAATGAAGAATTGGTTGGAGAAGCGGTGGCGCCGTTCCGAGAAAAGGTCGTTATTGCGACCAAATTTGGTTTTATTGGCGGAGAAGTGGCCAAGGGTCTGGACAGCCGTCCTGAGAATATTCGTGCGGTGGCTCATGCTGCTCTCCAGCGTCTAAAAACCGATTACATCGATCTTTTTTATCAGCACCGAGTGGACCCCAATGTACCTATTGAAGACGTGGCGGGTACCGTGCGTGATCTCATTGCCGAAGGCAAGGTCCGACATTTCGGATTGTCCGAGGCGGGCGTCAACACCATTCGCCGCGCCCATGCTGTCCAGCCTCTAGCGGCCCTGCAGAGCGAGTACTCGTTGTGGTGGCGCGAGCCGGAAAGCAGTGTACTTCCGGTGCTGGAGGAACTCGGTATCGGCTTTGTGCCTTTCAGCCCCTTAGGCAAGGGATTCCTGACGGGTGCCATCGACGAACACACCACCTTTGATAAGTCTGATTTTCGTAACAGCGTACCACGATTCAATAGGGATAACCGCAAAGCCAATGCGCGCCTAGTAGCGGTTCTGGGCGATCTTGCGGCCTCCAAAAGGGTCACCCGGGCTCAACTCGCTATTGCCTGGGTGCTTGCGCAAAAGCCTTGGATTGTGCCCGTACCTGGCACGACCAAGATGCATAGGCTGCGGGAAAATGCCGGCGGTGCCAACATCCAGTTATCCGCAGGCGATCTGGCAACGATCGAAGAAGCATTGCGAAACATCACTGTTGTCGGGGATCGTTATCCCGCCTATCTGCAGCAGCGGGTGGATCGCTGACAAAACCGGGCCTGTAGCAATCTGTGATCGCCAGAACTGTTCACGGTGTGGCAATGACGAATAGGGATATACTTCCTTGAATCCCAGAATTATCGGGTTCCTCTTGCACATGTGGCGGACACATGTGCTCGACGGACCACAGGTCGAGATTGACCAATTGTTCGGCAAGAACCAATTCACCTTTGGACAGCTCACGATTCTGAGTGTGCTGATGGCCTTTGCATCGATATCTACGGATCTCTATCTGCCCGCTCTACCCATGATGGCGCAATCGTTTCATGTATCGGCGGGCATGATGGAACTGACAGTTTCGGGATATCTTATAGGCTTCAGTCTGGGGCAATTGTTCTGGGGCCCCTTCAGTGACCGGTATGGTCGAAGGCTGCCGATTGCCATTGGATTGGTTCTCTTCCTCATCGGTTCATTGGGATCTGCGCTCGCCGCCAGTGCGGGCAGCATAATCTTCTGGCGGGTGGTGCAGGCACTGGGTGCCTGTGCCAGCGTGGTCCTCGCCAGGGCTATGGTGCGAGACGTCTACGAAGGACCCAATGCCGCCAGAATGATGTCTACCTTGATTACCGCCATGGCGGTAGCGCCGATGCTTGGGCCGAGCCTCGGGGCACTGATACTCCGGCTGGGTTCTTGGCGATGGATTTTCTGGTTTTTGGTGTGTGTCGGCATCCTGACCCTGATCTCGCTGATGCTCTTGCCAGAAACGCTGCCCAAGGAAAGACGAAACATTCTGGCAATGAAACGAGCCTTGCAGGGTTACATCTCTATTATTCGTCACCGTCATTTACTGGGATATGCGGGTGCAGGAGCATTCTTCTACGGGGGTGTATTTGCGTCCATATCGGGAACCCCTTTTGCGTATATTTCATATTATGGTGTAACACCACAAATGTATGGATTGTTGTTTGCTTTGGGAATCAT
This sequence comes from Pseudomonadota bacterium, assembly GCA_021795795.1. The sequence goes on along the minus strand of JAJYPA010000195.1, from coordinate 5,313 downwards.
TGGGTTGATGTTTGTCAACCAGATAAATCGGATTTTGGTCGTAAAAGTACACCACGATCGTATTCTGCAGGTAGGGGTGATAGTGGCCGCAGTGGCTACTATGATGTTAGCGTTTGATGCACGCACCGATTGGGGTGGTCTGTTGGGTTTGGTGATCCCGATATTTTTCTTTGTTTCTGCCAATGGGTTTATTGTTGCAAACTCCATGGTCGGTGCGCTCGGACTGTTCCCCGAGAGCGCGGGTGCGGCATCTGCGGTGATCGGCGCTCTGCAATATGGCTTCGGCGTCTTGGGTTCAACGTTGGTGGCGGTATTCGCCGATGGTACACCCTGGCCGATGGGGGCCGTTATGGCAATATTCGGCTTGGGAAGTCTACTTTGTTTCTATTTTATCCTGCCCACCTGTGCACACAGATCTCCTTAAGAAGGATACCGCCGTCTGCAGTCTGATGGAAGGCCAACGTCCGCTTCCGCTGCGACCCTGTCATTCGCATGCGCAGGTTGAGGATGATTAAAACCACTAGGCCGAAAATTTGATCGCAGGGATGCGATCGCTTGTTCAACCCAGTTCTGCACAGAACGGCACATATAGAGAAGGAATCCAATCAAGCACTTATTTCAGATCACGGGTATTTCTACTTTCAGCACCTGATGATCTCTAATCAACCTCTTTTTGCATCTAGCCAGAAAATAGAAGGCCCCCAAAACAGCAGGGGCCAGAAAGAAAAACCATGATATTACCTTGCAAAATGAGAAACATCGCGGTGCCAACCGCGTCCACAGCGCCGGTGCCACCCCGCGCTGTCCGTTCACCTTGGGCCTGCCAAGCCCTCAAACCTGAGAAATACTAACGACTGCCCCCAACTTTCGAGCATCCCGGATGGGAACTCCCCCGGCGCTTCGACCAAATCGCGCGCGAGGTCAATCTCTACTCATCGGGTCTCCTTCTCTCCTCATCGGGATTTGGCCTGCCACAGCACAAATTCAAAGGAGAGATTCCCGAGTTATTCGACCGCTACTACGACTATCAACGCATCTGTCTAAAATCGTGGATTAGCGCTATTCGCGCTGGCCCAGTAGGTTTTCGGGGAGGCGAAGTTCCTAAGCCCTTCCCTTACTCATCCACGATTTTTCCAACTTTGGTCTGCCGGGACTGAAGCCCGGCAAATGCTTTGATGGTCTCCGCAATGCATCCTCTTGGATGCAAGTACATGCTTAAGCTATACAGCGGCCCTTGGAGGTTGCCCCTCAAGGTGTCGAGATCGCCAGCTTTCGCCTTGACCCCCTGTCACGTCGCCGTGACCTCAGCAGCCCACATGTGCGGTAAGTGTCGGACCCTTCCGAGCCCCCCACCAGCGGGACTATACCCGCTTTCGCTGATCGACAGGATGCATCCACATTACTGTGGCGTCCGTGTCCTCGTCGCCCAACGACTGCTACCCGACGGAGATTAGGTAGAAGACGGGGTTTGCACCTGTCAGCCCCCATCGTAGCCGTGCCAGCTCGATTAAAAGCACACGGCTTCAGCAGTCTTCCAGGGTTGGCGACCCCGGTGGTGCAGGCTTGGCGCGCCTGCGATTTCTCAGGTTCTGGTGTTGGGACGTTGGCGCGTCCCGACGGCATTTTGCCCGGGCTTCCGCCCGGATTTTTGGCTTTCCTCGCAAGAATATAGCGCCGGGCCATGGCTTTCCTAGGAACTTCTTTTTACCAATACGCTTTTTCCCCTGCATTCGTGCTGCATCCGGCGCTATACGAGGTATGCCCTCGATCGCGCCTTACCTCATTTATGCCTATTCCCAGCGCTGGCAAGCCATGCGTGCTCTGCTGCTTAGCGTGTCGCGCGGGTGGTATTACTACACAACTGGATCTATAGCGCCGGAAAAGCTCAAGAATCTTGCACAAAAGTTCGAGGCGCGTTTTGGTGGACTACACGGTTGGACGCTATCCCGAGCCCAGAGCGACTATAACAAGCGAATCGGTCGCCCGCGCCCGCGACTCATCTGCGCCCAAGCGTCAGATGGCGATGTTCAATGGTACTTATTGTCAGACAGTCCCGGGCTTCAAGGCGAGATGCTACGAGATGCGCGTGACTGCAGGACCCGGATCCAAATTTACGGCCGCTTTGAGCTGGTCCGGGTTACCAAGCCTCGTCAGCTCGGTGGCGGCGAGCACTGGACGTATCGATACCCCCATGAGCTGTATGCCGCATATGTCGCAGATGGTCTGCGTTCTGCGACACACGAGAGCCAGAGGCGTGCGCAGCAGCTCGTAGATTTCTTGGCTACCGACCCGGGCTTCTCGGGGCTGAGAACTCAACGAGTACAGCTCTACAAGAAAATGGTCCGCGTCCGTAACAAGCAGAGACCTCATGGGGAACCATTGACGTTGCCCGGCCTACCTTTTCTGTCCATTACAGCCAATTGAGAAAACTAAACAGCCTGTTAGATAGAGAGAAACGCCCTGTTTCAATGTGCACCATAGCACTCAGGACCGGTTGCTATACTGGTCATGAAAAAAATCGCCCCCCCAAAGCTAGCAGGCGAGGGGAGGGGGCGATTCGGTTACGCAAATAGTATAGCAACCCGGATCGCGCCCCCCTCTTCATCTCAGCCAATTCTGAATCGGTAGGCCCGTGGCGCTCCTGCAGCCTCAGTTATCGGGCCTCGGAGGCGAGCCGCCACGACCCAGCAGCTTGCTCCGGGATGCGCTCGCCCCGAAGATCGCGGCCGAAACATACAAAATGGCGACCGAAGCCTCCCAAAGGCACTTGTATAAAACCCTTAAAGGGATACAACGCGACCGCATTAAGCGCATCGGGAAAGAAAAGCGGAAATGGGAATACCTAAAAAAACTCAGGCAGGAATGGCTCAGGCAGGGTCTACAACCAACGCCACTCGGAGAGTTTCGGCCGTGGACGGAACAACCGCCAACGGAGCAAGAAATTCAGGCGAAAGTGGCAGCTTGCAAGCCGTATGCAACAGAGCTGACGGCGGCGGTGGAGGCAGCGGAACGGCGCGTATTGTTGCCCGCGCTGCACCTCATGCACGAAGCTCCAATCCTACAGCGTATCGGACCGGATGCGACCCTCGAAGCCATCAAAGAGTGGGGTGAAGAGCAAGCGCGCTTTGTGAAGGAGGAAATGCGATGGGGAGGCCGACGCGGGCTGGCCTGGGAACGCATCGTAAAAAGTAGCGTGAAGCGAGTTATGCGTCTCTTTGGCGTAAAAAATCCCCTAGATCTATATGGCGTGCGGAATTGGCTACGAGCAGCGAAAGCACCAGACGGGGCCGCTTGGGAAGTGGCTTACGAACGCATAATGAACCCCCGCTGGTGGCAGCGAGCCGTGTGTCGGCAGATGGTGCCCGCAAGAGAAAAAATGTGGCGGATACTGGCCCCGGAGTGGATAGAAGCCGTATCCCCGGACGCCCGCGTGGAAAGTCGCGACCGAGACAGAGCGAACGAGACTTGGGCGAAGAACTACGAAGCGATCCGCATAGATAATCCCGGTCAAGTGACCGGGATGCCGAGCCCGAAACAGCACCACAAACGGCAATATGCGGAAATTTTGGCGACAGCGAAAGGACTGGGAGACCTGGCCGACGCAGCGAGAATGACACCACGTTTGATCACAGTGACAGTCCCGGAGCATATGCACCCCACGACCACGGCGGGGACGGCGGGGCGGGTACGGCGGGCTAACCCTGGCTGGGATCAATCCACGCCGAGGGATGTAATGCGGTGGCTGACGAATCGCTGGCAACGCCTGCGATCGGCTCTAAACAGAAGGAGTATACAGACACATTGGCTGCGAGCTACAGAGCCACACATGGACGGCACACCGCATTATCATCTGGTGATGTGGGCGGAAGACCAGCATTGGCCCGAAATACAACGCCTGTTTCGGCACTACTTCGAGGCGGGGGCCGCAGCCTCGCAAGCTCGGCAGAAGCGCGGAGTACAGATCAAGATGGTCTCGGGGGGAACTGCGGGAGCCGTGGCCTATGTCACCAGCTACATCGCAAAAGGCACGGACGGAATAGCGGGAGAGGAAGGAGAAGCGGAAAGAATGCGGGCCTGGCGCCGAACTTGGAATGTCAGAGCGTTCGAATTCTCTGAACGCAAGGCAACACTTTGGCGCATGCTGCGCGCGACAGACCTTGATCCTGCTTCCAGGGGAAAAAGCGCGCAAGCGGCGGCACGCGCAGGACAGTTCGCCGCGTTTCTGCAGGCTGTAAAGCAAGGCGGAATCACATTGCACAGGGAGACAACCCCCGGCCTGAGCATTGTGGGATATGCAGCGCCACGGACTCGCGTGCTCGGGATTGTCGATGGAAACGGCGTTATATCGTTGAAACCGCGATGGAAGGTGCAACAAAAAATAAGAGAGAACAATATAAACAATATATTAGAGTCAAAGAGCGTACAGTTATCACAGAAGAACCAAGGAAAAGCGCGGGCCGCGCTGTTAAAGAGAAAAAGGGCGGTTTTACCGCCCAAAGTAGCCCGGCTTCGTGACCGGCTTCATCAAAACGCGGCCCCGCCGGAGTCAGTAGCAGAAAAAATCAGACGGCAGAAAGGCAGAAAGAAGGAAAAGGCGGCGCGGCTTCGGGAAAGGCTGCGCCGGTGGGAAGTAGAACGCGCGTCGCAGGTCGCGGCGGCTTTGGCCTACATGCTGTACATCGATTATTCGGTATTTCAGTTGGATCCCCCATTTTGAGTGGACAAAGCCGAGTGCCATAGGATGTGCCGCGGGATCCTCTGGGGTAGAGAATAACCCGAGGGAGACGACGACATCTGTGTGGGCGGGAAGAGCACGGGAAAACCCAGCAACAAAAAAGCCCGGGACGCCAATCCCAGGCTTTTGATCCGCAGTTGACCACTGCGATGTTTCAAGTGTAGGAAGCGACGCCAATCGCTTCGAGTCCGTCAACCTGGACTCCAGGTTACGCAAAAAAACGTCCCTGGTCAATACAGAGTCGCTTTGCCTAAAAAGGAGAGTCCCATGCAAAGCCGGTCTCTGGTCCGCGCTCTTGGGGTGAGGGCCTGGAAGGCGGAGAAGAAGGCGGCGCTTGACGGGCAGGTAGGGTCTCGCTATTCTTGCTGCAGATTTTGCTACTGCTCTGATAATGTTCACGCTTTAACACGCTGTAAGTATTAGGTTTGCACGGAGGAAAAGGGCAATGGAAGCGAATCCCTCTCTCTCCGCCACCCTTGCTGGCTTAAAACTTTAACGAAAGTGACTGCCCATCGCTCTTGCATCCCAGTTTTATCGTGCTATCCTTCAATCACCTTATGGACTGAAAGAAGACTTAT
>JAJYPA010000668.1 GCA_021795795.1 Pseudomonadota bacterium | reverse complement strand
CGGCGGCCACTGTGGTGGCCAGGCCCGCACCAAAGATCGACGTGGTGCCCGTCAAAGAACATTCGCCCGCGGCAAAGAAGCCGCGTAAACCGCGCATCGACCACAAGGCCATTGCGCAGGAACAGGCTCGCCTGCTGCACGCATCGAGCCACCCAGCTACCGGGTGGATTACGGCACTCTGGGAGAATGAAGAGAAACAGCGGCGCTACCAAGTAGACTTATGTCAGGACCTCTTCGGAGAATGGCTCCTGATTCACTCCTGGTGGCGGAAAAGCACGCCGTTTGGCGGCAGGAAGAAAACCTACCTCGGATTTTCTCCGTCCGCTGAGGAAATCAACGCCCTGTTGTATGACGCGGCACTACGTCGGTCGAGGCATGGGTACCGGATACTGGTCGATGAGCGCATCCGGAACGCGAAACATCAATAGGGGGTATGGCATCTCAGATTGTAACCACGCTTTGCCCGGAGCGGCGAGACGCTCAAGAGACCAGCACCCCGCCCGGAGCGCCTTGCCCGGTTTTCGACTTGTGGGCATATCGTTCACGCCGTCGTGCGGGCAAGAAGACCGATGGGCAGATTTTTCGGCTATATGCAAAATGTGGTTGGAAGCCCATGGACTCCAAGGCTAAGAAAATGAATAATTCAGTGAGCTCTTGGTTGAAAAGGGCGGCGATGAGGTCAGAAAATACCAGAATAGGCTGGTTGAACTGGGGATGCTCCAGCAACTTGCGTCTCCCATCTACCACCAGATGAGCGACCGTTATAGACTGGAAGCGGTCGTTGGAATGGCACAAGATTGCTCCGGTTCACTGGACCATGAGGAGGATGGCTATGCTTTTTTTTCATCTACATTTTTTTGCCAAAAACCAATAACTGAGTTGGCATATCTATTGAACGAACCGAATGATAGATAATGATTTTATATGTTTTATTCCAATAAGGTCTGTGCTGATGATGTAAAGTATTACAGCTATCGGATTTGGCGATATTTTGCTCTGGTAACATCTGGATATTTTAGACTGCCATAGTCCAGTTAAGGGCAGATACGGTGCTTGGTGGGATAGTTGCCCATCAGAGAGAACGTAGTTTTGGCAGTAAAGGTATGGAGATATGAACGCCGCCTAAATCGCGCTTGATTGTGGAGGAAAGATGCCTGAGTTTCCAGCAGATTTTGAAGAAAGTGAATTTCGCGGACCTCTCTTCAACCAGTTGTTACGCGGTAACAACCTTCTCTGGGAGCCCGGACAGGTTTTTGAAGAGCACATCGGAATTGACTACGCCGCTTTTGTTGGTAATGAAGACTTTTGGCGCTATCGGCGGGGCGGGGTACGAAATGGACTATATCTAACGAGGGGTATGTTAGGCTACATCTGGAAAAAGGCTCTTCGTCAGATCGAGTGGGTAGGGGGAGAATGCCATGGAGTCGGCACGCCCCAGGAAGGAGTTGAGGATGGACGAGAACCAGTTGTTTTCACTCGCGATAGGCTTGGTTCCGCCGTGGTTGGTGGATCATGTGACCTTCACGGTGGAAGAGAAGCGGCTGGACCTGCACATCAACTTCCCTGCTGGCAGCCGCTTCGCCTGCCCGGTCTGTGGCGAGGAGTGCCCAGTACACGATACCCGGGAACATACCTGGCGGCACATGGACTTCTTTCAGCATGAGGCCTATCTCCATGCCCGCGTACCTCGCGTGGCGTGCCCGGAGCACGGGGTGCATCAGGTGCCCGTCCCCTGGGCTCGGGAAGGCTCCCAGTTCACTCTGCTCTTTGAAGCGCTGATCATGGCCCTGGTGCGGGAAATGCCGGTCTTGACCGTAGCACGCATGGTCGGCGAAACCGATACGTTACTATGGCGGGTGATCAAGCATTATGTGTCGGAAGCCCGCACCACAGTGGATATGGCCGATGTCCATGCCGTCGGTGTGGATGAAACCAGCAGCCGGCGCGGGCATGATTACATCACCCTCTTCGTGGACCTACTGGAAAAGCGCCTGCTCTTTGCCACACCGGGCAAAGATGCCCAGACCTTCGCACAGTTCACCAAGGATCTGCAGGCTCATGGTGGCCATGCCGAGGCCATCACCGAGGTCAGCATGGACCTCTCTCCGGCCTTTCAAAAAGGGGCCGCCGAGTACCTGCCCAATGCTCAGGTCACCTTCGATCGTTTCCACCTCATGAAGCTCGTCAATGAGGCCGTGGATGCCGTGCGCAAAGGAGAAGCCCTCTCCCAGCCTGTCCTCAAGAAAACCCGCTGGCTCTGGCTCAAGAACCAAGGGAACCTCAAGGCCCAGCAGAAAGAAAAGCTGCAGGCCCTGCTCAAAAACCAGAACCTCAAGACGGCCCAGGCCTATCAGTTCCGGCTTACTTTCCAGGAGATCTTCACCATCCAGAATCGCCACCAGGGCGCTATTCTCCTCAAGGCCTGGATGGAGAATGCCAAGGCCAGCGGATTACCGCCCATGGTCAAGATCGCCTACACCCTCATGAACCATTGGGACGGCGTGCTCCGCTGGTTCGAGAGCCAGATCACCAACGGTATCCTGGAAGGCTTCAACAGCCTCCTCCAATCCGCCAAGGCCAAAGCCCGAGGCTATCGCACCCACAAGAACTTCATCGCCATGGCCTACCTCATCCTGGGCAAGTTGGATCTCAGGTTACCCACTTGAAATGACGAGGAGCCTGTTTCCTAGTCACCATCTAGTCGTTGTAAGCGATCTGATGATCTTCTGCATTTTCTTCGAATTGCGATTAATTTATTTTATTGATAAGCAGATGGGTGTCCGGTTTTCGCTTGTGACGCTTCGCCAGAATTCGGAATAGTGGTCGACCATAGTTCGCGACTGCCGCACCATTCTTGCTTCACTAGGTTATTTATATTTAGGAGGACCTCTACTTGACCCGACAATCACGATATAACGAATTTGAGATTTTTTTCAACAATTCAGAGGCTCGTTTCAAAAGTCTTCTCAACGCCGACAAAAGGGCGAATAATTTCGCTAAAATCTGGCTCCTCGTCATTTCAAGTGGGTAACCTGAGATCCAACTTGCCCAGGATGAGGTAGGCCATGGCGAT
>JAJYPA010000194.1 GCA_021795795.1 Pseudomonadota bacterium | reverse complement strand
TAACCTTGTTGGGGCACACCAAGGCCATCAGCGGGCGGGTCGCCAGCATTGCCTACGCGATTGCGGATCGGGACAATCCGGTCGCGCCGGACCTGACGGCAGACGTCAACCCGGTATTCAACTGGGTTCGCCTCGCAAGCCGGATTCCAGTGCGCATCAAGCTGGAGAAGATTCCCGCGAACGTCCACATTGCAGCGGGCATGACCTGCACTGTGGTCATAAAACCACGACATGGAAACGAAGCAAAGGATGCTCCGAACGTTAAGGCGTCAACGCCCGGATAATCACCGGCACATTGGCCTCACCGTCAGATATCCAGACATCGCCATCCTGAATGCTGACGGACAGATGCATCCCTCGGCCTACCAGTGCGGTCAACCCGTCAAGCGACTCATCATCAATGGAGAACACGCGCAGGTTGTCGAGGCGCGCCAACTCGCGTGCAGATTTTGACCACCATACGGATACGGCACGATCACCGTATGCATAGACCAGCACCTGCTTCGCCCGCCCACAAGCTTTGCGCAGACGGCGCTCGTCCGGCAAACCCACCTCAATCCACAGATCAATCGCGCCCGTGAGATCCTTGAGCCAGATGTCCGGTTCGTCATCCGCCGATAGCCCGCGCGTGAACTGCAACGCTTCCTGCGCATTCAGCGCAAAGGCCAGCAGGCGGAGCATCATTCGCGATTCGGTTTCCGAGGGATGCAAGGCCAGCGTCAGGTGATGGCTTAGGTAATACGACCGATCCATATCAGAAATATCGAGATCGACTTTATAGACAGTCGCTTTTTGCGCCATAACGGAAGAATCCTGAGTTTATTCGACAACGCGTCCGCGCAGCAGTTTGGTCTGGCCGCGTTGCACCTTTTTCGCTAAGCGCTTCAATTGCGCGCTGCGGGTTGGTTTGGTCGGTTTGCGCGGTTTGACGGGGCGGGTTGCCAATGCCACAAGTGCTTGCAAGCGCGCCAGCGCATCGGCGCGGTTTTTGTCTTGGCTGTTAAAGCGTTGCGCCTTGATCACGATCACGCCGTCTCGACTGATGCGTGAATCGGAGAGTGCCATGAGTTTTTCTTTGATTTCATCGGGTAAAGATGAAGCATGAATATCGAAGCGCAGATGGATCGCCGTTGAGACCTTGTTGACATTCTGCCCTCCCGAACCCTGCGCCCGGATGGCCGTGAACTCGATCTCGGCAGCGGAAATAGTGGGATAAGTCATCAAACAAAACCTGCAAAAGTCCTTCGCGGAAGCCCGGCGCACTATAACAGGTATCACCTCATCGAACCGTGCTAAAGCCAAGCTGGCGTCAGCCCGGCCACTCGACCGGACGGTTAAGTTACACCCTGACGCTGGCGGGCAATTTCCCGGTCCAGCAGCCGGTGCGACCACAAGCCACCGAAGGGGATCAATGCCGCGAAAAAGACCACCGCCCCCTTGGCAGCAGCCAATCGTCCGGCGAATACGCTGGTCAGTAATACCCCCATTGTCCAAAGAAACAAAGCCCCGTGGATGGGTCCGACCACCTGGACGGCCAAAGGAAAATCCAAACCGTATTTGATCGGCACGGCAATAAGCACCAGGGCGATCAGGGAAGTGCCTTCCACCAAGGTCATCAGACTCAAATGGCGCAACAAACGCGAAACCGGAGATTTCCCGGCCTTGGAAAGAAGAAAAGACATGAGCGCACCTCTCAATTAATAATAATTTTTTATGCTATATCATAGAAAATTACAATTCAATTTACTCAGGTTTACCTATGCAAATAAGCGACCAAAATTGCCCGGTTAAGAGGCGATACCGCGTTGTTATCCGGCAACGCCTATTAGCCATACTGCCCAGTTAATCAGCCATAAATTTAACTGGCGGCAACACGACGGGCGTACGCTCTATATAGCGGTCGTGCAGGCACATCTTCCTGCATGGGGCCGTGTTTATCCATGATTTTTGTTACATCTGGAGCTCATTATGATCAACGATACCGTCGTCGAGCTATCGCGCTGGCAATTCGCCGCCACCGCGCTCTACCACTTCTTGTTTGTGCCACTCACACTGGGGCTTACTGTGTTCCTCGCGGCGTTGGAAACAGTGTATGTGGTCACCGGCAAGCCGATTTACAAGGAAATGACGCAATTCTGGGCAAAATTGCTGCTCATCAACTTTGCCCTCGGTGTCGCCACCGGCCTCACGATGGAGTTCGAATTCGGCACCAACTGGTCATTTTATTCCGGCTTCGTTGGCGATATTTTCGGTGCGCCCCTGGCCGTTGAAGGCCTGATGGCCTTCTTCATGGAATCGACCATGATCGGCCTGATGATCTTCGGCTGGGATCGACTCTCCCGCGGGCAACATCTGATCGTAACCTACCTTGTCGCACTGGGCTCGAACCTGTCGGCACTGTGGATTCTCGTCGCCAACGGCTTCATGCAGGACCCGCAAGGTGCCGTGTTCAACCCCGTCACCATGCGAATGGAACTGGAAAGTTTCACCGCGCTGATTTTCAGCCACGACGCACAAGCCAAATTCGTGCACACCAGTATTGCCGGTTATGTGACCGCGGCGATCTTCGTTGCTGGCGTGAGTGCCTTCTACCTGCTGCGCAAACGGCACATGGAACTGGCCAAGCGCTCGTTCCGCATGGCAACGATCTTTGGCGTGCTGTCCACCATCGGGGTAATCACCTTGGGTGATGCGCTCGGCTTCATCGACGGCGAAGCTCAACCGGCCAAAATTGCCGCGATGGAAGCCATGTGGAAAACGGAAGAAGCGCCCGCGCCATTTAATCTCATGGCTTGGCCGAATCAGGAGAAGCAGGAAAATAGTTGGGCCATCCAGATTCCCTATCTGCTCACGCCACTTTTGACACACACCATGGATATGAAAATTCCGGGTATCGCAGAGATTGAAGCCAGCAATGCCCTACGCATCAAGAATGGTATCCAGGCGGTAGAGGCGCTGAAAATTCTATCCGGTAATCCAACCGATGCGGCGGCTATGGCTCAGTTCAAGGCGCATGAGCAAGATCTCGGTTATGGCTTTTTGGTCAAGCGCTACGCGCCTGAGCAGGATGTAAGCAAAGCGACCGATGCGGACATCGCCCTCGCCGCGAAAGACACCATCCCGGATGTCTTCGCTATTTACTGGACGTTCCGCATTATGGTGGGCTTTGCCTTCCTGATGCTCGCCTTCTTCATTTTCGGCGTGATCTACTCACTGCGTAACGATGTCGAGAATCATCCTCTTTTCCTGCGCTTTTCGCTCTGGCTGATCCCGGTCCCGTTTCTCGCCTGCGAGATGGGCTGGCTCACGGCCGAGCTGGGTCGCCAGCCGTGGACGGTCTACAACCTGCTGCCGACCTGGATGTCGGCCTCGAGCCACAGCGTGAGTTACATGATGTTCTCGTTGATCGGTTTCGTGAGTCTGTACTCGATCTTCATCATCATCGAAATGTACCTGATGGTACGCGCGATCAAGCAAGGGCCCGACGATCATCACGCGGCGCAAAAGCAAGATAAGAACACGTCGTCAGGTGGCTCGGTATTGGGTGGCAACTACGCCCCTGTTCATGCAAAGACGCTCGTGAACGAACAATCCAAAGAGGTGTGAGATGGATTTATATCTAGGCTTGAAAGTTTTGTGGTGGCTGCTCTTGGGCGTGCTGTTACTGGGGCTGGCCGTTATGGTGGGCATGGATATGGGTGTCGGGGCGCTGCTGCGCATCATCGGTAAGACCGATCTCGAACGTCGGAGCATGCTCAACGCCATCGGCCCGCACTGGGACGGTAATCAGGTGTGGTTCATCCTGGGCGGCGGGGCGATTTTTGCGGCCTTCCCGCTCATCTATGCCACGGCGTTTTCCGGTTTGTATGTCGTCATGCTGCTCCTGCTGTGGAGCATGATCATGCGACCGCTCGCCTTCGAATACCGTTCGAAAATTCCGACCGAAGGCTGGCGCAACATTGCCGACTGGGTATTCCTGCTCTCCGGCGCGCTGCCGATGATCATCTACGGCGCGGCCATGGGCAATATGCTGCAAGGCGTACCCTTCCACTTCGACTGGGATCTGCGCTCTTACTACACCGGCAGTTTCATCAGCCTGTTCAACCCGTTCGCCATTCTTGCCGGTGTTCTTTCCCTGGCGCTGGCCATGTACATGGGCGCAACCATGATGGTCATCAAGACAGAGGGCGCACTGGCCGGGCGGGCTCGGGCGGCAGGTTCATTTGCCATTCTGGTCGCAATCGTCCTATTTGCGGTGGGCGGTGTGTGGATCAGCATGATGCCCGGCTTCGTTCTGACCCATTCAGTCGACCCGGCATTGGCGCAGACACCCCTCACCCAAACCGTTGAACTCGTCAAAGGCGGCCTGCTGGCCAACTACAAGGCCATGCCCATTCTGTGGGTCATCCCGGTTATCGGCTTTGCAGGCATGATCATCGGTGGCCTGCTGCTGCGCGCGCATCGCCCCGCCATTGCATGGTGGTTTGGCGTTCTGGCGTGGGTGGGTGTACTCGGTGCAACCGCGATCAGCCTGTTCCCGTTCCTCATGCCATCAAGCACCAATCCAAGTCAGAGCCTGACCATCTGGAACTCGATTTCCAGTGAAAACACTCTGCTGTGGATGACCGGCTTCTCGGTCGTGTTCGTACCCTTGATCCTCTGGTACACCAGCTGGGCCTTCTACGTGATGCGCGGCAAGGTGGATGCGGGCAAGATCGAGAAAGACCCGCACGCTTATTGATCCCGGGCTGAAATTTACGGAGAAAGAATATGAAGACGATTGGTTATTTCCTGCTGTTTTTTGTGCTGGCCATGATCGTGATCTTCCTTGTGATCGTGATGGGCGAAGCCGCCCCCTGGTACTTCGCCTGGATCATCGGCACCGGGTTGTTGATTTTGACCTCTGCCGCCGCGGGTTTTCTCTTCGACACGCAAGAGGAAAAATCCAAAGGCACGCCACAGTGACCTGCGACGTGCTTCTGATCTGAAGCACACCAAAGCCTACGAAAGCCCCCCGGTCATGCCGGGGGTTTTGTTTGCTTCAATGCACAACAATCAGTGCAGGACGGCCCGGCCCAAGCTGAACTTCTTCTGCAACAAAAAGCAGCTCGCCCTCTGATGTATTTTCTAGGGATGGTCTGCACGCATGCAATGCCATCCTAAATCCACCTCGTTCCCCTTTTTACAAAGGGGAGCGCACTCCGTTGAAAAAAAGGGGGCCGGGGGAAATTTGCCGAGTCGTACCCAGCACAGTGCCCGAAGAAACGCTGTATTCGTGCAGAGGTTCCTTTAGTCCCCCGCGCTTCTCCCCTTTTTCAAAAAGGGGAGGCGAAATGCGAAATCTCGCCTGAATTTACTCGCGACAAAAAAATCCCCGACCAAGGCCGGGGATTTTTTCTTGCTATAGCGGTTTATGACCGTGCAGCCGAATGGCTGCCTGCGTCAGGGCGCACCGATTACAGGCTGTAGTACATCTCGAATTCGATCGGATGCGGCAGCATGCGCAGACGCTGAACTTCGCCACGCTTGAGCTCAAGGTAGGCATCGATCAGATCATCGGAGAACACGTCACCCCGCTTGAGGAATTCGCGGTCTTTATCCAGTGCATCCAGCGCTTCGCCCAGCGAGAACGCCACTTCGGGGATGTTCTTCTCTTCTTCCGGCGGCAGATCGTACAGGTTCTTGCTGGCCGCTTCGCCTGGGTGGATCTTGTTCTGGATACCATCGATACCAGCCATCAACATGGCGGCAAAGGCCAGATACGGGTTCGCGGTGGAGTCAGGGAAGCGCAGCTCGATTCGGCGAGCTTTGGGGTTGGATACGAAAGGAATCCGGATGGAAGCCGAACGGTTTCGAGCGGAGTACGCGAGCTTCACAGGCGCTTCGAAGTGGGGGACCAGACGCTTGTAGCTATTGGTGGACGGGTTACAAAACGCGTTCAGGGCATGAGCGTGCTTGATGATACCGCCGATGTAGTACAGCGCCATTTCGGATAGACCGGCATAGCTGTCGCCAGAGAACAGGTTCTTGCCGTCTTTCGCCATGGACTGGTGAACGTGCATACCGGAACCGTTATCGCCAAACATTGGCTTTGGCATAAAGGTCAACGTCTTGCCATAGCTGTGCGCTACGTTGTGCAGCACGTATTTGAGGTTCTGTACTTCATCGGCTTTTTTCACGAGCGTATTGAACGCAACACCGATCTCGCACTGACCGGCAGTAGCCACTTCGTGGTGGTGCACTTCAACGGTCTGGCCCATGTCTTCGAGCACGAGGCACATGGTTTGACGCAGGTCATGCAGAGAGTCGACAGGAGGAACCGGGAAATAACCGCCTTTCACGCCGGGACGATGCCCCATGTTGCCGTCTTCGTATTCTTTGCCAGAATTCCAGGCAGCTTCCTTGGAGTCGATTTTGACGAAAGAGCCGGACATTTCATTGCCCCAGCGCACGTCGTCGAAGACGAAAAATTCGTTTTCAGGACCAAAGTAGGCTGCATCGGCCAGACCCGAAGCCTGAATGTATGCCTCGGCACGCTTGGCTACGGAACGCGGATCGCGGGTATACCCCTGCATGGTGTCCGGCTCGATAACGTCGCAGATCAGAATCATCGTAGATTCTTCGGAGAACGGATCCATGACAGCTGAACCAGCATCTGGCATCAAAATCATGTCTGAAGCGTTAATGCCCTTCCAGCCCGCAATGGACGAACCATCAAACATGATGCCGGACTCAAAGCTGTCTTCATCCACGCGCGCAGCGGGGTAAGTGACGTGCTGTTGCTTGCCACGGGTATCGGTAAAGCGGAAATCGACGAACTTGACGCCGTTTTCTTCCATCATTTTCATCGCATGACTTACAGACATGAATTCCTCCAGGGAGCAGTTTCAAAATTAAGCGAACGCAAAGCGCGTTTGAGACAGACTATGCAAGGCGCATCATCGAACCAAACGCTTATCTTGGCAATAAAAGCAGGAATCATGCCTAAAAGCAGAATGTAGGCACTTTGTGAAAAACAGCCCAAGAACACCCTGATTCATAAGTATTAATCCACCTCTAACGTGAATCACAGGGCACAAGAACACCCTGCGCGAATGCACCGAAATCGCACAAATCAAATCCTATATCTAGCCATGTACACATTTTTGTGCAAAAAACACCTAAATCACTCTTGCTGGTAAATTCCGAACAGAAAAAACTTACCCTATTACTCGCACCGGTTCGCACGTTCAGAAACCACGCTTAAAGTAGCGACTCATGCCTCGCTCGATGAAAGCGGCCGAACGGGCGCGACACCGCCCGGCAAGTGAAGACAAGCCGCCAACCCTTTAGGCATAAGGCTATGAGGCAAATAAGGGTGCTCTCCCGGGGCATACAAATCCAGTTTCCACCCCTGTGCTTGCGCCAGCGCCTGCGCGAGACTCAAACCCAGTCCGTATCCCGTCACACCTGAACGGGCCTCATCCTTGCGGGCAAAGGGCTCGCGCAAGCGGACGATTTCCGTAGCCGTCAATCCCTCTCCCTCGTCTTCTATGCACAGTATTTGTGCATCAATAGTCCGCAAACAACGCAATGTGATCGGGGGGTGGCCATAACGATGCGCATTTTCGACCAGATTATCCAGGATCCGTTGCAGGCTATCCGTGGCGACATCGATTTCCAACGCTGCGGAGGGCTCATCGACAACAAGGGAAATTGCCGTGCCTCTCTGCTGCCATGCGGAGACAAATCCAGTCAGCCACAGATGCAACGGGGTAGGTTCGCTGGCAGACTGGCTTACCCCGCGCGCAATTTGCAGGACTTCGGCAATCAAACGATTCATCTGCTCGATATCAGCCTGCATCCGGGCTTGCAGCTCAGGTTCAATATCGTCCTGCGCCAATGCCAGACCGAGACTCAAACGCGTCAGTGGCGTGCGTAAATCATGCGAGATACCCGCCAGCAGCACTGTGCGATTCTCCAAGAGTCGAGCCACTTCGGCAGAGCGCCGATTAACCGCATCGATCAGCACTCGTGTTTCCTGCGGCCCCGTCAAGGGGAGAGGGGCATCGGGCAAACCTCGACTGACCTGCTCGGCAAGCAGACTGACTGGTCGAGTCAACCGCCGCGTCAAAAACAGCGCCAAGATAAGCGTGAGCAGGATACCGCCTACAAGAATGGCACTGAGCGTGAAGGGAATACGGTAGCCCACGCGATCACGGGAGAACTCGAACCGCAGGACATCATCGGCCATCGGCAATTCCAGCCAATACCCCGCCTGATTGGGTAACACCCCCATGTAAACACATTCCCCGGTAGCGTTATCCCTGGTGCCAGGCGGGCAGGCATTCAAGCGTCGCACGACCGCATCGTGCAGAAAGCGCACATAGGGCAGCAAGGTGCCGTGTTGTCGGCTCAGCGTTTGAATTTCTTCTATTTTCAGCCCGTGCTGTGTTTTCAACTCTGCTGCCAGCGATGGTTGGGCATCTTTGGGCAACTCAACCCAGGTTTGTGCCGACAGCACAATTAAGGCGGCGAGATCATCGGCTGAACGCTTGGCCATCGGCACCATGGCGAACCAAGTCACGGCGGTCATCGCAAAGACAAGAATGAAACTGACACTGCCCACTAAAGCCAGGGCGGTGGTGGAGAACAGGCTCCAGACAAGCGGCGGACGCGCTATTTTGATCACGCTGGCTCGCCCGCCGCCGTTGTAATATCCGGCGAACGCGGACTGCGCCCCGATGGCGCGAACAGATACCCTTCGCCCCAGATTGTCACGAGATAACGCGGTTCCGAAGGATTCGCCTCGATTTTCCGCCGCAGTCGGGTGACGCGGACATCGATACTGCGATCGAATGCCGAGCGCTCGTAGCCTTTCAGATAATCCATAATCTGGTCGCGGTTGATGACCCGGTTCGGTCGTTCAATGAAGAACTGCAACAACTGCCATTCGCCATGCGTGAGATCCAGCGCCTCGTCATGCAGGAACGCCTGCCGTGTCTGCACATTTACAGCAAAATCGCCGACCCGCGTGCGGTGCGCCTTCTCAACGCCCGCATCCGGCTCGATACGATGACGGCGCAGAACGGCTCGAATCCGCGCCAGCAACTCTCTGGGATTGAAGGGCTTGGGCACATAATCATCAGCGCCGATTTCCAGGCCGATGATTCGGTCGATGTCTTCACCTCGTGCCGAAAGCATAATGACCGGCGGCCGCGTTTTTGGATCAAGGCGGCGCGCGATGCTCAAACCATCCTCGCCCGGCAGCATGATGTCCAGCACGAGCAAGTCCACGGATGAGTTGCTAGCGAGCGCAGCATCCATTTCAGCGCCACTACCCACCACGCACACATCAAAACCCTGCTCGCGCAGATAGCGCCCCAGCAGCGCCTGAATGCCTGGGTCATCATCAACTACCAGAATGCGCTGCTTGTTGGCGTCATTGGGAGAAACGGCCGAATCGTGGACACTATCTGTCATCTTGCTACTACCTGCCATTATCTAATGAAGCTGAATAATCCAATCTTGGAATGTTCAGAGGGCGGCACAACCTAACAGGATGCTGAAAAACTCATCCATGAGTTTTTCAGCCCCGCCAAGTCCGGTACACGCCCGGACTTGGCAGCGACAAATCAATCCCTTGCGTGATTGATTTTCGTGCGGGGCATCCATGCCCCGCGTTAACAGGCTGCTGAAATAGGTATTTCAGCAGCCTGTTAAGTGCCGCACGGAATCTCTGATTTATTCAGATATTGTCTTTCTGCTCTCATGACAAGCCCTTAGCCGGATCGAACGGGCGCTTGGATTTGAGCACCCCAAATGAGCGGCAACCGCGACGTGTTCGGGGCGTTAGTCATTGCGGGTTTTCCATACAAAATTCCTCCACGAGCAAGCCATGGTATCGAAGGTATGTAAGTTCGATGTGGGCGATGAACCGATTCTAACCGTCTTTCTTGAACGCACGAGCCGCGGACAGCACATTGACCTGTATGAAGTTTCCGACTTAAAGCATTTCTGTGACGGCGGGTCGATCAGGGCAGTTCGATTTTTGGCGCTGGCGT
Organism: Pseudomonadota bacterium; assembly: GCA_021795795.1. The sequence continues at coordinate 3,319 of JAJYPA010000194.1, read as the reverse complement.
CCAGCCGGGTTGACGATGCTCGACGATCACATTCGTGTATATGCCGCCACGGACATTCCATTCGCCGGTTACCCGCATGAAGCGGGGGGAAATGGCCGCAACCAGATCATTGAGAATGCCGTTGGTCATTGCTTCGTGGAAGCCGCCTTCTTCACGGAAGGACCACATGTACATTTTCAAGGATTTGAGTTCGACACATCGCTCATCGGGCACGAAATCGATCTTGATCGTGGCAAAATCGGGCTGGCCGGTTTTCGGGCACAGGCAAGTGAACTCAGGGATCGTCATGTGAATGGTATAGTCGCGGTCCGGGAAGGGGTTGGGAAAGGTTTCGAGTGTTTTGCTGGGCTGAGTGCTCATGAATCACCTTGCATCAGTATCGGTCTGGTTAAAGGCCGAATTGTATTTATGGTTAAAAGGAATGGAATGAATTCTGGCCGCCAGTATAGAGGTTCGAATCGCAGTGTGCCGCTTCGATGTGTTCGCGGAGTGGGCAAATGCGTCTGACACGGCTGTATCTGGCCGGATTCAAATCCTTCGCCGCGCCGACTGAAATCTTGCTGCCAGCCGAGCGGGTGGCGATTGTCGGCCCGAACGGCTGCGGCAAATCCAACCTGATCGATGCCATCCGCTGGGTGTTGGGCGAGTCTTCCGCCAAGCAGCTGCGTGGCCAGTCGCTGGACGATGTGATCTTCGCAGGCAGCGGCCAGCGCCCGGCGGCGAGTCAGGCCGTGGTCGAGTTGTCGTTCGACAACAGCGCCCGTCGCCTCTCCGGTCCATTCGGTGCTTATGATCAGATCGTCATCCGCCGCAGTCTGGGTCGGGACGGGCAATCGCGCTACACCATCAATCAAACACGGGTTCGCCGCCGCGATGTGGTGGACTTGTTCCTCGGTACCGGTGTCGGCGCGCGCTCTTATTCTGTGATCGAACAGGGCCAGATCAACCGGATTGTCGATGCCAAACCGGAAGATCTGCGTGCCTATCTTGAAGAGACGGCCGGCATTTCGCTGTATCGGGAGCGCCGTCGTGAAACCGAAAGTCGTATCCAACAAACCCAGGACAATCTCAGCCGCTTAAGCGATATCGCCGACGAGCTTGGTCGCCAGAAAAGCCAGCTGGAGCGGCAGGCGCGGACGGCTGAGCGCTATCGGGAATTGCAGAAGAAGCGGCGCCGTCAAGTCGTCGAGCAAGCAGCGGTACAGGTCGTTCTGGCCGAACGTGCCCACGCGGCGCTGGAAGCCGAGTGGCAAGCCGCTCAGGCAAACATGACGACGGCGACCGAACGCATGGCACAGGTCGAGTCGCAGTGGGCGCAGGAGGATGAAGCGCGAACGGCGGCCCAGAGCGATCTGCAACAGGTTCAGGCCCGGCAATATCAACTGGCGGCCGAGCAGGCGCAACTTCAGGGACGTTTGGGGGAGCTTGCCGCCCGAATCGAATCAACGCAGCAACAGCGACAGGACGACCTTGCCCAGCGAACGCGTTTGGAAGCGGCCTGCACGGCGCTACAGGCTGAACTGTCCCGTCTGGCCGAGGAGCGGCGCATGCTCGAATCACAACGGCAAAACGCCATGGAGCAACGCGCCAGAGCACAGGAGAAGTTGCGTGCAGCGGATGCCCATTTGAACGAAATGCGGGCCGAATGGGCGCGTTCACACGATGATCTGGCGCGGCCGCAGCAGGATTTGGCCGCAGCAAAGGCGGAGTACGCCGCATTGCTGCGGCAGTTGCAACGGCTGGAAACCGAGCGAGCGAATGTGGCCGCGCCGGATTCCACCGGGCAGATGGCCGCCATAACCGAACAGATTCAGGATGCCGAAACCCGGATGGGTGCGCTGGAACAGTCGCAAGCCGAAAGCGAAGCGGTGTTGGCCGAACAGCAAGCGGTTCTGGCTGAACAATCGGAGCGGGCTGCCGCCATTCAAAAGAATGCGCAGATTCTGCGGCAGAATGCCGATGCGTTGCAGGCCGAACGTCGTGGCCTTGAGCGTGCTGTAGCGTCCCACCAAACATCGAAAGACGACTCGCCTGAAGCCGAGCGACTCATTCGGCGTCTGGCCAATGCATATGCCGACGCCTGGTGGGGCCATGCACTCGGTGCGGGCATCGAGGCGGCTTGCGTGGATGATCTGGATGCTCTGGTGGGGGCCTGGAATGCCGATCAGATACCCGCAACGGGTTGGTGGGTAGCGCCGGATTTGCAGCCGTCCGAGTCAAAGTCCGGCCTCGAACAGACGCCCAGCCCAAGTGAGGCGCTGGCGCCCTGGCTGCGCGATTGGCAGCACACACGCCATCCCGCCGCATCTTTGAGCGAGGCATTGGCGCAGCGCCACACCCTGCCATCTGGCCATTGTTTCGTCTTGACCGATGGCTGGCAGGTCGGGCGGCACTGGATTGGGCGCGGCGGGAGTGATCAAGCCGCCGTGCGGCTGGCGCAACAAACCCGTCTGGCCGAATTGCAACAGGCCGGAACCGAAGCCGAAACCGCAGCGGAGCAGGCACAGATTCAATCCCAGCGGATACAAAATCAGTTGACCCAGCAGCGCAAGCAGGTCGAGCGGCTCGTGGCCGAGCAACACCAGCTCGAACAGCAGCGTCAGCGCCTGCACTGGTCGCTGGAGGATTTGCGTCGCAAATACCAACAGCTTGAACAGCAACAGGCGGATCGAGCGGCGAAGTTTGTGCGAATGGAGGCTGAGCACGGGCAGTTGAGTAGAGATAAGGTGCGACTGGAAGAGACAATCCACCGTCTTGAACAGATCGTGGCAGAGGCTCGCTCTGCGCGTGATGCGTTCAATGCACGCCAGCAAACGGCAGAGCAGGCCGTGCAGACCTTGCGTCGCCAGGCGGGTGAGTCCGGCCAGGCGCTCCAGCAGTTGGAGCGGACGGTGGATCGAAACCAGCACCAGTTTGAGCAGGCGCAGCAATCACTGGCGCGCGATGAGGCACAGATGGTGCTAATCGATCAGCGATTGGCACAATTCGCGGATCGATTGGACGGGTTGATTACGCAGCAAACCGAACGGCAGGCCGAGTTCACCGCGCTCGGTGCCCGTCAGCATGAGATCGCGCAGCAGGAAAAAGCGGCGCTGGCACGAGTTCAGCAGCACGTGCAGGCCGTGCAGACCGCAGGCGTCGAGCGGCATGAGGCGCAGATGGCCCTTGAAAAGGCACGCACGGCGGTTCAGGCGCTGGAGTTGCGGCGCGCTCAGTTGGCGGTGCGGGAGGATCACGCGGCCCAGGCGTTGACGCAGGCACTCGATCAATGGCGTGACGATCAGCAATCACTGGATGCCGAAGCCATCGGGCGACTGGC
>JAJYPA010000667.1 GCA_021795795.1 Pseudomonadota bacterium | reverse complement strand
CAGGCGATAAGCTGCTGAAGTTTCTTGAGGAGCTCTGAAATTATGCACAGCCATTCGAGGGCACCACCAAACATCTTAAAGAGTTGCCGGGCGCGACTCCGCATAATCGCGGACTGCACATAATCACCTTTATGTGGAGCTCAGCATAATCGCAAGAATTTTTTATTCGTCGGCAATGACGCCGGTGGCGAACGTGCCGCGTCCTTCTACAGCATCATCGAGACCTGCAAGCTCAACGGCATCGAGCCCTTTGCGTATCTTTGTGATGTGCTCGACAAGCTCCCCACTTGGCCCAACAAACGCCTCCACGAACTCCTTCCGTGGAACTGGAAAAAAACCGCTCTACCCTGATCGGCGCCAACCCGCAAGGGTGGGTTGCTTAGACGGTTACCATTGATCCGCCCCACCAAGCACTGTAAGCATCGCTTCCCGTGCCGAGTATTGTGTACCGACGTGTCCACGCAGGTGGGATATAAGTGCGATTAGCTGTTTATCGGAAATACCATCTCGAAGACGAAGTACGTGGACGGCAGACTCTTCATCGAAAAACAGCCGCTGTGTGTTGCGCGCATGTACACCCTCGCCAGTCGCGTCAATAACAGACCTATCCTCGACGTAAACCATCGCATGCGAAATATCGCTATATGTTGCAATCCGAATGGCCTTGCTGACAGCCGATTTCGTAGTAGTGAGCACAATATCGCCAGGATTAAGGACAGTATCGTTCAGTCGTTTCAAGCAGCCTTGTACCGCCACAATCGCCGCATTCATGATGGCTTCATTTTATAGACAGAAAACGGCTGGTTGGATTTAATCATTGCAATCCTATCCTGGCTGAAGTCAACGTTCGTTTCCAGCCTACTAACGGGCGCCAGATTTAACGGCGGCAGGGAAGCCTATGTGATCGGGCTCTGAAAGACCGCTGCACATACAACCGGGAAAGCCTATGTCTGCAATTAGTCTACGCTGGATGACCGCTTCAAGTCCTTAACCGCCCAGCATCCCTCGGCAGAGGACCGATTTCCATCACCCATCGTCAAGCGCCGCCAGATGTTCTGCCTGCAACAGATGGCGTCCCCTTTCAGCAAGTCGCGGCCTAGTCTACCGCCGCGAGCAGATTCCGGTGCCGGTACGCTTTCTCAAGGCCATCCCCTATTACAGACCCATGAGCGCGGCCCCCTCTCCTGGTCAGTTCCTGATAGAACCTGAGCAGATTTACACACATGACTTTAAATTTTCACTATCAATTTATAGCTTAGCGATAATACCGACTATCTGAACGAGATAGCCAGCGATTCTTGCCGCCGTGCCAACATCTGCTACGACCTTTTTGATGCCATCTTCCTCTGCCTGAAGGATTGATGCCTGTTGCTTCAGAGATGAAATAGCGTGCGCGAAATCCGTATCGTCGGCGATAGCTTGTGTTTGAAGCAGTTGGGACAGGAAGGAATCAAGGTGACTGTACTCAACGTTGATTTGCATGAGCGTGGGGATGTCGGAAGTTGCCTGGCTGGCCTGAATGAGTAGTTGCTCAGCGAGTCGAAGTTGAGTGACAGCGTCAAGCAAACCCTGTTTTTGTGCGTCTTTGGACATGGTGATTCCCTCGTGATGGCGCAATTACTTGTTCAATACAGCCTGTAACGTTTGTGCTGCTTTTACTCGCGCGGTCAGGTCGTCGACTGAGGCAATAATGCCACCTGTGCTAGCGATAGCGATGGCCTGGTTAGCATTAACAACAGCATCAAGCGCGGCGTTCAGCCGCTCGGCGACACTCTGCGGATTTGCCTCATGATCAAAGGCACCCGCCGTTGCAGCGATCGGTGCGGCGCCGAAGGGATCAGTTGACTGCATAATTCTGCGTGCCTCGATGACGTCAAAAAAGCTGGCTGGACCGCGCTGGCTCCGGGCACTCTTCACCGCCAGTTGAAGTTCTGGCTCAAGCTGTTGAGTTTTACTGGAAATACCAATCGCCAAATTCGTATTTTCGGTCTTAAGATCCACGACGACTTTAGCAAGACTGGCAGCCATTGCTTTTGCAGTCTGTTGAATATCGCTAAACTTCCTTTTGTCTAGCGCCATGTCCGTAAGCTCAATGATAGATGATTCAACGGCGGAAGCTTCTGGAACACCAGATAAACCGTGTTGAGTGGCGAGGGATCTAATTTGGTTGGCGAGCTTCAGGGAATTCGCATCGAGCGTCTTGTTATCGTTATTCGTAGATAGCGCCTGCATTTTATCAGCATAGAGAGTAATTACATCCATCAATGCCTGGCGTATCTTGATTTGGTTGTCAGTCAGAATGGTCGGTGTGCAGGCACCACTGAGATCTAAGGAGTTTGTAGAGCCTACGGCAAAGTTGTAACTGTTCGAGTAAAACTGATTATCACAGTCTGCCGTCTGTACGGCCCGAAGGAAACTTACCTCATCCGTCGCGGCCGCATGCGTGTCCTGGTCAAACTTCGAAACCGAGCCCTGTAACTGCGTCATACTGCTACAACCAGACAGCATGGCTGTCACCACGGAGCAAATCGCCACCCACTGAAACGATCTCATCCCCCCTCCCCTGGCTTGTATGGATATATCCTGAACATTAAACCCGATTGTCATGACCAACCACCATATTATAGAGGTTCCCTGCTGATTCTTCTGAACCTGGGCCAAGCAGTCTGGCATGCCATGATCAGGCTAAAAGTTGAGGCTGATTATTCCGGGATTTGTCGGTTGCTCAAACTGTCGTGCCGCTGCCACGGCGATATCTCATGTTGGCATCCCGTGATGAGGAAATCATAGTGCAATTCAAGCGGCCAAACCACCGCCCGCTACGCGATCGACATCGGGATGCCGCATTGACAGACCGTGCCGCTGCATTGCCGCGTAATTATTGACAACCAGTTTTCTTAAGTGGAAACTGGTTGTCACTATGTGGGCGGCCCTATCACTGACGTCCTCTGACTGAGAATAACGCGAATTTTGGAAAAGGTCCTTATGAACATTCAACCAAACCCGAAAGCGGCCATCTTGACCGAGATCATGCTGGCAGTATTTCGCATGCAGGGCCGTCTGCTGAAGAAGGGCGATGAAC
>JAJYPA010000193.1 GCA_021795795.1 Pseudomonadota bacterium | reverse complement strand
GTGTTATAACGCTTCGCAACTCTATGGACTAAAACATGAATATCAAATTTTTGATCTGATCAAAGGTGAACCAACCTGACGCTGATTTCTGATCAAAACTTGATACACTCAGGCGCTGTTTTACAGGGTCTGGAGTGGAGCATTTCCCGCAGGCCTCGCGTGGAGTCTGGCGGCATGGGTGGGCGCCATGCGGCGGCCCTTGACCCGCCGAATGGCGGAATCCGCCTGACCGTGTTTCAGCGCCAGACCGATCGTCCGTTATGACTGCGGTGTCATCCAGGGTTTAATTAGACTGTCTGGAGCAGGTGGTGTGGACAAAGGGCTGAAATAGTATTGGAGAGATACCCCCACCACAGCATCCTGGTAGTTTCTCGAGTTATCCATGCGAAACCATCCCGTCCCCAACCATTGTGGTGCAAAAAGATAAGCCAGTTGACCTGTAACGGCATAAGCAATACTGCTGACGTTTTGAGTAGGATAATACTGATTGTCGCTAGCCGATTGTAAGGCGGCATCCATGGGAAAATAGGGACTGGACGACTGCTGGAAAGTTTGCCAGCCTAAGCGGCCAGAAAGCTTCCAAACAGCATGCTCGCCCATATAGCCCTCCCAATCTACTGTCGCACTAGGCCGGTAGAATGTTTGCGGGCTGAAATAGCCGCCCTGCCCCAAGGTGAAAAAAGAAAGATTTTTTGCGTAACTCATGAACAACATGTTAAGGCCCACATGTACCTGCTCATTGGGGATGCCGGTAGCAACGGACCACCGCAAGCCGCCGTCCACACTCCAGCGATGGTTGGCAGCCACATGTGAGCCCTGCAGAACCGCATAAGAAAGCGAACCGTAGCGCGCTGGATCCTGACCTGCGCCGGCAGCGATTTGCACGGTATTGGCAAACACCCCGCCCCAGTTGCTGCCGGTGCGTGGATCATACATGCCAGCATAAGAAAGCAAACTGTCAACAACCGGTCTGCGGTCAGCCTGGAGAGAAAGCGGGCCGCCACCCGGTGCCCAAGCAATCCCGCCCGTCAGTCCATGTTCCAGAAAACCCGTTGGAGTGGAGCCAATGTCCATTTGCAAGTCGGGTCTGGCAAACAACAAAGAGAAGCCTGTGCCGGTCGCCCGATCGGTGACATTGGGAACGTAACCGGGATATATCGGTGCGCTCCCAACCAGATGGGCGTCGGCAGCGTCCGGCTGGCCGCCTGCAGACAAATGGACGTTACTCACCGAAACGGTTAACCGACCCAGGTTACCCAGGGTTGTGCTGGCCGCAGCGTTAACGTTGGTTTCATTCAGTTTGCTCAGCCCCGTTGTTCCCGTTCTCGCCCGGGAGCCCACCCCCCCGCCAACCCAGGTACTCAGTTGTGCGCGAAGCTTTTCGATCTGTTGCTCAATATGCGCCCGATCATCAGCCACACGCACGTTCCGGATCTCTGTTTCCCCAGTTGAGGACAATGGCGCTTCAGTGTTTATCGGAGGAAGAGGCTCATTAGCTGTTCTATTAGCCATAAACTCCTGGCTGCGGGCTGGGACTGTATGCCTCGCTGGGAACCTGCGCCGGGTGTAACTTGGCGGAGGCTGAACCTGGGCGTAAACCTGACGTACTGGTTCAGCTTCTGTTGACAGTGATGTATTGGGAGCTCGCGATAATACGGGTTGTGGGTAGCCACTCGAGCTTTGCAGACTCTGGAGCAGTTCCTGCCGCATCTGATTGATATGAGACTGTAATTTAGAGATTTCGTGGGCCATCGCCAACTGCCCCTCCAAATGATGTTGTTCTGACTGTAGATGGGATAATTCCGCCTTCATGCGGGCATCCAGAGCACCGGTTTCGTTATCAGCCAAGGCGGCTGGCACTCCGGTCGGTGCTAGGGCAACAATTGATGCTGCGATCAAGATGGAACGACGCAGATCAGACATGATTATTCTCCAGCAAAAGGTGGCATAGGCTCCGCTACCGTGGTTGCCGGGGAGATCGCGGTAGGTCCCCTCGTGCCTCTAGGCATAAGATGCAGTAGCTCTTGATAGTAGGCAAGTGCGCTCACCGGATCCCCTCTTGCGTCAGCGAGTGGCGCGGAGAGTTTGAGCAGGACTGGATTATCGGGCCAAAAGGACAAGCCCTTTTGTGCCCATTGCCAGGCTTGATCCAGATCATGGGCAGCAAAGGCGGCACTCGCGGCTTCGGCATAACTGCTGGACGTATCGCCAGGACCAACGCGCAGAAAAAGCCGGTAGGCATCCCTGGATTGTCCGGCGGCAAGATATACGTTGGCCAGCTGCCGGACGTAATGAGGCATCTCCGGGAATAATTGGCTCATATTGTGATAAATAGCTGCTGCTGCGCGGTAATGTTTTCCCGAAATAAGCGCACCGGCTTCCCGGTCCGCTGCGTAGCGGAAGATCTCCTGGATTTGTTGCTGCTGACTGGCGGTCAGGTCTGTTGTACTGCGCAGGCGCATCAGCAATGCATATAACTGCTGGTCATCCTTATCCCTATAGAATTGCCACGCCTCCAGCAGTCGGATATTCGTAATGGCGTGCTGGATGTCAGGATTCCCCGGATATTGGGCGCTCAGGGTCTGGAGGATAGCGCGGGCACGACGATAGTCCTTGCTCTTCGCCGCGGCATTGGCTTGTTGCTCGGTACTGAGAACCGTGAGTTTTTTTAATTGCCCTTGTTGACCTGGATCCAGAGTCTGGCCATTGAGCTACCCGAGAATGTGCTGCAACTCATCATTGGCTCCGCTATTGTAAAATACCCAGGCTAGTTGCAACTGCAGGGCAGGAGATGTGCCACCGCCGATGCGCATGGCTTTTTGGAATGCCGACCGGGCTTGGACGTAATCCTTGAGCCCGGCATAGGCACCACCAATGCTGGCCCAGTATCCAGCCTCTTTTTCGACGGCGTTGCGGACCACCGCCGGGATACTGCGCGCCACTTCCAAGGCAACATTATCTTGTCCTGCGCTATGGAGCACTCCGATCAAGTTGATCCAGAGAGAGGTATTGTCGGGTTCGGATGTGACGGCTTTCCGATAAATAGCAATGGCCTCAGGATACTTTTGTTGCGCGGTATAGGCCCCTGCCAACCCCTCCAATGCCCCGACATTGTCGGGTGACCCATCAAGGGCACGACGATAGAAGCGGATAGCGACGTCGTATTCTCCGCTATTAGCGGCGTTGCCGGCCAGTCGTAGGGTAGCATAGGCCTGCGCTGACTGAATCTTCCTCGCAATGGATGGACGCTGGTCTGCGGGTGCAATGGCTTCTGCCTGTTGATACGCATTTACAGCGTCAGGGAATTGATGCGCGGCCATGTGCACATCTGCAAGCGCTTCCAGATAATGCCAATTTTGTGGATGGGCGTGAAGGAGTTTTGTGAAAATTTGTTCAGATGCCGCCAACCTGCCGGAATGAAGCGCTGCATAGCCAGCCCGCTCCTGAGCCAACAGACCGGCCTGCTGCGCACTGATGGCCCTTTGTACGGCCCCCCGACGAACTGCCGTAGCGGCGGCCTCCGCTTTTTTCAGTTGTGCAGCCAGTATTGCATCCGGATATCTTTGGAGGTAGGCACGAAGCAGGGGAACGGCAGCAGGTGCTGCACCTTCCCAGACCAGCGCCTGACGCCAGGATTGACGGGCTGGATCGCTCACTGCTCCGTGCTCTTCTGCAAGGTGTGCGAGCATGTCGATACCTTTGGTACGGCTATCGGTCGCGTAGGTAAGAATTTGGCCCAGCACCAAAGCGTATTGCGGGTCTTGAGGGTGCGTTTTAACTAAGTCCTGCAATGTGGCAATGGCACGGGAACGGCCGCCTGCAATATTGGCCAACGCATTGAAATAGCCAGCGGCAAGATTGGGTGGAACCGGCATTCCGTGCAGTGCCTGATCGTAGGCGCTCACGGCTGCGGCATATGATTTTCTTGCTTGCAGGGCTGCCGCTGTTTGCAGCAAGTGTTCACGCTGGGGGTTAACATTCATAGCAGCGGTAATGCGGGCAATATCCGGAGAGTTCGGCGCGATAGCTTTGAGACGATCTAGATAATCAATGGCCTTTTCTTTATGCCCAGATTGATTGGCAATCATAGCCAAGGCGGCCAGCGCGTCCGGGTTATTCGGGTCTACGAGAAGCAATTGTTTCCACGTATTGGTCGCAAGATCGTCTCGACCATGATTCTGCCAATACATCGCTTTTTGCTGCAAAAATTGGATATCGCTTCCAGCCCATGCTCCGATCGAGATCAGGCTCAGCAAGATCAGAACGAACAGTTTTCCGTGTGTCAGTTTTTTGCTTGCTGCCATATGGGTTCCAAATCCCCATCAGGGGCGAAACGGAAGGCCCCGTCTTTCCAGCCAATAGCAAAGAGTATCAGGTTTTGATCGTAATAACGGGGCGGATTGCCATAGAGGCCTGTTTTGGGATCCAGATCCGCCGTGAGGCGCAGCGTTTGATTGGCTGCCTGGGTTTTCATTCCAAGACGTTCCAAGTAGGGAATTACCGCTGCGGAAAAACCGACCGGCCCTACACCACTGACGTTGCCACTGGCGGCATCTGCCGTGAGTGGCGGCAGGAGGTGCATAGAGAAATAATCCCGCATACCCCAAAGGGCACCTATTATGCCAGCAGAGCCGGGGGATGCTGGATTCGTCATTCCTGCCCAGAGGTAGATGCGAATCGCGTTATAACTACCCGCCGTACCCTGGGGTGCGGCGCCGAATCCCTTGCCGACGGTGTAACTCACCCAATCTGGTACAAAGCCTTTGGGAGCGGCGCCCTTCATCAAGGTGGGCAGATTCCTGGCTATCTGTAGCCATGGACCCTCCGGCAGCTCCCTGCCCAGCGCATCCACCACCGGAAGAGGAAGGTAGCTGAGATTGAGGATATAGATATCTGGTTTTTTATGAAACCCTTCCTTTCCCGGCAGGAGCATGGCCCCGATACCTGGAACAGTCACCACTTCCCGCATGGCTATGCGCCTGGCCAGCAGATCCCCAAGCGCGGTGTAACGGGGTTCATGCCACAACCGACCGGCCTGGATCAGCGTATATGCCAGCCACAAATCCGCATCAGACGCCGAATTTTTCTCCAAAACCCTCCAGTTGCCATTTTTGCTTTTTCCCCACTGCCAAGCGGGTAGGTGTTCCGCCAGGCTGCCCTGCGCAAGATTGTTTTGTGTCCAGTCCAGCAGTTGCGAAAACAGCGTTTTATCGTTCGCTACCAAGGCAAAAAATAGTGCATAGGATTGCGCCTCCGATGTGGTAACACCCCCCTCTTCGTAATCAATCACTCGGCCTTGGGGACTGATGAAGCGCGCCGTATAGTGTTGCCAAAAGATCGGCCACGGGGATGGTGCCACGGATAATGGAGCAGCAGAACAAGCGGCAAAGGTCATAACCATGAAACACATGGAAATGAACACCAGCGATCGAAGCATTTGCCCGCCCAGGATCATGTGTCGCTATGGAGTCGACGATTGGCCCGGCGCCGCAACCATGCGGTCAGGATCACCCCAAGCGCTGCGGTACCTGCAGCGATGATCCCGGCGACCAGCCACGGGGCATGGTTAAGCCGCCAGAATAACCAGGTCCAGAAAGGCAAATGGCCTACATCCATATAGGGTGCCGACAGAATAAAGGAACGAGGGCTGCTGTCATCTGTCGAAAAAAGAGAAAGGTTGCCAAATATCTTGGACCGGAGCGCGCCATCCAGCAGCGTACTGGTCATGAGATGCCAATCCTGATTGTTCTTGGCCATCATGAAAAGTGCCACTCGGTTCGCCTGCAAAGGGGATATGATCTCTTCCATGAGGGCTGCCGGGGTTGTTTCCTGGGCAAGAAACTGACCGAGCGCTCCTGCACCATAGGTTCTACTTCCTGGTGATTGATCCCACCATGGCAAATCATTCGTTAGGCGAGAAAACGGTCCCTGCAGGTTTTGGATATGTACCCCAGTGCCCGTAACCACCAACGGCAGATTTCCACCCCAGTTGTGTATCAGCGGCTGTTCGGATGGCATTCCCATTATAATCAGATTCTTATCCTTGACACTGGTCACGTTATCCGGATTGACGACCGTGACCCGGAGGGCGGGATAACCCGTTTGCGCCCCAAATTGACCCAGCAGGTCCAGGTAGGTTGCCACGGCAGAATCATCGGCAGTTTTTGGCATTACCACGGCGGTGTGCGATAGGTCCGCATAGCGGGTAAAGGGATAACCGCCATTGGCCAGCAAGGCGAGGTTTGGCAACCGCGTGAAGTGCGGCACTCCAGACAGATCCAGATACGAATCCGGGAGTACTGCGCCTCGCAGGGTGTCGGGCATCGTATCTTGACACGGCCCCTTTTTGGCAACCTGAAACCCAAAAAAGAAGTTCAGGGTGTTGTCCAGTGGCTGTATCCGGGTGGACGGGATAGCGAAGTCGTGTTGCAGGACTCCGGAGGCTTTTCCTTTGCCTCCCGGTAGGCCGACGGCCCCGGTAAACTGATTGTTCATATTCAGGACCAAGGAGGATTGATTCCCGATAGGTCCTGGATTGTAGGTATAACGCAGATGCAATGGAACGTCCTTGATGCCCCAGAAGAAGAGATCAGGAGCCACGCGAAAGGGGACATTCACATCACCGGCATATTGCACCTGCAAGGAATCTTTGGCAGCTATGGCCCCGAGCTTGGTGGGGTGCCTCGTACTGAGCCATCTAGGTGCGTCATCGGCCTTTCTGGGTGCTGGCAGTGCGAAATTCTCAATTTCAGCCGTAGACCCCCCAGTGGCATAATGCCCGAGCACTAGAGCCTGCGCTGCCATGAGCAGTTGCTTGCCATTCTCCCCCATGATCAACAACAACTTGGCGGATGGATCTGCCGGATTACTGCGCACGGCTATGGTCGGACCGTTGGTCGCGGGTAAGTTCATATCCTGTAAGGCCGCGGGAATACCATTGCTCGTGTCGATGAAAACTACGGCATTGCCTTTCGGCAGATTATTCATGGATACCGGAAAGCGGACGGGCCGATAATCCGCGAGTACACCGAACCAGGAGGCGATCACACCAGCCGCTTCCAAGGTGTGCGGAGCAGCGGTTCCATACACGACAAAAAAGGGTACGGTGACCGAACCCTGGCCGGCACGGTAATAGAATGGAGCGGGAAGCAGCGAAAGCTGATCGGGAAGATTCAGCAGGGTGCCGGCGACCTGAATATGGGTCTGGGGAAGGATATCAGCCCACAATGTGGAGTTGGCAGGGTCCTCGCATTGCATGGTGTAGTGACCGATCAACTGAAAACCAATGTGGTTGTACGTTTCGATGAGGAAAGGATTGACCGGGACGGTGAAGGTCTGAATAGCGCCTGGCAGGCCGTTCTCTGGAACGGGCCAGGAAGCGATGACGCTATCGTTCAGGACCAGATTGATCTGGCTGATCCGGGACAAAAGACCAGGAGAATAGCGAAATCGAACCGTCACGCTGGCGGACTGAACCAGTTCATTGCCGGGAATATTCAAATATACCGTTTGCAGACCACTGATGCCGGTAAGGTGCAAGCCTTGCGGAAGGCCAAGCTCGGGGAGCGTCCAGGATTTACTGAAAGTACCTATGGCGTTTTGTGGCATGGCCGGAGTAGCTGAAGTGGTGGCTACGGACTTGGCCACCGTAGGTGATGTTGCGCCAGATCCAGCCGCCTGTGCCCGCGGGCCAGATAGCGCTACTAGCATGGCGGTTAAAGCAAGACCGGCAGTGGCGGCCGATACCACTTTCCGGCTCCATGGCAAAAGGCTTCGTATCATGATTCCGCTACCCATGAGGGCCACCTTGCCCACCAGCAACAGGCTTTTTAACGGCCGGTCATCGGCTCGTCCTTCGCCCCAACCCAGCCACGCATCAGCTCGGGTATAGAGAAGACTGACCAATTGCGCCTGTTCATGCAGATTGAGATCGCCAAAAACCAGACTCAGGAAATTCGGTCCCTGTGCAACGACTTTGGTCGGGAAAGCGTAGCAATCAGCATCCCAGTACAGACGGACGGTGAAAGGAGTTCCTGATGCCAAGGTGGGCATGTTCTGGGTCTCCAATCGGAGTCCACCGTCGGAAATGTTCTGGGTAATAGCCTTGATCGGCCCTGCGCTGGTCATAACCTCGGCCGGCAAGTGAACAGGAACGCGCACGTGGTTGCGGACCTGACGCGCTTCGCGGGCTACCGCCATCGCCGCGCTGATGATGACAGTATTGTATAGCGTCCACAAACTGGTCATGACGATAGTGGACACATCAGGCGATGACTCCAGAATAAGGCGAAGTCCGGCGGCCACCAAACCGACAAGGTTCACCAGCCAGAGAATCATATAGGGCTTGGCAATATGCGTATCGAAATGGGTTTGCTTAATGATTCCGCCTTTCGCGGTGACGTTGAACTTGCCGAGCCTCGGGTTCAGTACAGCCAGCCAGACCGGCAGAAGAATGTACGGCGCCAGCGCGGTTTCATAGACCTCGTTCCAGAATGAGTAGCGGTGACGCCCCTGAATGCGCGAGTTCGTCAAATTGGCAAGAAACAGGTGCGGCAGGGAATAGGCGGCAAAGGTTACCGCGTAGGCGTCCAGCACCTTCAGACCAAACAATAGATAAGCGAGTGGCGCAGTGAGAAACACGAGGCGCGGCAGAGCAAAGAAAAAATGCGCCATGGCATTCAGATAGCAGAGGCGCTGCCATCCGCTCAAGCCTTTGCCGAGCAATGGATTGTCCACCCGGAATATTTGTGCCATGCCCCGCGCCCAACGAATGCGCTGTCCCACATGACTGGCAAGGTTTTCTGTGGCCAGGCCAGCGGCTTGGGGAATATTCAGATAAGCGGTCTTCCAGCCGCATCGTTGCAGCTTCAGCGCTGTGTGCGCATCCTCCGTCACCGTCTCCACGGCGATGCCGCCAATCTCCTGCAGAGCATCGCGGCGTAACACCGCACAAGATCCGCAGAAAAATGTCGCATCCCAGAGATCGTTACCATCCTGGATCAAACCGTAAAAGAGCTCCCCTTCATTGGGAACCAGGTGAAAGAGTTCCAGGTTGCGCTCGAATGGATCCGGTGAATAGAAGTGATGCGGTGTCTGTAGGAGCGCGATGCGTGGGTCGCGTTCCATCCAGCCCATGGTGATCTGCAGAAAAGAGCGGGCAGGGATATGGTCGCAATCAAAAATAGCGATATATCCGCCATTCGTCAGGGTCATGGCATGGTTGAGATTGCCAGCCTTTGCATGGCTATGCTCGGTTCTCGTAATGTAGTTGGCGCCGATTTGCGCAGCAAAGTCTCGGAATTCATCCCGAGTGCCGTCATCGAGAATGTAGACATGCAGCTTATCCTCCGGCCAGTCGATGGTGAGGGAGGCAATCACGGTGGATCTGACGACACTCAACGGTTCATTGTAGGTGGGGATATAAATGTCCACGTCTGGCCAGAGCCTGGGGTCGGGGGTTAGCGGGACCGGCTTGCGCTGCAAAGGCCACGCGGTCTGAATGTAACCGAGGAACAGGGTGATCCATGCGTAACTCTCGGCTGCCAACAGGATAAAGGTCGGAATAAAGTCATACCAATGATAGTGTGGGTCGCCGATACCCAATGTTTCGGTAACCCGCCACCAAATATAGCGAGAGGTTAAGAAAACAGAGATCCCTACCAGGCTGAGGGTGGCCCACGGGGCCTTCGAACGCCGGTTCAACACGAGCGCGAAAAGGAAAAGGCAGCCGGCCAGCATCGTCTGCCCCTGCCAATCAAGAGGCACCCGAATCATTGTTGCCACCAACACTAAAAACACGACCACGGACAGCGCGGCCAGCACGCTCTCACCGCCCCCTCCCTTCCAAGGAGGAGAAAAAAGAGGGTTGGACGCTGTCATAAAAACCTTTCTAGGCGTTCATCGCTGAGAGTGATGTTAGGGAACAGCGCAGCAGCAGAGATAAAAGCCCGTCAGGATGATCGACAAATAACGAGCTGCTGAACGGCTTACTTTCGGCGAGCGCCTGGCTTAATCCTGGATCTCTCGGTATAGGCTGGGTGGCGACCAATGCGCCGAAATCCTGATGAAGCATCCTCGCAATCTCCAGATGCAGCGGGTTTTCTGCTTCAAACTGGTTGAGGACATAAAGACATTGCGGTGAGCCACCATTTTTGGTCGGTTTGGCGGCTTTTACCTCTTTCTGCATCTCCTCGATGGCCAAAACGGTCTCCAAACCCACCCGTAAGGGAACCACGAGCAGGTCTACTTGGCTGATGAGGATATCCAACAGATCGAATCGGGCGGAAGCCACATCAAAAATCACCCAACCCGGCCTCCCCAGGCGATCCACGAGAGGGGCTGCTTCTTTGGGAAATGCGCCCCCGTCGACCCACGGCAGCACAGCGTCGGCCATCGCCTCGGCTTCACGCCGACCGGCACTCACCAACCCTGAAAGGCGAGCGCCCTCAGAGAGGTTCCCAACGGTCACATTCCATGACGCATTACCCTCCAACTCCTCGCCTTGCATTCCGAAAAAGAGACGCGCCATCCCTGCACCGCCAAGATCAACAATCAAGGATGACTGATCGTTATTGGCCAATAGCCAGGCAAGGCCAGCGGCGATAGTGCTGCAACCCGCCCCGCCCAAGGGGGAGTATATCGCCACGCGGGGTATGCGCCGCCCTGGTTTGGGTGTTGCCTCTAACGTTGGCGTCTTGTTGGATAGAAAATGCAACATGGAAAACCCGCTGGAATCAGGAGGATTACTGGCTATCTCCCTGGGGTGTTGGCGGGCGCTAGGGATAGAGACTTCCTCAATGCCACTGCTTGGCTTTCCCGCAGCCTCAGCCTGGACAGTTTTTCCCTTATGGAGCATAACCGGTGCGTTTTGACTTACACGTTCTGTGAAATCCTCTTGTGTTAGGTTTTCAACCTGACCGCTACTACTTAGTGCCTCTAGTGCCTCTGCGGAGGGGGGGGGTGGCATGGGAACAGAAGCTGAGGCGACTTCCAGGCGGCTAGCAATATCACGAGGAAACTCCTGATAGCTGGCACCGCTATCCGCGCCCACGGCACCAAACAATCTAGTAATATCGGATCGCACCTTCGTCATAGCTCACCTCCCAAAACGTACCTATTACCCGCGAATCCGAGTTGCTTCCCTCACCACCACAAGGTGAGCGCGCACCCACGCCACATGTGTCCAGACTGCATCAACTCAATTTCACTACTCTGAGGCCATATTTAGTCTACCTGTAGCATTTTGTCCACTTTTTTGAATGCAGGCATCCCGACCACATCACTCATCTGTTGCCTACACCCTACCCTATCGGCTTTGGCTTCCACGATAGTTTCAGATCTCTTCGGCCATGCTAACTGTTCCCTCCGTGTTATATCCACGCCTTTACGCGCCATGGGCCTCTTCCTCCCGGGGTTGGGCGGATGCGGCTTGCCGCTCTGCGCACAACGCATTCAGGTATTGACTAAATTCAGCCCCCACTTCCGGGTGGCGCAAGGCAAAGGCGATAGTCGCCTGCAGGTGGCCGAGCTTGTCGCCGCAGTCAAAGCGCTGCCCCGCAAAACGATAGGCAAGGACTTGGCGTTCTCCGAGAAGCTCGGCGATGCCATCGGTGAGCTGGATCTCGCCGCCGGCGCCCGGGGCAGTTTTTTCCAGGAAATCGAAAATTCGGGCAGGCAGGATGTAGCGGCCCACGACGCCGAGATTGGAAGGCGCATCCTCGGGATGCGGTTTTTCCACGATGCGGCTCACCTGGTAGACCTGGTCATCCCAGGGTATGGCCGCGACGACGCCATAGCGGCTGGAGTCTTCGCGGCGAATCTCCTGCACGCCAAGGATGCTGACCTGGAAGCGTCGATACTGCTCCATCATCTGCACCAGTACCGGCTTATCGGCGAGCACGAGATCGTCGGCGAGGAGGACGGCGAAGGGCTCATCGTTGATCACAGGGCGCGCCATGAGTACCGCGTGGCCGAGGCCCAGAGGGTAAGGCTGCCGCAGGAAGATGGTGCTGACACCGGGGGGCAGGATACCCTGCATCTCTTCCAGAAGGGCCTGTTTGCCCCGCTGTTCGAGTTGCTTTTCCAGTTCGCAGGAGACAATGTCGAAATGGTCCTCAATAGCGCGCTGGCCGCGGCCGCTGATGAAGATGAGCTCATTACAGCCAGCCGCGATGGCCTCTTCCACTGCGTACTGGATGAGGGGTTTATCCACCACCGGCATCATTTCCTTGGCGCTGGCCTTGGTGGCTGGCAGGAGGCGAGTACCTAGCCCTGCCACTGGGAAAACCGCTTTGCGAATTTCTGTCATCAGTATCCCTGTTTACAGTGCGAGCAGAATGAGTGGTCTCTATCACGCAAAAGAATCGAGCCAACGGTGCCGCCATATCGCCAGCCCATGACACCCATGTCAGTGCAAACCGCTTCCACCGTTGACCTCATAACCACTGGTTCCTCTGACATTACCCTCGCATATCCTCAAATTTCGTTGGTGACCTTTGATGCGCCGCGACCAAGCCTGTTCCACCTTATGGAATGCCTGCCTGCTCAACCCGGCAGCAGGCTGCTGCTCCGCCGCCGTTCAGTCTGGGCAATCTCCTCGAAACATAGGCGACAGACCGCTGAGCATAAACATGCATCACGCTCGGCTCTATATGATGCCGACCCTACGTCCCGGCCCCCAGCGGGAGCAGGGATTCACATGGCATAAGGATTTTGAGGTAGCAATGATCAAGAGGTGTCCTCTGAAGACGGAGGCAGGGCCTTGGTCGCTGCGTTATCCCGCATGGCCCTCACCGCCTGCCCCAACCCTTCCTGAAAGAGATGGCTATGCCCATGCAACTGACCGAGCAGGCGATGAAGTTCCTCGCGCGTTCCGCCTTGCCGTACCTGAAGGATTTCCCGGCCCATGGCATGCACCGCTTCGTGCTCGGCCAGCAAGGTCTCCACCTCGGGCAGTTCCGACGCATGGGCGTGCAGCCAGGCGGTGATCGGACAGGCGGACACATCCGCATTTTCGTAACCCCCATGATTCATCGCGAGCTCTTCTGCCGCATGCACCCATCCAAGATGCTGATAGAGGGCCAGCAGCGGCGTGTCCGCATCCCCCGCACCGAGGACAAAGGTGCGCACAAAATCAGCGACCGTCCCCGCCTCCAGCGGCCTGGCAATGGCATACCCCTGGAGGTAGTCGACTTCCATCTCGCGCAGAAGGGCGATGTGCGCTTCGGTTTCCACCCCTTCCACCGTGATGATGACGTTCATGCCCAAACCCAGGTTGATGAGACTCTCGACAAAGATCAGGTCCTGGGGTTTGTTCAATAACTCGCGGATGAAGCCTTGATCAATTTTAATCTCGTCAATGGGCAGGTTTTTGAGCCGCAGGAGCGAGGCGTA
>JAJYPA010000666.1 GCA_021795795.1 Pseudomonadota bacterium | reverse complement strand
AGGGGATAGGGCAAAGAACCTAGACATGCGAGTTTTCCTCCTTTTCGGCGAGAGGCTCTTTCGCGCGGGCAGGCTCCGGTGGCCAAAGGTCGGGGCGGAGCTCCGGCCAAATGAGGTGCCATGTGTCTGGGAGTAGTTCTTTTCGGGTTACGTCACCGCAGCTTTGCTCTTCAATGGCCACGGCAATTTCAGGGCCAATCCGCTGACGCTTGGAAAGGGCTTTACGAAGATAACCAATAGTCGTTCCGACTCGGGAGCAAAATATCTCCTGGGCTTGGGGCGAAAGCGAGTTCAGATATGATTTGAGGTCCATACCCCAAAATTTACCCGCAGGTAACTTGCAGGTCAATACCTGTGGGTCATTTACCGGAAGGTAAGAATGAGCCCATCATTTCTAATATGAACCAACAGGAAATTCGTAGGCGCAATCTGGCCAAAGTCAGAGATGCGGACTTTGGCGGCCACCAAGGCCGAATGGCGGACGTTGCAGGATGTGCCGCCACTACGCTTAGCCGGATTCTGCACGGGAAAAGGGTCGAGGACGTAATCCGGGAGTGGGAGAAAAACTTAAGATATCAGGTAGGTGCCTTGGACAGGCTAGATTTTGAACCTACAGATGCCTTTCGCACTGGGAGCGTTACACCCGCCACCCCAGAAGCCAGCGTTGTTCCGCCGCTCCCCGATCGCGTGGCGGACCTGATGAGCGCACTCCCCGAGAACATCAGTCCACAGGTCCATGCCCTCATCCAGCAAATCCTGCGAAAATCCAAAGATGGCAAGCTCTCTGAAAGCTCTGTTGCGTTGCTCATCAGTACCGTTACCCAGTTATCGAGCGATAAACCATGATCCGTCGTGGGGAAATCATTCCGAACACCGAAGCACCAATCGGTGAGGGGGTCACTAGGCCCGTCGCATGCATTGCTCGTATTGACGGTGAAAGCGTGCGCGTAGTGGCGAAGAGGATACGAAGGCGAGAGATCGAAGCAGAGTGCATCTGCGCGATCCTTTTGCGGGCGTGGGGAATTTCGGTGCCGGAGCCAGTATTACTATCGGGAGCTGATGGAACAGTCCTCTTCGGGAGCGTCCATACGGAGTATCCTAACTTGAAACACGGATTGGGAATTGTTCCAGAGCTTCCCGCCGAGATAGAAGAAAAGCTGATTGCCATTGCAGCTGTCATCGTCTGCACATGGGATGATGCAGCGCAGGCGCTTGCTGCGGATGAGTTAATCGAGAACGGCGACCGCAATATCGGGAACTTCCTCTGGGATGGGGAAGATCACGCATACATTGACCATGAACGGGCGCTGGGCTTACAGCCATTCTCCGGAAACGTCATCGCAAAACTTGCCGATATCGCTGGGGAAACTACCAAAATGCGGATAATGTCAGCGACGTTCGCCTATGAGAAGCAGACGGAATCTCTCCCCGGTATGGGGCCTCAGGACGATATGGACTTTGGGTGGGGTCTAGACTTTATCACTGAAAGGGTGCGTAATTTAGGGGAGCGCGTACTGGCGCGGTTTCCAACGCCACGGGATCTGTTCAGCCAAGATGCTTACCCCTAATACCTATGTATGCCCATTATTCTTTGACCCGGTAGAGGGCGCTGGAGATCGCTTGGCGGTAGGGGCCATCGTGCGGGACGAGCACGCGCTCCAGGCTCGACGTATCATCCGGGACGATAGTCTCCGCGCCCTATACGGCAAGAAGGGAGAGGGGTTGGCAAATCTGATCGACCATGGCCTGAAAGCTCTTGCTCTGATGGTAGACCAGGATCAAATGCTTGCACAGGTGCCGCCCGGCGTGATGGGACTGACTCCCGGCGAGACGCGCCACATATATGCCTCCTCTGTTCCAGACGCTTTCCGCACCTGTGTGCTCATGTACTCCAGCCTAGGGAGCCTTGAGCAGTGGAGCGATGAGGAGCATGTGGACGAAACCGCAGAAGAAACAAACAAACGATTTTTCACCGAGGTACGGGATGCGGTTCTTGCCCGTTCTCCGGAGCTAAAACCCTATTTCAACAAGTCTATCCCGCTTTACGCTGGAGGGGTGCCTTTCCGTTTTGGATTCAGCAATCAGAAAACGTTACTGAATTTTGGCATCCTGTCCGCCAATCGCCAACCATCAGGTATCAAAGATGCCCAGGCCAAGCTCTGGCAGCTGAAATGCAGCAAAGACTATACTGGCGTGCGCCATGCCGCGCTGATTTTTGGCGTTCCAAACGTGGAAGACCCTACGATTAGTCCTGCCCAGAAAAACATCTTGCGCACCAATATCCATGAGATTGAGCACCAGGCAGATCGGTTTGAGATGCAGTTTGTGCCGGTTTTATCGGCGGCTGAGGGGGCGGCCAAGGTCATTCAGTACGCGGCGTAGCGCACGCAGTTGGCTAATCGGGGCGCCCCAACATACACAATAACAACGCCATACTACTACCCAAAATTCTGCTGATGGCGTCTATAGAGAAAACTTGTTCTTCACTGGCTCCAAATAATTACCCATAGGTATTTACAAATAAATTACCTTTGGGTAATCTTGTGCCATCGAAGCCGCCCATCCCGGCGTGGCATCGCGGAGACCGTCATGCACAACGCCATCCTCAATGGTATACCTTTCCGTGGCCGCCGGCATGGACCGTCCGGCCAGCAGCCGCAATACCTGCCGTCACTCCCGGTCACCGTGTCCTATCGGGACGGCGCCGTCCTCACCTTCCTGTTCGACCGCTCCACCACCATCGTGGATCTGGCGACGCTGATTGCCCGCGCCGGGACGGTGCGGAAGGTGGTGCTCTGATGGTCACACTCACCATGGCCGGGGTCGTCGTCCGGCGCGACGGCAAATTGCTTACCGTGCTCGGGACCGAAGAACGGGACGGCGATACGCACCTCCACATTCAAGGGGCTGCCGTGGATTTTTGGGCTACATCCTGTGAGCTATACCACTGCGGCTATCGCCTGGTCGCCGCCAAGCCCACAATCTGGGACCTATGGGGGAGGGCGGTGTATGGAGGAACGAGGTCGCTCCAAAGGCGATTAGGCGAAGCTCGTATCTCTATCAATCTCTAGGAGCGGTGGGGTAGGA
>JAJYPA010000192.1 GCA_021795795.1 Pseudomonadota bacterium | reverse complement strand
AAAATACGGGTGATTTCGTCTTTCTCGATGGTGAGGGGCGGCGAAATGGCGAGGATGTCGCCGGTGTAGCGCACCAGCACGCCCATCTCGTAGCACTTGAGATAGGTCGCGAACGCAGCCGCGCCGGGTTTGCCCGGAATCGGTTCCAGTTCAATGCCCGCCACAAGCCCGATGTTGCGGATGTCCTTGACGAACGGCAGGCCTTTTAGGCTGTGTGCTGCTTCTTCGAAGTGTGCGCTCAGGCCCGCGGCGCGGTCTTCGAGTTTTTCGGTGGCGAAAATATCCAGTATGGCAAGCGCCGCGGCGCAGGCAACCGGGTGTGCACTGTAGGTGTAGCCATGCGGCAGCTCGATGCCACCGGCCGGGCTGTTGGCCATGAAGGCATCGTAAATGTCGCGTTTGACGGCGACGGCACCCATCGGCACCGCACCGTTGGTCAGCGCCTTGGCGCAGGTGAGGATGTCCGGCACCACGCCGAAATAATCCGAGGCGAACTTAGTGCCGAGGCGGCCGAAACCGGTGATGACCTCGTCAAAAATCAGCAGGATGCCGTGCTTGTCGCAAATCTCGCGCAGACGCTTGAGGTAGCCCACCGGCGGAAGTAGCACACCCGCTGAGCCTTGCATCGGTTCCACGATCAGCGCGGCGATGGTGGCCGGATCGTGCAGGGTGGTGATGCGTTGTTCGAATTCATCGGCCAGTGCGATGCCGCCATCTTGCGGCAGGCCGCGCGTAAAGGCATTGCGGCCGATATCCAGCGTATGACGGATGTGATCGACGCCGGCCAAGCTGTTGCCGAACGCCTTGCGATTACCCGCGATACCGCCCACGGCGATGCCGCCGAAGTTGACGCCGTGATAACCGCGCTCGCGACCGATCAGCTTGTTGCGCAAGGGGTTGCCGGTCACGCGGTGGTACGCCAGTGCGATTTTCAGTGCCGTGTCGGCAGACTCCGAACCGGAGCCGGTGAAGAAAATGCGCTCCAGACCGGGCGGCATGTATTGGGCCAGACGCTCGGCGGCCTCAAAAGCCAACGGGTGGCTGTTCTGGAATGCGGGTGCGTAGTCCAGCGTGCGTAATTGGTTTGCCACGCTACTGGCGATTTCCTCGCGGCCATGCCCGGCGGCGACGCACCACAGCCCGGCCGTGCCGTCGAGCAGCCTGCGGTCGTCAATGGTGGTGTAGTAGTTGCCTTTTGCGGCCTTGAACAGGCGCGGCATGCTTTTGAACTGCCGGTTTGCGGTGAACGGCAGCCAGTAATGATCGAGATTGGGCAGGTCGGACACGGTTGATTCCTCGGTTGAATATGAGGCGAGTGTCGGGGTGTTCATTATCTGCCGTCAAGACTGTATTTTTATCTATTTAACTGGCTGATTTTATTGCTCTGTTATGGTGTATTGTTATTGGATTATTAACACGCATAACAGCCTCATGGCACGGCGGGGAAATGTATGGAACAAGACGTCGGTTTTCGGCTTCGATTGGTGCGATTACGGCATCAATTGTCGCAGCGCGCATTGGCCAAAAGAACGGGGGTGGCGCACGCCACCATTTCACTGATCGAGTCGGGGCGAACCAGCCCGTCGGTGAGCGCGCTCAAGCGGATTCTGGCGGGGATTCCGATGACGTTGGCCGAGTTTTTCTCCGACGAATTGCCGCCTGCCGAGAGCGAAATTTTCTACCGCGCCGGAGAGCTGACCGAGATCAGTGGCGGGGAAGGCATTTCCTATCGCCAGATCGGTTCGGCCCGGGCGGGTCATGCGCTGCAAATTTTGTTCGAACACTATGACGTGGGCGCGGATACGGGTTTGAACATGCTTTATCACGAAGGCGAGGAAGGCGGAGTCATTCTCTCCGGTCAGCTGGAGGTAACGGTGGGCGAGGCGACGCGCGTGCTCAAACCGGGCGACGCCTATTACTTCAACAGTCGGCAGCCGCACCGCTTTCGCAATGTCGGCAAGGAGCCCTGCACGCTCGTCAGTTCGTGCAGCCCGCCTTCGTTCTGAGCATCCGGCGGTTCTTCCGCCTCTACACTTGTCTTTTCGCTTAATCTTATGTCTTATATAAGACAATATAGACTTGCCCGAACAGGGTGATGTATTATTTTTCGCCATGATAATGAATCAGCAAACCGCCAGTTTTTTGCCCTTGTATGAGCAGATCAAGCGGCTGATTACCCGGAGCCTTTCTGAAGGAGAGTGGCAGCCCGGCGCCATGATTCCCAGCGAAATGGCGCTGGCGCGGCGCTATGAGGTTAGTCAGGGCACGGTGCGCAAGGCAATCAATGAACTGGTGGCCGAGAACATGCTGGTTCGACGTCAGGGCAGAGGCACCTTTGTTGCGACCCATGCCGACGATGGCACGACCTACCGCTTTCTGCATTTGCGTAATCTGGCGGGCGAGCAGGCTTATCCGCAAAGCAATTTTATTGGTTTTGGTCGAGGCAAGGCCGATGCGGCGGTGGCCAAGCGATTGGGCATTCGCAGCGGCAGCGCGTTGGTGCAGATTCAGCGGGTGCTGACTTTGTCGGGCAAGGCGGTGGTGTATGACGACATCCGCCTGCCCGCTGCACTGCTGAAAGGCATTTCCAGCGCCATGGTCGAAGAGCATGTGAACGCGCACAAGGGCACGATGTATTCGCTGTATGAAACGCAGTACCAGATTCGCATCATTTCGGCGGAAGAACGCATTCGCGCCGCGCTCGCCGATGAGCGTGTTGCCGAGCTGCTGGGCGTGGCCGTGGGTGCGCCTTTGCTCTGCATCGAGCGGGTGGCGTTCACCTACAAGAATCAGCCGGTGGAATGGCGCATGAGTTATGTGAATACCGAACACCACTATTATTTCGACGAACTGAATTAGGCCCGCTATGCACAACCTGACGCCTCGTGCTGCTCATCTTCCAGATCGCCAGAAGACGGCCTCCTCCGGGATGGTTGTCTTGGGGTTGATTATGCGGACGGGAGAATAATCGTGGCAGACAGTCGACCGGTTTCCCTCAATCTGCTCAAGATCAGGCTGCCCCTGCCGGGTGTCGTATCGATCATGCACCGCATCAGCGGCGCGTTTCTGTTCCTGCTGCTGCCGGTTCTGCTTTATGTTTTCCAGTTGTCGCTCGGTTCGGCCGAAGGGTTCGCAGAAGTGCAGTCCTGGTTCCATTCGCACGTGGTGAAGCTCGCATTGCTGGTCGTCGTCTGGGCCTATCTGCATCATTTCTGTATGGGGCTGCGGTATCTGGCGCTGGACTTGGATATCGGTGTTCATCTGGCACAGGCGCGGCTCACCGCGAAACTGGTGCTCGTCGTCAGCCTGGTGCTCACGCTGCTGATCGGGGTGTTGATATGGTGAGTCGAGTACCCAGCGGCGCGCGCTACGGCATCAAGGATTGGCTGGCGCAGCGGCTGACGGCCGTCGTCATGGTTCTGTACACCCTGTTCATGACCGGGTATCTGTTGTGGCATCCCGTATCGAATTTCGCCGACTGGCAAATGCTGTTCCATAGCTTGCCCGTTCGCCTGTTAAGCCTGATTTTTCTACTGAGCTTGTTTGTTCACGCCTGGTTGGGCATGCGGGATATTTTCATGGATTACGTTCATCCCACGTTGATCCGGCTTGGCCTGCATGCATTCGTGATTCTGGCGCTTGTGGCCTATACCGCGTGGGCTGTGCAGATTTTATGGAGCCCCGCATGAACACGACCATGACCCCCAGAATGACGATGGAAAAGCGAACATTCGATGCGGTAATCATCGGTGGCGGTGGCGCGGGCCTGCGTGCGGCCTTGCAGCTTGCCGAAGCCGGTATTCGCGTGGCTGTGGTCTCCAAGGTGTATCCCACACGCTCGCACACGGTTTCAGCCCAGGGCGGCATCGCTGCCAGCCTCGGCAACGTGAGTGCGGATAACTGGCACTGGCATATGTACGACACGGTCAAGGGTTCGGATTATCTGGGCGATCAGGATGCTATCGAGTTCATGTGCCGCAACGCCAACGAAGCGGTGATCGAGTTGGAGCACTACGGCATGCCGTTCGACCGCCTGGATAACGGCAAGATCTATCAGCGCCCGTTCGGCGGCATGACCCAAGAGTACGGCGGTGCCCCCGCTGTGCGAACCTGCTCGGTAGCCGATCGCACCGGGCACGCCATGCTTCACACGTTGTATCAGCGCAATATCGCCGCCCGTACCCATTTTTTTGAAGAATACTTCGCGATTGATCTCGTTATGGACGAACAGGGCCATGCCTTGGGTGTGGTGGCGTTGGGCATTGAATCCGGTGAATCGATATTGATCGAGGCGCGCGCCACCTTGCTCGCGACCGGCGGTGCGGGACGGATTTTCTCGGCCACCACCAATGCCCTGATTAATACGGGTGATGGCCTCGGGATGGCACTGCGCGCCGGCATTCCGCTCGAAGACATGGAGTTCTGGCAATTTCACCCCACCGGGATTCATGGTGCGGGCGTGCTGGTGACCGAAGGGGTGCGCGGCGAAGGTGGTTATCTGGTGAACAAGCACGGCGAGCGCTTTATGGAGCGCTACGCGCCCAATGCCAAGGACCTTGCCAGCCGCGATGTCGTTTCCCGCGCCATGGCGGTGGAGATTTTTGAAGGACGAGGCTGCGGCGAACAGGGCGACCACGTGCTGCTCAAGCTCGATCACCTCGGCCGGGAAGTTATTCATCAGCGCCTACCTGGGATTAGTGAGCTGGCAAAAAAATTCGCCCATGTCGATCCGGCCAAAGACCCGATTCCCGTCGTACCCACCGTGCATTACATGATGGGCGGTATTCCGACCGACTTGCATGGCCGCGTGGTGAAGCCATCGGCTGATGGCACTCAGGCTGTGGTTCCCGGTCTTTACGCCATCGGCGAATGCGCCTGCGTATCGGTGCATGGTGCCAACCGTCTGGGCAGTAATTCACTGCTCGATTTGATCGTCTTCGGGCGCGCTGCCGGTAACGACGTGATTGCTTATTGCCGTGAAAACCCGTCGGCGCGTGCTGTTCCACCGGCTTCCTTAGAACGCATCTCGGCGCGGATGGCGCGTTGGGAAACAAAGGGCGAAGGCATCACCGTGGCGCAATTGCGTGACGAAATGCGCAAGACGATGCTAGCGCATTGCGGTGTATTCCGCACGGAAGCCGTCTTGCAGGCAGGTGTCCGAAAAATGCAGGAAATTGCGGCGAAATTACCCGATGTGGTGCTGCGCGATCACAGCAAGGTATTCAACACGGGCCGCATCGAGGCGCTGGAGCTTGAGAACCTGGTGGCGGTGGCACTGGCGACGATGATTTCTGCGGCCGCGCGTAAGGAGAGCCGTGGCGCACATGCCCGCGATGATTTCCCCGAACGCAACGATGCCGAATGGATGAAGCACTCGCTCTATTTCGCCGACGGCCATCGTCTCGATTACAAGCCGGTACGCCAGCAGCCACTGACCGTAGATGCCTTCCAACCCAAGCCACGCGTTTACTAGCAGGATTCCGCCATGCGCTTTTCCATCTACCGCTACAACCCCGATACCGACGCTAAGCCCTACATGCAGGACTACGATCTGGATATCGAGCCGGAAGGCAATATGCTGCTCGACGCCATCCTGATGATCAAGGAACAGGATGAAACGCTGAGCGTGCGCTGTTCCTGTCGCGAGGGGGTGTGCGGCTCGGATGGCATGAACATCAACGGCAAAAATGGTCTGGCCTGCGTGACGCCCTTAAGCGAATTGAAGCAGCCGATCATGCTGCGTCCGCTGTCCGGTTTGCCGGTCATCCGCGATCTGGTAGTGGATATGACCCAGTTCCTCGACCACTACCGATCCGTCAAACCCTACCTCATCAATAAGGACGAGCCGGGTCAGGATACCGAACGCCTGCAATCGCCCGAAGATCGGGCCAAGCTCGATGGCCTGTACGAGTGCATTTTGTGCGCCTGCTGCACGACCGCCTGCCCTTCGTTCTGGTGGAACCCGGACAAGTTCGTCGGCCCGGCCGGGCTACTGCAAGCTTATCGGTTCATCGCCGACAGCCGTGATCAGGCACTCACCGAACGCCTGGACGATCTGGAAGACCCCTACCGATTGTTCCGCTGCCACAGCATCATGAACTGCGTGGACGTCTGCCCGAAAGAACTCAACCCCACGCAGGCGATCGGCAAGATCAAATCGCTACTGGTGAAGCGGACGGTATGACCGCCGTGATTGCAGAGGAGGACATCAATCGCATCCGTTGGCACTGCCGGCGCGGCATGCTCGAACTCGATATGGTGCTGGCCCGTTTTCTGGAAGAACACGCCGATCGGCTTACCGCGCCACAATGGCAGGAATTCGAGCGGCTCGTCAGCCTGGAAGATCATGCGCTATGGCAACGCATCACCGCCACTTCTGTGACGGATTCGACCGTCGAGCGCCTGTTACGCGGCTGTATTATCTGTTGAGATAGGATCGGGACAATGCCATTACCCGCGTCATTCTCCGCTTCGACTCCCCATGAGTCACCTGTCGCAAACGGAGGCCGCTCATGTCGAGCGATCAACTGACCCGGTGCATGCAGGCCGAGGCGCAAGCACGTGGTTTTACGCTGGATGCCGCGCAATTGAACGCCTGTTCCGTTCTGCAGACCGTGTATGAACAGTGCGTAAAGGGATCATCGCCTTTTCCTCCCGTGCCGTTGTTGCGCCGATTGCTGCGA
Source organism: Pseudomonadota bacterium (assembly GCA_021795795.1). Next base: position 6,756 of record JAJYPA010000192.1, on the reverse strand, counting down.
ACCATCCCCGCAGTAACGCCCTTCAAGGGGGTTTATTTGTACGGCGGTGTCGGGCGCGGCAAGAGTTTTGTGATGAACGCCTTCTTCTCCTGTATGCCGCTGGCACAGAAGCAGCGCATACATTTCCATCGTTTTATGGCGGATGTCCACGCACGGCTTACTGAACTAAAAGGCTGCGAGAACCCCTTGATGGCAGTCGCCCGGGACATCGCCCGCGGTGTCCGGTTGCTTTGTTTGGACGAATTCCATATTGCCGACATCACCGATGCCATGCTGATTCGAGGGCTCATGCAAGGGCTGTTCGATCACGGTGTCGCTGTGGTTATCACATCCAATACGCCACCGGATGATCTCTATCTCAATGGCCTGCAACGCGAACAATTCCTGCCCACCATCGCGCTGCTCAAGGAAAATATGGCGATGGTGCCGTTCGATAGTGATGTGGATTACCGCCAGAATTTCGCTCCCCGGTCCATGGACGTTATGGCCCTGCCAGAAGCACTTCGGGCGGCCGCCGGCGGGCAGGTGGGGCAGAATGTCCCGCTTGAGATCGCAGGACGTGCCATCACGGCCCGTTGCCTTGCCGATGGCGCAGCCTGGTTCGATTTCGACGAATTGTGTACCGGCGCGCGCGGCAAGGCCGATTACATCGAATTGGCCAATCGTTTTCACACGATCTGTCTTTCCGGCGTGCCTCGGTTCGATCAACACTCGCCTGCGCAGGCACGCCGTTTCATGTGGTTAATTGATGAGTTTTACGATCGCGGCATTAAATTGATTTTCCCCGAGGGGATGCCCGCCGTTCATTTTGACCATGCCGACTTGCTTGATGGCGAGTTCACCCGCGTTCTGAGTCGTCTGGTAGAAATGCAATCCCATAACTACGTCAGCAGGTTGGTGGATTGATCGGAAGCACCATATTGGACAGTGTTTGTACCAATGCTGATACTCATCTGTTGTAAGAGCACTCAACATCCAGGCCTGGATACAGATCGTGTTCCGGAGGCGGCTGCTATCGATGCATCGAAATGGAGACTGTATTCCGCTATTCTGCGGTGGCGTTCGGACGCCCAATTTTCTCGTCCCTGCAATACACGCCACATTATGAAGAAATCGTGACAGGCATGGCATGGGTTGTCGTTTTAAGGCCACAACAATTGCACTATTTTCGATCCTGTGCGATAAGGGTAGCGCACCAATGAGGTGCGCTTGTACGAGCGTGTGATTTCGACAAGATAGATGTTTTTTTAAAAAACAATGGGATATGTAGTTGGCACGGTTTCTGTTAAAGCTAGCAGGCAACTCGCACAATCTCACCTTTTATGAGGAATGGATCCATGAATAAATTGAAAATGACACTGATCGCTTCATCTGTCGTTGCCTCACTGTCAGCTTTTGCTGCACCTACCTATGCTGACGATGCGCCAGCCGTCTCAGTATCTGGTACTGCCGCCGTGGTGAGTGACTATCGTTATCGCGGTATGTCTCAAACCTACAAGAAACCGGCAGTGCAAGTAGGTATCAATCTGGGATTGCCAGCTGGTTTTTATGCCGGTTTCTGGGGATCGAGCATTTCTAATGATGCGCTGTTTAATAATAAATTGGTCGGGCTTGAAACCGATTGGTTCGGTGGCTACCACTACACATTAAACGATGATGTGGGATTCGATGCAGGTATCCTCTATGTCTACTATCCGACAACCACCGGTGGTTCCGGCATCAATACAACCGAGTTGCACATTGCTGCATCGTACAAATGGTTGACTGCTCAATACAACATCAATGCGTCAAAGTACTATGGCATGGTTGATAGTAAGGGCAGTTCCTACATCCAGTTGGATGCCCATTATCCGCTGACCGAAAGTTTGAAGCTTGATGCTCATGTAGGTCACCAGATGTTCAAGGGTAATAACGGCGGTGTATCGAACAGTGACAACAACTATACCGACTGGTCGTTGGGAGGTACTTACAGTCTTCCACAGGATTGGTCGGTTAGCTTGGCTTATGTCGATTCTAACGTCAAAAAAGGTTTTGATACGGCGACAGCAAGTGATGGCTCGACGAAGTTTCTTGGCGATGCAACGGCAGTCTTGAGCGTCACTAAGAGCTTCTAATACCGCACCCATTTCCCAAGAGGTTTTTATGAAACTGGTTACAGCAATTATCAAACCATTCAAGCTTGATGATGTGCGCGAAGCACTGTCTACCATCGGCGTGAAAGGGATCACGATGACTGAAGTCAAGGGCTTTGGTCGTCAAAAGGGGCATACCGAGCTGTATCGTGGCGCGGAATATGTGGTCGACTTCTTACCTAAGGTGAAGCTGGAGATGGTCGTGGACGATGTGACCGTCGAGCCGGTGATCGATGCCATTACCAAGGCGGCCAGTACAGGCAAGATTGGTGACGGTAAGATTTTTGTTTCCACCATCGAAGAGGCCATCCGCATTCGTACCGGCGAAACCGGCCCAGAAGCGCTTTAAGGAGCAAATAACATGAGTATGAATAGAAAAATGCCCAGCGTTTATATGGGGCTAATGGCGATATTAGGGATGGTATTTTCAGCCGCAGCCAATGCCGATACACCGGCACCCGTGTTGAACTCGGGCGATACGGCATGGATGCTCACCTCCACTGCGCTGGTGTTGATGATGACCATTCCCGGGGTCGCCCTGTTTTATGGCGGCATGGTGCGTCGTAAAAACCTGCTTTCGGTTGCAGCGGCCACCTTTGCCACCACTGCGTTAATTAGTGTGGTGTGGGCGATTGTAGGTTACTCGCTGGCTTTTAAAGGCACGGGTGCTTATGTGGGTGATTTTTCCGCCGTCTTCTTGAAAGGCATGGGGTACACGAGCTTGACCGGCACCATTCCTGAATCGGTATTTATGACCTTTCAGATGACGTTTGCCATCATCACCCCAGCGCTCATTATCGGTGCGGTTGTTGAGCGGATGAAGTTTTCTGCCTTGCTAATCTTCATGGCATTGTGGTCGATTCTGGTGTATTCCCCGATCGCGCACATGGTTTGGGGTGGTGGCTGGTTAATGGGCGACGGCGTGCAAGATTTTGCTGGCGGCACCGTCGTACACATCAATGCCGGTGTGGCGGGTCTGGTCGCCGCGCTCATGCTCGGCAAACGCAAAGGCTACGGTACAGAAGCCATGCCGCCAGTCAACCTGGCGTACACCATGGCCGGTGCAGCCCTGCTGTGGGTTGGCTGGTTCGGCTTCAACGCTGGTTCTGCAGTAGCGGCGAACGGCACGGCGGGTATGGCGATGGCTGTAACCCAAATCGCCACAGCGGTCGCAGCGATGTCTTGGATGCTGATTGAGTGGATTATGCGCGGCAAACCAACCCTGTTGGGTATGGCCTCAGGTGCTGTTGCAGGCCTGGTCGCCATCACACCGGCCTCCGGTTTCGTCGGCCCGGTGGGCGCCTTTGTGATCGGTATTGCCGCCGGTATCATCCCATTCCTCGCTGCGGTATACCTCAAGCGGATGCTGGGTTATGACGACTCTCTGGATGCCTTTGGTGTCCACGCCGTCGGCGGTACCGTCGGTGCCTTGCTGACCGGTATCTTCTCTGCGGCCGCCTTTGGTGGCGCTGGCCTGAGCGCTGCGGCAAATGGCAGCATTTTGACTCAGTTACTGATCCAGCTCAAAGGCGTTGGTTTCACCATCATCTATGATGCGGTGATCACTTTCATCATCCTGATGGTACTGAAAGTCACCATTGGCCTACGTGTCACGGAAGAAGAAGAAGCGGAAGGTCTGGATATCAGCCAGCATGGTGAGCGTGTTTAATAACGCGAATCGCCTCGGATAGATAAAAAACACCCGCGAAAGCGGGTGTTTTTGTTTTTACGTTCTCTGGTCGCCCAGCAGACGGTTGATCTCACTGTGACTCAGAATTCTTCGCCTTCACGCCACCTGCGATTTCTGGCGAGAAAGGATTGAACTGGGATGGCCTGAAGACATCATCATCGCACCAGATCGGACTCGATCGACTGGCGCAGGTGTGACCCTGCAATCTGCTCGATCAGCATCAAGACAAAATCCATGGCCGCACCAGGGCTGCGTCCGGTAATTAGCTTGCCATCCACCTCTACGGGATTATCAGTAATCATTGCGCCCTGTTGTTCCGTTGTGGTCAAGGCGCCGGGGTAATGTGTGATTCGTTTGCCCTTGATCAGGCCAGCTTTCGCCAACACTTTTGGTGCGGCGCACAAGGCGGCGATCCAGCGCCCAGAGGTGGCCTGGGCCTTAAACAGTTGGATCACTCTTGAGTCGGCGGCGAGATTGTCCGTACCCGGCTGTCCGCCGGGGATCACGAGCAGATCGAATACCGATTGCCTGTCAAGTAGCGCGAGATTGCCATCGGTGACGATCCGGGTTCCGCGGGTACCGGTTACTTCATCTTCACGCAGGCTGATGATGGCAACCTGAAATTTTGCACGGCGCAGCAGGTCGATGATGGTCACAGCTTCGAGGTCTTCAAAGCCCGGTGCCAACAGGATCATGGCTTTTAAGGACATGCGGATTCTCCTAGTGGGGTCAAAACAGCGGGGTGTCGAAAGAAAAATAATAAAATTCGGCCCGCCTAAATTACCTTTAGGCGGGCCGAAAATAAATAGCCAGGGACACTATTCAGGGAGTAATTCCTGTTCAGCCCAATTGCTTGGCATACGGGCTTAGTGCGTTGATTCCTGATCGCGATGCGCCACGATGGACATGCCCTTGAGCAGATTGAGTGCTTCATACAGCTGATAATCGGTTTCTACCAACGGTTTATCGTCGGTGTTGATCATCTGCTTAATTGGCTGAGCAGCCGGTTTTTGATCTGGTTTGTTCGGGTTGCTGATATGACCGGCCAGATCGGCTTCCTTGATGGAGAAAACCTTGTCGATATCCGATACCTTCAGTTGATGCACTTCGACATCCGGCTTGATGCCCTCACCCTGAATCGAGCGGCCCGACGGCGTAAAGTAGCGGGCAGTGGTTAAGCGCAACGCACCGCCATTGGTCAATGGCATGATGGACTGCACCGAACCTTTGCCGAAGGTGCGTTCACCGGCAATTAATGCCCGGCGATCATCCTGCATGGCACCTGCCACGATTTCCGAAGCGGATGCCGATCCACCGTTAACCAGAACCACGATGGGGGCACCATTGAGCATATCGCCCTCATGTGCCTTGAAACTCATCTGCGCATCTTCTACGCGGCCCTTGGTGTATACGATCAGGCCCTTGTTGACGAAGGTGTCTACCACGCCGACCGCTGCCTGAAGCACACCGCCGGGATTATTGCGCAGATCCAGTACCAAGCCCTTGAGCGGTTTGTCGTCATTGTCTTTGATTAGTTGCTTGAGCGCATCTTGCAGCTGCTCGGTCGTGTCGGACTGGAATTGAGCTATGCGCACATAACCGAAGTTCGGATCGAGCATACGGGCTTTGACCGACTTGACATTGATGATGGCGCGTTCGAGTGTGACGTCAAACGGTTTGTCGACACCATCGCGTACCAGTGTGAGCGTGATTTTCGTGCCCGGATCGCCGCGCATCATTTTCACTGCTTTTTCAAGATCAAGACCCTGGGTGAGCTCCCCATTGATCTTGACGATCCTGTCACCTGCCTTGATACCTGCTTTTTGGGCTGGGGTGTCGTCGATTGGCGAGATGACGGTAATCACCTTGTCCTTCGTGCCGACCTGTAATCCCAGGCCACCGAATTTGCCTGTTGTGGTTTCCTTGAGATCCTTAAACTCGGCCTTGTCGAGATAATTCGAATGGGGATCGAGGCGATCGATCATGCCGCGAATCGCATTGTCCATCAGGGTCTTGTCGGTGACGGTGTCGACATAGTCGGCTTTCACGCGCATCAACACATCAGTGAATGTGCGCAATTCGTTCAGCGGGATGGTTGAATCAGCGGTCTGATCCTTTTCTGCAAGCGCGTTGACGGCAATTGCCACAGAAAACCCGAAAACGGCGGCAACGCCGAGGGCAGAAGCTTTACGTAACCACTGAGCCATAATAATTTTTTCTCCAAAACAAAAACAAACGGGCGCGACATTCAACGTGGTGGTTCGCGTAATCCATTCCCGTGCATACAGAAAACCATGCCTGAGACTGCTGCAAGGGTCATGCGTTCAACCGCGCGCGTCAGGTTCGCAAAAGCATAGCAAGCTTTTTGTTCCAGAGGCGGCCATATCTCGATTTTGTCTCCCCTGGATTTGTAACGAGTTAGCGTTCCAGAGACCGATACGGCGCCCAGCGCAGTGGATTGATGGTGTCGTTCCCCTTGCGCACCTCAAAATACATGCCCGTTTCTTGCCCGTAGACATGCCCGCTCAGGCTCAGTACCGTGCCTTGCTTGACCCTCATGCCTGTTTGAACTTTGAGTTCACTGTTGTGGGCATACAGCGACAGGTAGCCGTTGGCGTGTCTGAGAATAACCAGATTGCCCCAGCCTTTCATACTGTCGGCATAGACAACCTCGCCTGACGCAACCGACCGAACCGGCGTACCCAAGGGAGCGGAAAACAGAATGCCCTGTGAGCGCATTTCACCTTCGGCGATGGGCGCGCCGTAGGTGCGAACAATGCGCCCGGTAATAGGAATGCCACCATGGACGACTTCACCCGAGGCGGTTGATTGGCTCGAACGTTCGTCCGTATCGTCTGCCGGGGGAGCTGATTTTCGCTGATGAGCCTCTACACGACGGCGATCCTGCTCTGCCCGATCTTTTGCCGCTTGAGC